>CAYNHC010000071.1:0-14382 GCA_964396705.1 uncultured Paludibacter sp.
GTATAGGTTACTGTTAGCAAATTGCCATTATTATCAGCAAAATCAACTGCCTCACCATTATTTGGGGTTACTTCTGCTCCATCTGCAAGCCCTACAACAGGCGACAAACCTGTTAGTGCTGATCCTGCAGGTAAAATAACCGAAATGGTGGAATTATCTGCATTGATTGTGCCTTCTACGCCATTGATAGTGAAAGAGTGAATATCCACATCTCCCGTTGTATCTAAAACGCTTTTAACTTCATCGACACATGAATTAAATGTGATTACCGGTATCAGTATGAGCAGGATATAATATATAACTTTCTTCATTTTATTCTGTTTTTAAAATCCGTAATTCTGTTGATAAATACCTTTGCTGAAATTAATTTGCTGAATAGGAATTGGCACATATTCATTTTTGTTTTTGGTGAACTGAGCTCCCTGAAAGAAAGTATGTGTTGGTGCCTGATTCAGATAATATGCATTTAATACCGAATCGGCAATTCCCCAGCGTACCAGATCGAAGAAACGACTGCCTTCCATAGCAAATTCCAAACGACGCTCCCAGCGTAAAGCCTTACGTGCGTAATCCTGTGTCCAGGTGCAATTTACACCATCCTGATAAGTTTGAATATTAACTTTAGAAACAGCAAATCCAATTAGTCCGGTGCTTACTTTGGCACGGTTTCGAACCTGATTAATCAGTGGCAATGCATCAGCATAGTTTCCTGTTTCAATAAGTGCTTCGGCACGCATCAGTATCACATCAGCAAAACGTATGACAATATTGTTTTTGGTATTGGCGAACCACGGACCGGTCTTTACATAAAATTCACTTGCCGGATCCACATTTTCCTTGAGTGAAGAATAATAACCGTACATACCGGGGTTACGTGACTGGTTTCGCTCGAAATTTACATTCGTATATTTGTATGGTTTGCCGGGAATAGCAACTGTATGAAACAAACGCGGATCGGTTTTATCGGTTGTTTCAACGTAATCCGTTGTACTGAATGTATCAAACTGCGGTAATCCGTTTGTTGTTTTGAATGCATTAACCAAATCCTGACTTGGTTTATTAAAATCGCCACCCGGAGTCGGTGTTGTGAGTGCATTACCCATGTTCAATCGACCGTAAGTTGTTCCATCATCCGTAGAATATTGTACTGCAAAAAGACATTCGGGACCGTTTTCGTATTCACCGGGAAGAAAATTATACGCAAAATCGTTTTCCAAGCGGTAAGGTGAAGTCATCACATAAGCCGTAAGATCGAGTACTTTTTGTAAATCGCCGGCATCAACCGAAATGACATTATGCATTTCGTCCTGACGGTAAGCTTTGTACAGATATACTTTAGCCAGATAAGCAGCTGCTGCATATTTGTTGGCACGTCCCACTTCGGTCTGACTTGTTGGCAGATTATCGTATGCATACTGGAAATCATCTGCAATCTTTTGCCAGAGTTCATCGTTCGTATATTTCACATTCGATACATTAGCAATATCTTCGGCCGACATTGTTTCGTCGATGTAAGGAACCATTTTGAAAATTATTTTCTGAATAAAATGCATGTGTCCGCGAAGGAAACGCATTTCAGCCATACGTATTTTCTTATTCGGCATATCTTCTTCGCTAACGTTATTTAATAAACGCAAAGCAAAATTTGCACGTGAAATAGCCACATAATTCCGATACCAGAACACATCAGTATACCAGGTTTCATTACCGATAGAAGGTGACGAAATTTCCAGAAAGTGAAGAAAATCACCATCATTCTGGTCATTACCGCCTTTATATGCATCGTCCGACCGTACATTACCGTAGTTCCACAAACTCAACGGTCTGTTTACTTCATCGTTTCCAATAGCTGCGTAAGCCGAAACCACCTCGTTTTCAATCTGTTTAACTCCTGTAAGGTTATCTTCCGTAAGTATTCCGTACGAAGGAACTTCCAAAAAATCCTGACACGAATAGAACGTGAAAACAGACATCAATGTCAATAGGATTGTATTTAATTTTTTCATTTTTGAATTGTATTATTTAAAGTGAAATTAAAAACCAACATTTAAACCTACTGTGAATGTAGTCGAAACAGGATACCCTAAATTTGGATTTTCAGGATCGAGACCGGTAAAGTTCTTACTTTTTAACGTCATCAGATTTTGTCCGCTCACATAAAAGCGTGTTTTATCCATTTTGATTTTTCGGCTAATGCTTGCCGGAAGTGTGTAACCCAACTGTAGATTGCGCAACTTCAGATACGAACCAGATTCGATATAGTAGGATGAAAATCGTTTTTCGTTATTCAAATCGCTGAACGAAAGTGCCGGAATATCCGAAGTGGTATTGATTGGCGACCATGCGTCAAGCACGCGGGTTCCTTTGTTCGAGCCCAACTCATCCACTGCCCAGAAATCGGTAAAGCGTTTTACGGTGTTGTTGATTTCATTTCCAACAACTCCCTGGAAGAAGGCTGTCAAATCAATACCCTGCCACTCGAGTACAATGTTCAATCCGTATTCAACATCGGGGTGCGGATTTCCTAGCCATGTTCTGTCTTTTTCGTCAATCACCATATTGCCATCAATATCTTTGTAGCGTATGCGACCAATACCTTTTCCTGTTTGTGCGGCATAATTGTCCACTTCTTCCTGAGTTTGGAAAAGTCCATCGGCTACATATCCGTAATACGAATTAATCGGTTTACCCAATATGTTATCCGTAGTTCCGTTTCCACCATAATTATTCACCACACTTTCCGGCAATTTGGTTATTTTATTCCTATATCCTGAAATATTTCCTGTTAAATCATATTCCAGTCCGAAAGAAGTTTTACCTCTGTATCCCAGTGTAAATTCAACTCCCTGATTTTCCATCGAAGCTCCGTTCACCCAATGGTCGCCACCTTCTCCAATGGCTCCGAGGTAGGGTGGTCTCACCAAAATATTATCGGTTTGTTTGAAATACCACTCCAAACTTCCGTATAAACTCTGATCGAAGAATCCGAAATCAAGTCCAACATTCGTTTGCGTCGTGGTTTCCCATTTAATGGCATCGTTAGCTTGCTGAATGGATTGATAACCCGAAGGCAACATACCCGTATCTTCGCCACTAATATCATAGGCAGTGCCGGTATTAATTCCCGCGCCGGTTTCGCCAATATAATTGGCAATAATAAGCGTACGATTGGCAAAGTTATCAATCTCCTGATTACCTGTTTGTCCCCAACCAACACGAAGTTTCAAATCGGAAACCACATCTTTGGCATTTTCCATGAAACTTTCCTGATTGATGCGCCAACCGGCTGAAAATGCGGGGAAAGTGGCAAAACGATTTTGTTTCCCAAACCGGGAAGATCCATCGCGACGAACGGTTACTGAAGCCAGGTATTTTTCATCGAAAGTATAATCCACTTTACCAAACAAAGACAATAGTGAATATCCGGTGGCACTACCTGTAGTGTACATTTCGCCAACTCCGGCCGAAGGCCACATATAATTCGGGTCTTCCAGTTCGTAAGTTCTTCTTTCGGCTGAGAAATTCATATCGCTTTGTTTCATAGCTTCTGTACCAGCCAGTAAACTGAACTGATGGCGGTCGATTTTAAAATCGTAGGTTGCCGTATTTGTCCAGTTCCATTTCAACGAATGACTTTGAATCATTTTGGACGAAGTGAGATCAGAACCCAAACGTCCTCCAAAACTATAGGTAAGCACGCGTTGATAATAATTGGAATAATCCACTCCGAAGCTGCTTTTGATATGGAGATTTTTGACTGGTTGAATATCGATATAGGTATTACCAAAAGTACGCCAGTAACTGTAGGGATTATCTTTATTGGCATCCAGAATTCGTGCAGGATTATCTCTGTCGCGCATTCCCGATGTTACACTTCCCCAATCTCCATCAATAGTTTTTACAGGCATTATGGGTAAAGCCAGGATTGACAAATCGAGTACTCCGCCCGGAGCCTGAAGCTCAGCAGTATGATTGATGGTAAAATTTTCACCAATGGTAATCATATCGCCCAGCAACTTGTACGACGAATTCATACGGGCTGAAATACGGTTAAAGTACGATTCTTTGATGGTTCCCTGATTGTCGTAATAACCAAGCGAGAAAAAACTGTTGGCTTTATCAGTTCCGCTGCTCACCGACAAATTGTACGATTGTGCCAATCCCGGACGAGTAATCTCACTAAACCAATCGGTATTGGACGACAACATGGTATTCGTTCCATCGCGGGCATCAATGAATTTCGGAACACGAATTCCGTTTAACACTGCATTTCCATTGTCATCGTAACTATAATCATACATGTAACCAATCTGATTGGTATTCGGATCAACTCCGCTGTTGATCATGGCCTGCCATTGTGCTTCACCAAATTGTTTGGTATTGAGCATATCAATCACTTTTCCGTAACGGGCAGTAGTTACATAACTGTCGAAATTTACGCGGGTCTTACCTTCTTTTCCTTTTTTGGTGGTGATAATTATAACACCATTACCGGCACGCGAACCATAGATACTGGCAGCTGAAGCATCGCGAAGAACCTGAATGCTTTCAATATCAGCTGAGTTAAGCTCATGCATTCCGCCTTTGGTGGGAACTCCATCGATAATATACAACGGGTCGTTGTTATTCAGTGTACCAATACCGCGGATTCTAACGGTAGAAGCACCACTCGGATTTCCATTTGTAGTTACATTAACACCCGGTATGCGTCCCTGAAGTGCTTTTATCGGATTATTCTCGCTCTGTTTCATCATTTCACCAACATTCACCACCGAAATAGCACCGGTCAGGTCGGCTTTTTTCTGCGAAGTGTAACCGGTAACCACAACCTGCTCGAGCATTTTGGTATCCGACTCCATCACCAAATTTACAGTGGTTATATTTTTAACGGCTACTTCCGTTTTTTTCATTCCCACCATCGAGAATACTAAAACAGGGTTATCTGTGGTTGATTTAATAAAATACCTTCCATCTACATCGGTAGTAGTTCCATTGGTTGTACCTTTTACTATTACGGTGACACCAATTAACGGCTGTCCATCGTCAGCAGAAGTTACAAGCCCGCCAATGCCGGTATTCTGTGCAAACAACACTAATGTTGTCATTGCAAAAAATGCAGTCAACACTAATCGTCTGAAAAGATTCTTTTGTTCTTTAAAAGTCATGATACTAAATTTAAGTTTGAATTAGTTTGTCAGATTGATTTATTTTCTGATAATTTTTGATGTTCGAACACGGTACAAAATTATATTCGAAAGTAAGAATCTTCTGTCATTTTTGTTGCATCATCGTGTAAATTTGATACAATATTCAATTATTTTCTATGCTAACAATTACTGGAAATATAATCCGATACGCTGAAATACAAATTAAAAAACAGGCTTGCTCTCGCTAACTATCAATTGTATTTACAAAGCAATGTTCCACCATATAATTTAGTAAGCATAACGTATTGTAAATTATTATTATTAGTTTTGCATCGAAAGTAATAATCTTAATGATACAGAGTCTTATTAATAATAAAATTATCTCTTTGCCTGAAAAATTTAACACTATGCTTTTCAGGACAATCAGCAGAACGGCATTTCGTAAAATATTTATATTAATAATCTTAGCTCTGTTTCTGATAGACAGCAAGGCAATACAACAGCAGTATTACGCTTTCAACAATATTGATGGTGTGACAAAAAAGCTATGCGTAAGAGGTATAGTTCAATCGCCCGATGGAATGATTTGGTTGGCTGCCGAAAGTGGCTTGTATAGCTATGATGGTTATCACCTGATAAAAAGGGCAGTAGAGGAATCCGCAATTGACAGTATTGATACCGGAAGTTTCAACTGTCTCTTTGCTGAAGATGATAGCCTGCTAATTGGCTGCAACAAAGGCGTACTGAGTTTCAACCTGAATACTTACACTTTCCGTTTATTGTCCTATGCCAATGATGAAATGGTTAAAGATATCACTCGAACAGCCTCAACCCTCTGGGTAGCAACAGGTAAAGCCATTTACAAAAACGGGATAAAACTGGAACCATGTCCGGAAAATATTGTTTCGATGTACAGCGATGAGACCTACCTGTATATTGGTACTGATAATGCGGTGTACAGTTATTCATTGAAAAACAAGCAATTGGGAAAAATCGCCGAGTGTATATCGTATGCCACCTGTTTTCTCTCCGATAAGCAGCAAGACCTACTGTGGTTAGGTACAGCTTCTAATATTACAGCCTGGAGTAATCAAGCCAGGAAAAAATTATTCAGTATCGCTATGCCTGTGGCAAAATCACTTTGTGCCGATATGTGGGGCAATGTACTTGTTGGCACTGACAACGGACTTTATATCGTAGGGAAGGATCAGCAGGTGAGAATTGTCAGACACGATGCAAGGCGTGAGAATTCGCTTGCAGGAGATGCCGTCTGGAGTATTTTCAAGGATCGGAGCAATAATATCTGGATAGGCACAAACAGCGGTGTTTCAATATTGCCGGACGACAGATTGATGACCACTTATTACTTACCGGCTATCACCGGCGAAGGAACTGGAAACCAGTTTTTCTGTACGTACAGCGATTCCAAAGGACGTCAATGGCTTGGTGGTGCGAATGGCTTGTTATGCATTGAGCAGCTTGGGAGAGAAAAACAGACGTTCAAATGGTACCGAATGAATGATGACCTATATCCTTTGCCTCATAATCGTGTAAGGAATATCTTTGAGGATAGGATAGGACATATTTATATAGGTGGTGATATGGGTTTAATGCTTTACGATGAAGTATCAAGTCAGTTTCAGCGATTTAAAATTAACGAAGATCCTTATAACTGGGTGTATGGAATCCGGGAGACAGGTAATAAAGATCTTTTAATTACTACATTCACCGCTACATACATTGCAACGATTGATATGGCTTCGCATACTGTCATTGTGAATAAAACAATGCAACGCGAAAATCTCTCTATGAAATCGGAAAGAGAGAAACTGCTTCTCGAAAAATACGGTTTAGAAGAAAATTACCTCTCGGCATACTACGATGGGAGAAATGGAGTGGTTCTACTAGGTGGAACAGATCGTTTTTCTATACTGAATACAAAGAATCTCAACAAGATTGACACAAAGAGAAGTCTGGTAATAACTGATATTATAATCAATGACAAATGGTATGTGTGTCACAGCAATATTCTGCAAAACCGGTTGTCACTAAATCCCGAGGATAAAATGGTTGAAATCCTGTTTTCAGATTTCAATTATTCTGGAGAACTTTTCCACAATTATCAGTACCGTGTCGATGATGGAGATTGGGTTCCGGTACATTCCCACTTCAACTCTATTATCCTTACAAATCTAAATCCAGGAACTTATAAACTCTCAATCCGGTCAGCCAAAATTACAGAAGAAGCTATAGTGTTTGAACTAACTGTCAATGCTCCATGGTATGCCACAACACTTGCAAAAGCCGTTTACCTGTTGTTGCTCATCGGTTTGATCTATGGAATTTACTTTAACATACGGCAACGCATACGGATAAAGAAAGAACGCGAAGAACATCAAGCAATTCTCTTCAAAGTAAAACAAAAGGAAAAGGAACTGCTCAGTGACAACGAATACCTAGCTACTCAGTTGAGGTTGCAACTGCTAGCAAAGGCCGGTGAAGATGGTGTATTGTCGCAAGACGAAAAGTTTTTATTGAAGATAACCAAGCTGATTGAAGACAATTTATCCGACCCTGAACTCAATGTCAACACGCTCAGTACACTGAGTGGTATCAGCAGTAAGCAATTATACCGTAAGATAAAGTCCATGACAGGCATGACAACCGTTTCATACATACGTGACCAACGTCTGAAAAAGGCAGCTTCACTGTTGGCTAAAGGTACGTTCACTGTTTCAGAAGTGATGTATATGGTTGGGTTTTCTAATCCAAGTTACTTTACCCGTTGTTTCACAGAGGAGTATAAAACAGCTCCTTCCGAATATAAGATATGATAATCCGAAAGAGCTGCAACAACAAGCTCATTAATCAGACAGAAACTCTTTTACAAAAAGATTGGATATTTCACGTTCGTTTGGCTTAAATCCATGGCCGGCACCGGGTATAACTCCGAGATGTGCTTGCTCATATTGTTTCATCGCTTTTTCAGAGTAACTCAATGGGACTACCGCATCTTTTGAGCCATGGACAATCTGTACAGGCCCTTTATAGTTAGTAATAGTCTTGTAAACATCTATATTTCGAAGTTGTTCGAAAAACCGGCGCCCTAAAGGAACATTCCATAACTTTGTAACATCAGGAATGTCTTTGATGTTTGGATAACGCTGGTTCCAATTGTCGGGAATGCATAGAGCCGGATAAATTAGTATTAGTCGGCTAACTTGCTCCTTTAAATCAGCAGCGGCTAGAGCAGAAATAAATCCTCCCTGACTTTCACCAATAAGCACAATCTTATTCTTATCTACATTCGGTTGTTGTTGAAAATAGTGTACTATTGCTTTGAGATCTTCTTTCTGGTCAATGACGGACATGTTTATTGTATTGTTATCACTTCTACTATTTACAGATCCACAGGGATAATCAAAAGTATATACCATATATCCAAGTTCGTTGAGCGTTTTGAAATAATCGCGGCCAAAATGATGCGTACCATTAAAGCCATGGCTAATGATAGCCACACCCTTCTTATCTTTAGATGTTGGTTCGCTAACTATTCCATAAATTTTTCTTGAATTGTTAGTTATCCAGAGTTCACTGACAGTATTACCATTTCCGAAATTTTTTTGTTTCATGGTCCAGCCAGGAAAAGCACCGAGGTCTGATTCGAGGAATACGTTCTTTTGCTGAGTTTTGCCTTTCAGTTGCCAGTCGAGCCATGCCAATACCATTCTTCCAAAATCGCCACCACCTTTTTCTTTATAGGTACCACAATGTCCGGCCTTAGACATATCACCATAGGCTACAGGTACTTTTGAGATGCGGTCGAAATCAAGTTGAGCATTTCTGTATGCAACATCCCATTCGCCTCCGGTAAGGTAGAGAATCGGACCATGCAACACGTCAAGCGAACCTTTATTCGCCCCGGCCATCTCCATATCGCCCATACCGGCATTCAGTATAAGATATGTTTTCAGCCGGGGTTCAGTGGAATTGCTCAGTACCTGAGCTCCCCCGCATGAATGTCCTGCTGCTGCCATTTTTGTAGTATCCACGCAATCGTAGTAATCGCTGTTCTTATCCTTTACCTGCCTGCATATCCAATTTACAGCATCAGCCATCATGGTTGAAGGAGTATGTACCTCCTTACGATCGCCATACACCAACTGTATTTCGCCTATGGCAATTACGATATATCCCTGCGATGCAATCTCCGTTAGCATGCGTTCGTAACCCACCGAGGTATCCATACATCCGCCATTACCCCAAATGATTACAGGCAACTTCTTCTCACGTGTTGAAGCCCAATAAAGATTTTTCGGGCGATAAACCACATACTGCGGCAGAGACTTTTCGCTCACAGCAATGGCCTTAAACAATCCACTTCCTCCTTCGTCAATCTCTTTCTGCTTTGTGATCTGACTGTTTCCGTTCTGCGGGAAGGTTGACGAAACTGTCATCAAGAACGTTAATATAATCTGAAACTTTGTCATAAACGTCAATTATTAAAGCTTTATCTTAATATCTTAGTTGTCTCGGTATAACCATCGAATGTTTTACGAACGATGTACATTCCCTTTTGTGGATTATCTGTTTTTTGCCCATTAGTAGTAAAGTATTCAATTTTCGAAGCAATCGCATCTGACTGAAGTACATTGTCCACAGCATTCGGCTCATCGAGTTCGCCTGTTTTTACAAGTTTCACATCATCAATCCTGCACCAGGCAAGTGCAGCACCATCAGCCATAAAGCCTATCTCAACATTACCATTTTTTACAATCACATCAATTATCTCCACACTGTGCCATTGACTGTCGCTGTAAGGTATATCAGTTTTGTAAGTTACGTTGTTACTTAAAGCATACATATACAAGGCATTGAACACACTTCCACTTTTCACTTTGGCAGACAGTTTGTATTTACCGTCCGTGAGTGGAACGTAAGTCGTTGATGAAATTTTTTGAAAAATCTTTCGTGTATAATCAACCGAATCCATAATGTTCAGGCATTTGTTTCCAATGACGGTGGCGCGGTCGGTGCTGGAATTAGAGGCATTCAGCACCGGGGAATGAGCGCCACCCACGGCAATCGTATTTCCTTTGCTGACAACGAAGCTCCACCCACTCAGGTAGGTTTGCACAGGTTTGTTTGAACTTGGAATATTCACCCTGTCGGCATCAAAACTGCCATTCAGGACGTAATTATTATCCTTACCTACTGACCACTCGCCGGTTTCAGCATTCAGACTCCACTGGCTCAAAGAATTGAAATAGGGAGCATTGTTGACAAATGAAATGGGGCACCACTGGTTATATCCGTTACCATTACCGGCAAAATCAGACCATCTATCGCCACAGTAAACCACAGTTTCTTCCTTAGTACCTTTTACTGTATAGAAGAATCCTGTTTGTGTCACATGTCCGAAGTCGTTGACTGCACCAGGCATTTTTACCATGCTGTTAGTCGGGGTATACGGACCGTATATACTGTTGGATTCAAGGTAATAAACGTTGGACGAATTCCATCCATAGAGGTCGGAAGCGCAAATATAGTATTTCCCTTTATACTTGAACATACAGTTACCCTCGCGACCTGATCCGGTGTAAACCTGATTGCAATCCAGCAGGGTTATAATGCCATCCTTAAGACCAATTTCAGAGAGGTAAATCTTTGAACGTCCACTGCCATACGAATATACAAGGTAAGACTTTCCGTTATCATCTGTGAAAACAGTCTGGTCACCTGTGTTGGGAGTTCCTATCATTGATGTCATATCTATAGTACTTTGTTTCTGAAACAGTCCTGTAGGTGTAGCGCATGTAGCAATTAGTACATTGTTGTTGTATTGGACCACCAGGGCATATTTCTTAGCATCAGCAATGTATGCCACACCGAGGCGCCCCAGCCAATAGGCTCCTGTCAGCGAAGAGGATGTCATTACATCACTAACAAATGTCCAGTTTACCAGATCGTCGGATTTATAGCAGGTAACAGATTTAAAGCCAGTATCACTGTTCTTTCCTGTTGGACTGGCAAGGTAAGTCTCTGCTCCGGAATAATGCACACCATACCAGTAATAATGTTCGATACCTGTTGCCGGATCGGGGAATCGGAATATCCCGCCACCCTGGCTGTAAATAGGAGTTCTTGTAGTTGTATACCAGAATACATCATTAGTGATGGTGTTTGAACTTGTCTGCGCTTTCAGAAGTGTGAAAACAAGTAGTGCTATCACAATAAGAAATGTTTTTTTCATTATGAATAGTTTTTTAAAGTTAGTATATTTAATTCAAATGTTCGATAATCCAATCCAATTGCAGTCGGTTGGTGGTGTCAGAAGTCCAATGTTCATTGATAGGGGTAACCAACTTCTCTTTTTCGCATTTCAGTGTATTCCAAACAGCATAACTAGTAGTGGGAGGACAAGTATTGTCATTATACCCCCATGTCATAAATGTTTTTGCCTTGACATATTTTGCAAAATTGACAACATCAAAGTAGGGTATTGTTTGCAGATTAGCTTCAGTAAGTAGTTGTTCCTTTTCAGAGAAGTGTGGAAATCCACTTACTCCCCCTATTTTTGCTCGTGCCATATCAGCAAGAGCAGGATGGTTTACTACACACTGAGTAACGCGATTGTCAAGTCCGGCAGTAACGATGGCCAGTCCACCTCCCTGACTTCCTCCTTGTACTATAACATTTTTCCCATCCCATTCTGGGAGTGAAGTAAGGAAATCAATGCACTTTACAAGTCCCAGATATACATGCTTCATATAATAGTGCTCCTTGTTGTCAAGACCTTGATAGAGGTATCCTTTTACACGACCATCGAAAGCAGAACGAATATCTTCATAAACCTCTTCGGGATAGGTCGGATTGATTCCATGAATTTCTACCACAAAGCGGATACAACCCTTTTCAGTATAATAGTTCTTGCTTAGCGGATCGCGGTTTGCTTTGATACCTGCACCTGGCGGACAAAGTACAACCGGATGTTGAGCTTTTTGCATAAGTTTAGGACAAAGCAGAAATCCATAAAAGGCCTGTTGTACCTCACTTACTTCCAGTTTCACAAGGTAGCAGTCAACATTTTCTGTACAATAAAGCTTATACAGTTCTTTGGAATATTTTAGAGGCTTTTTACAATTTTCTGCAATATTCTTATTCCACCATTCTTTAAAGTCCGAAGGCTCCTGAGTGTAAGTAACTATTTTCTCTGGTGAGAATCCAATTTTTACATGATGTTCATAAGTCGTTCCAAATAATTTCAACTTGAGTTGTATATCGCGAAATCCGGGCACTTTACTTGTCCCTGCGTTTATTGTTGCTTTGCCATCTTTCATTGTCACCATCCCTCTTGTATCTGAAATGCATAACTCATTTGCTATTTCATATTCAATTGTGCCATCCTGAGGTATACCATACTTTAGAAACATAACATCGATGGTTGCTTTCTCACCTGTCTTATATAGCCAATCTGAATGATCAGGAACGGCATACCACAGGTAGTCACTTTTGTAAGGATAATTCTCAGTATATGAGTTGACAATTATTCCAATTGAAAACATAATGAATAAGAGAAGTTGTTTTTTATTCATTTAAAAATAAGTTTTTTATGCTGCAAGATATTACATTATAATAACATCTTCTTTCACTAAATGATTCATAAGTAATAATTTCACACCAATGTCCATTTTGTACAGCAATATGTCTAATATAAGTCATTAAAAATATTTTTTTAACTAATAAATGAACATATATTTCTATTCCACAAGATATTTACATTGATCCCATTTAACAAAGACTTTTAAAAATCAATCAATATAATTTATTATATTACACTTTACATTATGGAAAGAGCAAATCACCTCAACCTGAAAATCATCAACTTGAGGTGATATTGACAGCACTCCTTATGGATATTTAGAGAGGTTTATTTAATTACTTCAATATCCAAACCTACATCATTCGCAGGACTTTAGTACTTCCTGTGTCGCCAATGCTTTAATTTCAGAATCTCTTGTTAAGAGCTCTGTTAGATTGGATTCTCATCGGAATTGGCCACAACCAATAATATCCGACAGCTCCAGTGTAAGTCCAACTAGTAGTATTTTCGGGTTCGTAACCGGGGTTCGTAATTTTCGATTTGTAATCAAGTTTTGCAATAATAATGCAGCAACTTATTGCCAGCATTATTAAAAAACCAGAATTTATTTCATGATAATAATAATTTAAAAACGATAATTTTTTAGTTGAGAGTCACGTTATATAAATAGAGAAACTAATAAGTATAAAATGTCATTTTTGTTGCATCATCGTGTAAATTTGATACAAAAGCCGTTTAACCACAAAAAAGAAACCCCTGTAAGTTTATGTGCTTACAGAGGTCAGATATTTTATACTGTTTTAATCCTTTTGTTGTGTTTGTTTGCTATACTGAATTTATTCTTTTAATAATAATGGCTTAAGTGCTTTTCGTCCTATTTCCCATTGCCTGATTCTCGAATTGCGAATAAAAATTTGTTTTTATTCGCAGGATTAATGGCTTTACATTTTATCTCTTTAAAACAAAATATTGGTATGGCGATAATACAACCTGATTGTTCAATGTGACAGTTTCGTTTGTAAAAACATTGGTCCACTGACTACTGGCAAAAGCCGGGGGTAGCGAATAAGTTACGTTTGAATTTCGGAAGTTCGAAATTACAAATACAGTTTCACCATCAAGGGTTTTACTAAACACACACAGATCAGTATTGCTGTAAGTTGCAAGTGTACCGCGACGAATAGTAGCACTGCTATTATAAAACGCTATGATTTTTTTGTATTCGGCAGTCATAGCCTTATTCAGATTCCAGTTGATAACTGTGCCGGTAAAGGGAAAACTTATACGATTCGGGAAACCAACTTCTTGCCCGTTATAAATCATGGGTACACTTTTCATATAAGCTACTGTAACAAAAGCCGCCATCGATCCCAAAGCTCCTCCAAATAAATCTAATGGAGTTCCATCAGAGCTGTTTACATCATGGTTGGTAACATAGCGCACTACTCTTTTTAGTTCTGTAGCATTGGTATATTCGGTACTGTTTGGTACAAATAAATTAGCCGTTGTTGTTCCTTTCGAAAAAACATTCTTCAGCTCATCGTAATAGCGAAATCCAAATGTAAAATCAAATCCCACCAGATAATGGTCAACTCTTGTGCCTTCGGCCAGCATTAGTAATTTATGCGTTTT
>CAYNHC010000072.1:0-1194 GCA_964396705.1 uncultured Paludibacter sp.
ATATCACATCCCTTTTCAAGATTGCCTGTTTCGTCGAAATAGGTATGACATATTCCGGCACCGGTTTCAATTACCGGTATTCGTGAATTGTCCCGGACAAAATCAATAAGACCCTTTCCTCCACGAGGGATTATAACATCTACGTAGCCTGTTGCATTCATAAGTTCAGCTGTTGCTTCGCGACCGGCAGGTAATAATGTAACAGTATTTGTATCTAATTCAAATTTTTCAAGTACTGATTTGATAACCTGTACAATAGCTTTGTTTGAATTATATGCATCAGAACCGCCTTTCAACACACAAGCATTTCCTGATTTAAGACAAAGAGAAAAAACATCGAAACTAACGTTTGGACGTGCTTCGTAAATAATACCAACAACACCAAAAGGAACAGTAATTTTGGAAATTCTCATTCCGTTGGGACGTTCGGTTTCCATTAGTATTTTATCTAAGGGTGAGGGTAGGGTAGCTACATTTCTTATGTCGGCAGCTATTCCTTCTAATCGTTCCTTTGTTAATAAAAGTCTGTCGTACATTGGATTGGCTTTGTCCATGTTGTCCAAATCCTTTTTGTTTTCATCCAGAATCTCATTCGATTTCAGAATTGTTTCTTCGGCCAATGCCAATAGCACCTGATTAATTTTATCTCCATCAACCAAATTTAGTAATCTTGACGCATTTAATGCTTCAATTTTCCAATTAGTATCATTATTCATAAGTCGATTATCGTATTTTTAAATTGAATAATTATAAATCGTGCTTGGGATAAAATACCCCGCATTCTTTTCTTACCGCATCCATTGTTTCAGCTAACTGAATGCTGTCATTCCAGCTCCACAGTTCACTTTCTGTTTTGTTTGTCAATATACATTGTGCTACTGCTTCGGCTTCATATTCGTAGCCGTTACATTTGGGTTTAAACGGATATATGTGCTCATTCCCATCATTCATAATTACCTTAACATTTCCCGGCCAGAACCATAGATGATCTAATAGTATTTTACCTTTACTGCCATGAATCTCGGCAACCACATAGGGCTGACTGACCATAAAAGACGAATGCATAACGGAAAGGATATTGTTAGCGTATTTAAAACTATAGCTACTTGTATTGTCGCATCCCTGATTGCTTAAAATTGCTGTTGCAGCAATACTCTCAGGCTTACCAAACAAAAATAACGAAAGAAAAATGTT
>CAYNHC010000072.1:1294-14356 GCA_964396705.1 uncultured Paludibacter sp.
TTTACTCCCAATGGCTTTTCGCAAAGTACATGCTTGCCATGTTCGAAAGCCAGCAAGGTATTTTCTAAATGAAAATTGTGCGGAGTTGCGACGTAAATAACATCAATCTCAGGATTACTTACCAACTCAGAATAACTTCCATAATAATGAGGGATATTAAATTCATGAGCAAATTGTTTCGCTTTTTCAGTGGTACGGGAACCTACAGCAATCAATTCGCAATTGTGTGCTGCTTTAAGTGCTTTTGCAAATGTCTTTGCTATCCTTCCTGTGCTAAGAATTCCCCATTTAACTTTTTTACTCATAACTTTTTTAGCTTTAAATATAATGGATGAATGCTATAAGTCATCTATTACTTTGTCAATCATCAAACTGCTCTGAAATTCAAACTCTTTTTTCAAATTATCAAGATAATTTTCTAAACCTAGATCTGAAGGATCTAAGGTAGAACTATTCGGATAATTGAAATCGATATTTTTTTCTCCCTGTTTTATTACATCATTTTCACTAATTAGTTTATATTTTATACTCAATTTTTGATTTTTGGGATATATGTCTTCATAAGTAAAATAAATTCCTACCCCAAGGAATTGTGGCATAACAATATATGAACCTCTATTTGTAAAATAAAATGTATTTGGTACAGATGTTAATTCAATAATTAATTTTCTGGGTTGAATATATTTCTCATAAGGGAAATCATTGTTTTTTTTAATTAAAACCTCATTGAATAAATTTACAAAATAACGATTAGTAAGTGTGCATTCCGATGTGCTTTTCCATGTCCAATATACAATAAGCGGAATCAAATATGAACTTTTCCTTTTTACGGAAGTTTCATTATTTGCCGACAATAAACTATCAGCTTCCAATGTCAGATAGTTCGTTTTCAGCAATTCAATTTTATTGTCATTTTGAGGTATATTATTATCAATAGTATATTTTAGTGTTTTTGTAGAAACACAACTAAATAAAAATAATGAGAAACTGAGAATGACAAATATTTTTGAAATTTTGAGATTCATTTATCCTGTTTTTAAGAATCCATTTAAATTGATATTTGATAATATTAAATTATCTCTATTCCAAATACAAATAATCACAATGAACGAGCGGTTTTTGGTTCTTCTTCCCAATTAATTCACGCGCTTTGTTACTGTCGTACTGAACTTTTCCAATTCCGAGTAGCTGTTCTTTGTGATCCAGTATTTTAACAATATCATCCTTCTCAAATTCTCCCACAATTTTTGTGGCGCCAATGGGCAAAAGACTCACTGCTTTTTCGCCTGTAAGTGCTTTTGCAGCATTTTCGTTGATATGTATCTCGCCTTTTGCAAAACCCTGACTGTGTGCGATCCATTTTTTTACACTTGATACTTCTCCCATCGAAGCCACAAATCTTGTGCAAATCACTTCGGTTTTTTTATCACAGAGTTGAATTAGTATATTTTCTTTTTTTCCGTTTGCAATATAAACATCTATACCCTGATCAGCAATTTTTCGTGCAATTGAAGTTTTGGTAAACATTCCTCCACGTCCGAATGTCGATTTCGTTGATTGAATGAAGTCAGAGATATCTTGTCCCTTTTCTATTTCACGAATCACTTTTGATTGTGGGTCGGTGGGTGAACCATCATAGATTCCATCAATATTACTAAGTATAATTAATGCCTCCATGTCCATCATCGAAGCTATTAGTCCTGATAGTTCATCATTATCGGTAAACATTAATTCTGAAACAGAAACGGTGTCGTTTTCGTTTACAATTGGAATCACTGCATTTTCGAGCATAACTTTCATGCAGTTACGCTGGTTAAGGTAATGCCGACGACTGCTGAAATTCTCTTTGGTTGTCAGCACCTGACCTACAGTAATGCCATGATTGCGAAATAAATCCCAATAATGATTGATTAGTTTAGCCTGACCTACCGATGAGAAAAGCTGACGTTGTTCCACTACATCCATTTTCTTGCTGATACCCAAAACACTTCTGCCTGAAGCAACAGCTCCAGAGGATATCAAAACAATTTCAACCCCTTTTTTATGCAATGCAGCAATCTGATCTACTAACGATGACATCCGTGTTATATCTAATGTTCCATCCGTTCGTGTAAGGACATTACTCCCAATTTTTACTGCTATTTTTTTGAATCTAAGTGACATAGATTTATTATCAATTTATTCTTTAATACCATTCAAACCATTCAATTATTTCTCTGAATAAATCACATGCATCAAGGTTGTTCCTACTGCATTTAATGTGTTTTTATCGATATTCTCCATCGTGTCGTTTATAGTATGCCAATAGTCTCCAAATCCATTACTAAGATTTGGATTGTAATGAATAATATCGATGCACGGAATTCCGGTGATTTTGTTTACATAAAGATGATCGTCGGTTATTGCTCCACATTTTTCGGAGATAAAATATTGATTAAAGCCAAGCTCCTGTGCTTTTTCCCAAACCCTGTTTACAATAGGAGAGGCATAGTATAATGATATTTCTTCTTTGTAGAAAGTGGCATTTGGTGCGCCAACCATATCTAATAAAATGCCATACTTAGCGTTGTAATTCTCTTTGTGAGGATTTCTCGACCAATATTGAGAACCCAGACACCACGAATCTTCAAAATCACCTTGATAAGTAGCCGGAGCCCCATAATCTTCAGCATCAAAAAAAACGATATCAATTCCCACCGTAGGTTGATGAATGTTGATTTGTCGGGCAATTTCAAGCAACACACCTACGCCACTCGCACCATCGTTTGCACCATCTACAGGTTTGTTGTAATTTTTCGGATCTGGATCGTGATCACTCCATGGACGAGAATCCCAGTGTGAGCATAGTAAAATACGATTTGTTGCTTCGGGTTTGAAGACGCCAATTATGTTTGTTGAATGCAAAATATTTCTGTTAAATGCTTCTAAATCTGCTTTCTGCTCAATAACCTTAGCTCCAAATCTTTTTAATGATGCAGCAAGATATTTAGCACATTCCTTATGCTCACTCGAATTTGGTACCCTTGGTCCGAATTCAACCTGAGTTTTTATATAAACATACGCTGAGTCTGACGAAAATGAAGGCACAATAACCTGAGCTTCTTCAATTTTTTTTGATTGAGTAGTTTGCCGACATGCTGCCAGTTGAAGAATTGCAAGTGAAATCAGTAATAGTTTTCTCATTATTTTTAATTTGCAAACAAAGATATGAAATTATTAGCATCGAAGCCAGAGATTCATTTAATTTGAATGTGAAAGTTTTTCTTTAGTTTGAATTTTCTTTGTAGTTTTGTTTAATTTTGAAAATGTTAAAATAGGGACTGACAAATTATTATAATTGAATTATTTTTAAAAAACACCAAGTGTTTTTGCTTCACTTTGTAAAAAGTAAATATAAAATTAAAAATATAAATTCACACGATATTAAATTTAGAAACGGTTAAATGTCAGATTATAAGTGGTATATGTTGATATCTGTATGTTTTGAATTAGTGGTCAAAAGAGAGAAATGTCAAAAAATAGGTTGTAAAACATGTTTTTGGAGTTGCGAACTTAAAAAAAACGATGTTTCTTTGCAACCGTTAACTAAACAACACAATCTTTTTTATACCTTAAAAAACTAATACCTAATAAAGCGCGGAACTTTGTGAAAAGTTCCGCGTTTTCTTTATATACAGTAAAGATAAATTATTATTTCTTATTTCCACTTCCAGAACTAAATATTGAAAGTAGCGGAATACAATTAGCTTCGCTGACCTTTGGTTCCTAATTCAGACTAAAGAAAATGACAGGCAAACACCTATCATTTTCTATCTATTGTAAATATAATTTGATTTACAATTATTTACACTGACAACACCAAATCAGATACATTATCCGGGGATTATTTGTATACGCTTAATCGTTGTAACCCGTATTTTTTATAATTGATATTATAATCCTTTATACTATCAGCATCATTTAGCCCTATTATCTTTACATTTTTTATTTTTGTAAGAGGCTCTCCAATAGCACTTTCAGGTGCATATAAAAATATAATACTATCCTTTTCAACTTTGAAAAAAACTTCAGAAGTATAAAAAATGTAATCTTTTTCTTTATCAGACCATCTGCTATCGGATTGAGATAATACTATTTCCTCATGGTTTCCAGTTATACCCCAAATCTTGGCTCTTAAAAAAAATGGATTCTTTTCATTACCCAATTTTATGGATCTATTAGTTTCATTTTTAGAAGTTAATTCTTTTTTGCTGTTTCGATAACATAAATAACCACCTAAAACTAAAAGTAAGCCAAAACACAATATAAAAACTCTAATTTTACTCATATTTACTCCCGTCCTACCGGATATGTTGATTAAATGTACAAATTTTCGCACTGATTGAGGTGAACCAACGGTCATGACTAAAAGGAATAATTGTAATCACCTCGTAATGTGTTATTAGGAACTGTGTTCCGCTAATGCTAATGCTACTGCTTTAATTTTATTTTGCTGCAAATTTAACAATATATTTTTAATTACAATTGTAGCATTAAGAGGATTATAAATCCCTATAACACAAGAAACTGAGATTCTTGGTGAATCAAGCGGCAAATCCCAGCAACAGGCACGACTTTTTTCTCATTTAATTAAGACACATCTAACAGGACTGGTAAATGATTTCTGATTTATGCATAAATCGAAATCATTCCTAAACTTCGTAAACTTGTAAATATGGATTTTTTAAATCGTCAGTATGATATAATTTTTTCCAAAGTATCAGTTGTGATCTGGAGTATATTTTAAGTTCTTTCGATAAATTCAGGTATTGATCTGGATAATAGGTACATCCTGCAATAATATCCAAGGTTTTAAAATTTGACAACAATAAATATTTGTCTTTTAAAATTTTGTTGATGACTGAAATGTCATTGGATTCGAAATCTAAAATTAGTGGCTTTAGTCCGGGAGTTAAAGGATGATCCGATTTTAAATCCGACAATTGAATATATTGATAATCTTTAATTTTATCTGATAATTCATCGCTGGAAGATATATTCAATGAAATTATTTCAGAACTAATTATACCATCATAAAACAAGGTGTGAGATGTTTCTGAAAGTTGATGATCTAGTGAAATAAATTTTATAATTTGGTTATTACTGTCCTGTTCAACAACTGTATTTTTTAATACCTTATTCGGGGCACAAAACAGCAATTGACTGCAAACACGTTTCATTCCTTAATTTTTTCTAAATTTAGTTTGCTGTATTTTTTGCTTTTGGGCATGTGTGGAAGCCGGATTTGCAATTTATCAGCATTCTGCATCAGTGAATCATTTTGTTGGATTTCAATTTGCATTTTCTTCTGAATAATCGGGCTGTATTCACGAGTTAGTGAAATGCTGTCAATAAATGCATTTTGAACACCATTGTATTTCGAGCTGCCAAGAATTGATCCTGAAAGACGCTCGATTCTGAGTTTATGACGAGCTGTCAAATGAAGATTGTACCTGCGTAAAATGCTGTCGTTATACGTGATAGTGAAAACACTGTCCGTTATGCCATTTTCGTAGTGAATTCGTAATACTGCAAATTGATTCAGACTCGAATCTGATGGAGCAACACGGTGTAAGAATTTTAAATCGTAAATATCCTGACTATATAATTCTCCATTTTGAATTTCAAAATCAATATGGGTGCGGTTGGAGTCTTTGTTAAGTGTAAATTTACGAGCCTTATTCCAAATGTCAAATTGCTTTACAGCATTCATTACCGAGTCTTCATAGGCTGCAATTCTTTGTTTCAGAATGCTATCCTCAAGATTTAAATTGACAATTACTTCGGTGTAAATTTTGTCAAATCTTTTAGGGTTTTTTGTGTACCAAACCAGCGAAGAGTCGAATTCAGCTTTTGTTATCTCATATTTTTCGAGCAAGGCGTTGTAATAATAAACATTTTCCCTGTCCTGAGCATTGCCAAATCCTTTAACTGAAAGAGCTCCATCCAATTTGTGTAGATCGGTAAGGAAATCAACCATTTTACGGTGTTTTAAAACACCATCTGGCTTATTGTTACACGATATAAATACAAATAGAAATAAAGTGAAACAAGTTAAATATAATGAGAGTTTATTCTTCGGATTTGACATTTTTAGTTTTTTTCGATTCTAAACTTTCATTTAAATCTTTCCTGAAGAAAATAAGTATAATGGCAACCGATATTGTAATGCATGAATCGGCAATGTTGAAAACAGGACTAAAGAAAATTGTTTCGCCAATGCTGTTTTTTATGATTGGAAAATAGAGCATATCCACAACTTTGCCATAGAACATTGGCGCATATCCACCATCGGAAGGCAGAAAAGTTGCTAATTGACCATAACTGTCGTTGAAAAGTACACCGTAAAGTAAAGAATCAAATATATTTCCTGCAGCTCCTGCAAGTAATAGTGAAACAGAGAGTATATAGCCTGTTCGAAATTTATTTTTTATCAGATAATAAATAAAATAGGATAACCCACCCACAGCTACTATTCTAAACAAAGTCAGGAATAACTTGCCAATAATTTCCATGCCGAATGCCATCCCATTGTTTTCGACAAAACAGATTTGAAACCAACTAAAAACCTCAACATGTTCCCCTAACATAAAATGCAACTTAACATAAACTTTTACAGCTTGATCAATTAGTAAAACAGTGAAAATCAGAAGTAATGATTTTTTTGTTGTTGACATTTCTTATTCGGTATGGGTGAAAAATTATTTTAAAAAGACAGTGTTTTAAAAATACGAAATTCGGCAACAGAAATCAGACCTGTTGCCGAATTAAATATGAAATCAAATATTTATTTTTGATCGTTCTTAGCTTCAATACTTAATGTGGCATGAGGTACTGCACGCAAACGTTCTTTTGGAATTAATTTACCTGTTTCACGGCAAATTCCATAAGTTTTATTTTCTATGCGAACCAATGCGGCCTGTAAATGCTGAATAAATTTCATTTGACGCTGAGCTAACCTACCCGATTCTTCTTTTGACAATGTAGCTGCGCCTTCTTCCAATACTTTGAATGTTGGAGAAGTGTCCATTACGTCATTTCCATCAAGATTAGTTATCCCATTGCGTAATAACTCATAATCTTTTTGCGCTTTATCAAGTTTATCGAGAATAATTGCACGAAATTCTTCTAATTCAGCATCAGTGTATCTTGTTTTTTCCGACATATTTGTAATTTTTAAAAGATTTATAAGTTTATTGGCATTCAACAATTATATAATTCAACCTGTTTAATAAATTGACTGCGAAAATAAGAAAATTGTTTAAGTCTGCCAATTATTTTACTATTTATTTAGTATTTGTTTAATCTGCTTTTGTTACCGAAACTTTAACGATATATTCCTCAAAATCAAGTTCAGTTGCATTATTCAACTCATCCACCAAAATAACTGAATTAGCCAAAGTTTGAGATGCAATATAACCTGAAAATTCCTTTACAGCGTCGCTAATTTCTTCCCTGTTTTCAATCTTAACCGTTATTTTGTCAACTATCTCAAAGCCGTTTGATTTACGTATGTTTTGAATTCTGTTCACTAATTCACGTGCTATGCCTTCGCGTAATAAATTTTCAGTCACAGTTATGTCAAGCGCTACGGTAAGTTTACCATCGTTTGCAACTAACCAACCGGGCATATCTTCAGTAACTATTTCAACATCTTCGGTTGATATTTCCACATTGCCTGAAGCTAATTCTAAGGTATAAACACCTTTCTTCTCAATTTCATTAATTTCTGTTTTTCCGAATGAATTCATTGCAAGGGCAATTTCCTTCATTTGTTTACCATACTTTTTACCTAATGTTTTGAAATTTGGTTTAATTTTCTTTATCAGATTATCCATTTCAATTTCTGGCGAAATCACTTCTAATTCCTTCACATTTACTTCGGCTTTTACCAATTCGGCAATATAACTCAGTTGCTTAAAAGTAATTTCATCAGGTGCAGGAATTACAGCTTTGGATAATGGTTGACGTACCTTTTTATCAGCTTTGCGACGTAATGCCAATAACATCGAAGATGCTTGTTGAGCTAACTTCATACATTCTTCCAAATTCGAATCTATCACATCCTCATTGTATTCTGGAAAATCAGCTAAATGAACGGATAGGTTCTTATCTTTCTCGGTTACTTTATTTAATTCAATAAACAACTGATCGGAAATAAATGGTGCAATTGGAGCCATAAGACGTACCACCGTTTCCAAACAAGTATAAAGTGTTTGATATGCCGAAATTTTGTCTTCATTATATTCGCCACCCCAATATCGTTTTCGGTTGAGGCGAACATACCAGTTACTCAGGTTTTCACCCACAAAGTCCGAAATTGCTCGTCCGGCTTTGGTTGGTTCGTACGATTCGTAATATGTAGTAACATCTTTAATCAATGTATTGAGCAATGAAATTATCCAACGGTCAATTTCGGGACGATTCTCTAATGGAACTTCTTTTTCAGCATAATTGAAATTGTCCACATTGGCATAAAGTGAGAAAAACGAATAGGTATTATACAGCGTTCCGAAAAATTTACGACGCACTTCTTCAATTCCTTCAACATCAAATTTTAAATTATCCCATGGCGAAGCATTGGTCATCATGTACCAGCGCAATGGATCGGAACCGTATTTCTCAATAGTTGAAAAAGGGTCAACGCCGTTACCTAAACGCTTCGACATTTTATTGCCATTTTTATCGAGCACTAAACCATTAGAGATAACATTTTTAAATGCAACTGAACCACGAACCATAGTGCTTATGGCATGTAATGTGAAAAACCAACCACGTGTTTGATCTACACCTTCCGAAATAAAATCGGCAGGGAAAAAGCCCCCTAAATCCCCCGAAGGGGGACTTAAGAGTGCGTGCTTTATAAGTTTCAGCGTTCTGTCGAGTTTGTATAAAACTTCTTCGTTCGTAAAACGAATTACCCTGAAACCATGACCTTCCAGAATTTCTTTTTTAAGTTTATCTAATTCTTTAATTTCAGGTTCATTATGGTAACCTCCATCAACTTCAATAACAAGATTCTCTTTTAAACATACGAAATCAACAATTATATCATCAATTATATGCTCTCTTCTGAATTTATAATTTTCAAGTTGTTTACCACTTAAATTTTTCCAAAGAACTTCTTCGGCTTGAGTTGGATTTTGTCTATGTTTCTTAGCATTATCCTTTAGTATTTCGTATAAAAGCGGATTTGCAGTTTTATACGTCTTTAAGTCCCCCTTCGGGGGATTTAGGGGGCTGCTATTTTCAAATGGATAATGTAACTGAGCATAAGGCATAGCGCCCGAATCGAACCAAACATCAATCAGGTCAAGTTCACGTTTCATGGGTTTGCCACTTGCTGAAACGAGTATAATGTTATCGACATACGGACGATGTAAATCGATGTTTTTAACATCGTAATTGTCAGCCGTGTACTCACCAACTGTGAAATTTTCATAAGGATTTTCAGTCATAAATCCTGCTGAAATCGATTTCTCAATTTCGGTCATTAATTCCTCTACTGAACCTATACATATTTCTTCAGTTCCATCTTCACTACGCCAAATAGGGAGTGGAGTTCCCCAGTAACGACTGCGAGATAAATTCCAATCCTGTAGATTTTCGAGCCATTTGCCAAACCTGCCACTTCCTGTTGATTGCGGTTTCCAGTTTATCGTTTCGTTCAACGCCATCATTTCGTCGCGCGCTGCGGTCGATTTAATAAACCAACTATCTAACGGATAATATAGAACCGGTTTGTCGGTACGCCAACAATGAGGATAACTATGAATATGTTTTTCAATTTTAAAAGCCAGTCCTTGTTGTTTAAGCATAACGCATAAATCAATATCAAGGGTCGTATCACTGTCCTTCAATTCATCATCGTAAGCATTTTTTACATAGCTTCCTGCAAATTCAGCATATAAATCTGTATTAATATTTGTTGCAACAAACTCAGCGCTCAAATCTTCAATTTTATAAAATTTTCCATTTCGGTCAACCATAGGTTGTCGGTTTCCATCTTTATCAATTACCATCAAAGGAGGAACGCCATTTTGTTTCGCAACACGGTCATCATCAGCACCAAAAGTAGGAGCAATGTGAACAATCCCGGTTCCATCTTCCGTTGTTACAAAATCGCCCGTAATGACTTTGAAAGCTCCATCACCCGGATTAACCCAGGGTATTAGTTGTTCATAAGCAATTCCTGCCAATTCAGAACCTTTTTTGCGGTCCAAAATAGTATATTCGTTTTTACCCATAACGGCATCCAATAAACTTTCAGCAAGAATAAGATTGCAATTTTCTTTTGTGTATGGGTTTTGGCTTTTTACTTTTACATAATCAATTGCTGGTCCAACACAAAGTGCAGTGTTCGATGGTAAAGTCCAGGGTGTAGTTGTCCAAGCCAAAAAGTATGTATTCTCTTCGTTTTTAAGCTTGAACTGTGCCACACAAGTTGTATCTTTTACATCCCGATAGCATCCGGGTTGGTTAAGTTCATGAGTAGAAAGCCCTGTTCCTGCAGCCGGTGAAAAAGGTTGAATGGTGTACCCTTTGTATAATAAGTTTTTATTATACAATTGTTTGAGCAACCACCAAAGTGTTTCAATATATCGATTATCATAAGTTATGTATGGATCATTCATGTCCACCCAATAGCCCATTTTAGTGGTTAAGTCCTCCCATTCACGGGTATATTTCATAACATCATTTCTACATGCTGCATTGTATTGGTCAACACTTATTTTTGTTCCGATATCTTCCTTTGTAATACCCAAGGTTTTTTCAACACCAAGTTCTACGGGTAATCCATGGGTATCCCAGCCTGCTTTTCGTTTTACCTGAAAGCCCTGCATTGTTTTATAACGACAGAAAATATCCTTTATGGTTCGAGCCATTACATGGTGAATTCCCGGTAAACCATTGGCCGATGGCGGTCCTTCATAAAATACAAACGAAGGTTTTCCCTCACGGGTTTCTATGCTTTTGTGAAATACATCATTTTCTTTCCAACGGTTCAGTATTTCTTTATTTACGTCTGATAAATTAAGTCCGGAATATTCTTTAAATTTTTTCATTGAAATATGTAATACAAGTATTGCTTTTTTACTTTTGAACGTTGAATCAACAGGTATTTATACCTGTTAATTCAGGGGTGCAAAATTACTAAAAATAAATGATATAAATATCAAAATAAAAAAACCGCAAACTTCTAAATTTGCGGTTTTCTAATATGATTAAAATGCTAAAAATTAACTACCTGTTTTTTTTGCAGCTGCGTAAATAATTTTCAACGCATTAGCATTACGTAATTCCTTTTTAATATCGTTCACAATTCCCATTTTAGTGTCTTTATCAGCTTTGATCGAAACGGTTAACAAAGGTTGATCTTCTTCCTTCATTGCACTTCGCTCATTGATGATAAATTGTTGAAGTTCTTTAACGTCTGCAAAAGCATCACCAAGTTGAATACGTGTTTCTGAACCGAAAGTTTTTTTCAAATCTTCCATTGGTTTACCAACGTAAATATACCTTGTCAATGATTTGTTTTCAAGTTTTTCAGCTTCAGATGCCATAGGAGGCGACACTCTTACTTTGAAAGTTACTTCTTTCATGGTTGTTACGGCCATAAAAAAGAACAGGAACATAAAAATAATATCGGGTAAAGATGACGTTGCTAACGCAGGCGTTTCTCTTTCTTTGTCTTTCCTAATTTGTGCCATTATTTAACCCCTCCATAATTTTTTGGTTCTGCTTCCGATATTTTTTGTGGATATGCTGCCTGAATAGCTTTTTGATGTTGTTCATCCAATTCGCTATATTCTTTTCCGAATTTCGACTTAGATAATTCATTACGTAACTCTGTATATGCAGCTACCAATTCGTTCTGCACATCAATATAAGCCTGATATTGAGTATCAACGTCATTCTGAAGCGATATTACATGTTCCTTTGTAATTTCAATTTCACCCAGTAAAGGAATATTTACTTTGTATTTAACAGGAAAAGTAACATCGTTTGCATCATTTCTGATGAATTCTTTGGCTTTTGTACGTAATTCTTTAATGCTGATTTCAGTTCCCTGTACTAACAATTGATTCTGGCTATTGATTTTTACAACGAAAAGATTTCGTTTGTTAATATCAACAGGTGGAATGTCCTGATCAGGTGGAAGAGGTGGCGGAAGCCTTCTCGTTAAACCTGTGGTAGAACCCATAGATGTTGTTACAAGGAAGAAAATCAAGAGCAAAAACGCAATATCTGCCATCGAACTTGAGTTAATCTCGCTGGTTTTTCTTTTCTTTCCCATGATTTTTAATTCTTACTTAAGTTTACTCTATTATTTGAGTTTTGTATAAATAGCCGATCCGGCAATTGTTAATGCAATTCCAATGAATAAAGCGTAAATTGCATAAATAATCATATCGGTAAATTGTGCCCAAAAACCTACATTGTCTGTACCTTCGTAACCGATAATCGAGATTTTTTCTGGACTTCCAAGGAACCAGGCAACAACAAACAATATAACAAATACTATAAGTACAATTACTGATTTTAATCCTTCTTTTGGACTTGCTATCAGATTTTTAATAAATCCAACCAGTGTTAGTAATAATGTAATACCAACCGCAAGTACTAATAAAAAGTAGCACCAGTATAAAAGTGCATCTGTAAATTTTGGAACTGTCAATGAGTCCTCTCCTACACTCAAAGATTCAGCATTACCTCCGAAGTAAATCAGCGCAACTAAAACGACTGATATTAAGCCTAAAGATAATATTATGATTCTTGAGATATTTCCAATTAATTTTGACATATCAAAAGTTTTTGAAGTTTATTTTTTTTCGTGTTTAACAATGATATCAAGTAATGAAATAGAAGAATCTTCCATGTTTGTTGTCATACTTTCAATCAATGTAAGAATATAGTTAAAAAATACCTGAAGAATCATAGCAACAATAAGACCGAATACAGTTGTTAAAAGGGCTACTTTCATACCACCTGCTACTACAGTTGCTGAAATATCACCTACCT
>CAYNHC010000073.1:0-2660 GCA_964396705.1 uncultured Paludibacter sp.
ATCCAACCCGATCCTGAAAATGGAACAGTTGATGTAACTTATAAATTAGAAACAAAAGGCAGCGACCAGGTTGAGTTTTCGGCCGGTTGGGGTTCTACCGGTATTGTTGGAACAGTAGGATTAAAATTCAGCAACTTTGCCATTCAGAACCTTTTCAGACCCGACACTTATCGAATTGTACCCCAGGGCGAAGGTCAGACCTTCACTTTGAATGCCCGTACCAACGGTCAGTCGTATTCTTCATTCAGCATGTCGTTTCTGGAGCCATGGTTAGGTGGTAAACGTCCGAATTCACTATCGGCTTCAATCTATTACTCGGCTCAATCGGATGTTAGCGATAACTTCAGATCGACCTATAGTAATTACATGTCGTCTTATTACAACAGCTACGGTGGTGGTTATGGTAATAGCGGTTATGGCAATAACAGCAGCTACAGCGATTATTATCAAACTCAAATTGACCCTGAAAAATACATGCGTACACTCGGTGCTTCACTTGGTTATGGTAAAAGATTAAGCTGGCCTGATGATTACTTCACTTTTTTTGGCGAACTTTCGTTTCAGAGATTTATGCTGATGGACTGGGCTTACCTTCCGCCACTTTCCGAAGGTAATTACAATAATTTCAGTCTGAACCTGACTTTAAGCAGAAATTCTATTGATAACCCAATCTACACACGTCGTGGTTCATCTTTTTCACTTGGATTGAAAATCACTCCACCTTATTCATCTTTTAATCCTGAAAAATTTGAAAGTTCTACTTTGACAAATGCTGAAAGATATAAATGGATTGAATATCACAAATGGACTTTCAATGGAAAAACTTTCACTCCACTTACTGCCGATGATAAATTGGTTTTAATGACTCGTGTTATGTTCGGATATTTGGGTAATTATAACGAAAACGCCCGTTCACCTTATGAAACATACTATATGGGAGGCGACGGTATGTCGGCTTACACAAGTTATGGTACTGAGTATGTATCAATGCGTGGTTACGAAAGTGGATCATTATTGCCCTACAATTCCACAACAAGTTCAAGTATGAGTGGTTATTTATTTAATAAATTCACTATGGAATTACGTTATCCATTATCACTTGAACAATCTGCAACAATTTATGCACTTACATTTTTAGAAGCTGGTAACAGTTTTAATAAAATAAAAGATTACGATCCGTTTCAGTTGAAACGTTCGGCAGGTGTTGGTGTACGTATCTTCTTACCTATGTTTGGCATGATGGGAATAGACTGGGGTTATGGATTTGATAAAGTAAATTCAACAGGAAAAGTGAGTGGCAGTCAATTCCATTTTGTTCTCGGACAGGAGTTGTAAGCTCTTCAAATAAACTTTTCAAATGAACTTTTCAACCTCGCAGAGTTGAAAACGTTTCATTGAAAACTTTCAAAAATCTTCGATGTTTTGAAGTTATGTTGAAAACGTTTTTTCGAACAAAAAATTTTTGGCAAAGTATTTGTAATTGACAACTCAACCGGTTAAAAAGTTAAATCATAAAATATAAATTAAAGATGAAAAAATTATTTATTATTCTCTGTTTAATTTCAGGGATATCTTACGCAGGATTTGCACAGAAATTTGCAATGGTTGATATGGAATACATAATGAAAAATATTCCGGCTTACGAAACAGCCAACGAACAACTGAATCAGGTTTCAAAAAAATGGCAATCAGAAGTTGAAGTTCAAATGCAGGAAGTTCAGAAAATGTACAAGAACTACCAAACTGAACTTGTTTTCCTTACTGACGAGATGAAAGTAAAACGAGAAGAAGAAATCGTTACCAAAGAAAAAGCAGCTCAGGAATTAAAACGCACCTACTTTGGAGCTGATGGAGAATTATTCAAGAAACGTCAAAGTTTGATGAAGCCTATACAGGATGAGATCTACACTGCCATCCAGGAAATAAGTAAAGAAAAAGACCTGAGTCTTGTATTCGACAAAAGTTCAGCAATGAGTGTAATTTTTGTTTCGCCCAATCTTGATATTAGCGACTTAATTCTCACTAAATTAGGGTATTCAAAATAATTTTTCTAAATTTGCACGCTTTTTTAAGAAATAAATTAAAAATCAAATAAAAAATAAATTAAAAATCATGTTGAAAAAATTAGTTTTAATTGTGCTTTGTGCACTTCCAATCTCACTATTTGCACAAGATGCTAAGTTGGGTCATGTAAATTTTCAGGAAATTGTTTCAGCAATGCCTGAACTTGATAAAGTAGAAAAAGACATAGCTGATTTAAATACTCAGTGGAAATCTGTTTTAACAAAAATGCAAGATGAATATACTGCAAAAGTAAAAGAATATCAGGACAAACAAGCTACAATGGCTGAAGGTATTAAAACTGCATTACTTAGCGAAATTCAGGATATTGAACAACGTATCAATACGTTTCAACAAACTTCGTACACCGATTTGCAGAAGAAACAACAGGAGCTTGTTGCACCGGTATTAGAAAAAGTAAAAAAAGCAATAAAAGATGTGGGTGCCGAAAATAATTACACCTATATTTTCGACATGACTGGTCAAACGATTTTATATAATTCACCTAAATCGAATGACATTACTCCACTTGTTAAGAAAAAATTAGGTTTGACTAAATAATACAACGGTATTATAAACCATAAATTTACAAATTCAAA
>CAYNHC010000073.1:2760-14344 GCA_964396705.1 uncultured Paludibacter sp.
AATGAATTCATTTCTTTATAGAATTGCTCAAACATATTACAATCATCATAAAACGGAAATCAGTCGTTTTACTTTTGTTTTCCCCAACCGAAGGGCAGGACTTTTCTTTCAACGTCATTTATCTGTTATTGCTGACCAGCCCATTTTTTCACCTGAGATTATAACAATAAATGATTGCTTCATCTCTGCCTCTTCATGGCAAACTGCTGACAGGTTGAGTATGTTATTCAGGCTTTACAATATTTACAGAAAAATGAGCCAGAGCGATGAAAGTTTTGACACATTTGCATTTTGGGGCGAAATGTTACTGAGCGATTTCAACGAGGTTGACAAATACATGGTCGATGCAAAACAGCTATTTACCAATGTAACCGAATTAAAAGAAATTGACAGACTGTTCAATGTATTATCGCCACGTCAGATTGAAGCTATAAAACAGTTTTGGAGCAATTTCATTCCGGTCTCCGAAGAAAAAACACAACAACAATTTATTGCTACCTGGAACATACTTTATCCTGTTTACGAGGAGTTCAGAAACGAATTGATAAAAGAAAATACCGCCACAGAGGGGATGATTTCCAGAAATGTAGCCGAACGGTTGAAATCAAAAGAAAGTATCCAACAATGGGATAATAAACAATTTGTTTTTATAGGATTCAATGCCCTTAATCCCTGTGAACGCACATTAATGGCTGAACTTCAAAAACGTGGGAAGGCAGATTTTTATTGGGATTATGAATCATTCGAATTACGTGATCCCGATAATCCGGCTTCGATGTTTTACGCTGAAAACACTCACTTTTTCCCTTCTAAATATTCTGTTGAACCGGTAATAGAATCTACTGCCGAAAAATCAATAGAAATAATAGCAGTTCCATCTGCTGTAGGTCAGGCAAAACAGGTTTTTTCGATATTAAATAAAATCTACCCACAAGCCGATACAAACGAGAACCTGATAGAAACAGCTGTTGTGCTACCTGATGAGAGTTTGCTGATACCTTTACTTCATTCGTTACCTGAGCAAATTGCAAAAGTCAATGTTACGATGGGATACCCACTCAATACAACACCCGTAGCAGGGTTAATCGAGAGTATTTTTGAATTACAAAGACGGGTACGAGTTTCAGGTAATAAAGCCGGTTTCTATTTTCAAACAGTGGCAAATATCTTAAATCATCAGTATATAGCTTTACTTTGTAATGATGATGCAAAGTTGATCATCAAACAAATGTCAGAAAATAACTGGATTTATATTTCTGAAAATGAATTTCATAAAAACGAATTATTAAATACAATCTTTGTACCTCAGGCCGACTCTAAAAACTTCCTGCAATATTTACTCAACATTCTCAAAAGCATTCAGAAAAATTTACAGTTATTGAAAAAAAACACCAACGAGTTTCAACTTGAAAATGACTTTCTGTATCAATACTATATTTCCATCAACCGCATGTCGGATATTTTAAAAGAATATTCCTCAAAAATTGACATGAATCTGGATACATTAATGCGATTGACGAGGCAAATAATATCTGGCATAGCCATTCCTTTCGTGGGTGAACCGTTGGATGGTTTACAAGTAATGGGAGTACTGGAAACCAGGGGAATAGATTTTAAAAATTTAATTATTACATCGTTCAACGAAGGTGTTTTCCCTAAAAAAAGCACGACTGACAGTTTTATCCCATACAATTTGCGTAAAGGATATAATTTACCAACTTATGAACATCAGGATGCTATCATGTCGTACAATTTTTATCGGCTTATTCATCATGCCCAACGTATTTACTTCATATACGATTCGCGCACCGAAGGAATGCAATCAGGCGAAGTAAGCCGCTATTTACACCAATTGTATTATCATTATGGAATTGAAATAAAACGAAAAACTGTGGCTTATGATATTTCATTCAGCAATATCGAAAACTTAACCGTAGAAAAAACACCGGCAGTAATTAAAAAAATGAATCTCTTTTTAAGCGAAAATGATGATTCAAGATCGTTATCAGCAAGTTCAATAAAAACATACATTGATTGTCCTTTACAATTCTACCTTACTCAAATTGAAAAAGCTGAACAACCCGATGAAGTAACCGAAATGGTTGAAGATAATATGTTTGGTACACTTTTCCACGCGGTAATGGAAAATCTGTACCAATCATACAAAGGAAAAACAATTCAACCTGATGACATTCAGAAACTGATTGATAACCAGTTAAACATCGATAAACAGATTAACAGAGCATTTTCAGAAAAGTTTTTTAAAAGAAAAAACAGCGAAATAGTTGAACTTGAAGGGAATAATTTTTTGATTGCAAAAGTTATACAGAAATACGTGAGGCAGGTTTTAAGAACTGATAAAGCGTATGCACCTTTCAGGTATGTTAATTCGGAAGAAAGGTGTAAAATAAGTTTCCCTATAAATGTCGGCAAAGTAAATTTGAAAGGATTTATTGACAGGATTGACGAAAAAGAAGGTAAAATCAGAATTCTTGATTACAAAACCGGTTCCGGTAATCTGAGTTTTAAAAGTTGGGATGAAGTGTTCGAACACAATAACGATAAAAGAAACAAATACGTTCTACAGACATTTTTATACGGAATATTTTACAAAGAAAAAGCACAGGATAAAACAATTGTCCCCGGAATTTATTACTTACGGAATATTTTCAACGACGGATTTTCAACGGAACTGAATTATAAGCCTGACAAAAACACGAATATTATTGTTGAGGATTTCAGCAAATTTGAGGAAGAATTCAACCTGAGACTAAAAAATTGTCTTGAAGAAATTTTCAATCCCGAGATCCCGTTTTTCCAGACTACCAGTACCAAACCATGTCAGTATTGCCCCTATACAGGAATATGTAACAGGTAATACTTGCCCCCAACCCCCTAAAGAGGGTACATAAGTTTGATTAAGTTAGAAATAGTAAATGGTAAATGAATTAATTGTAAATATAAATCATGTCACTCAATATTGAAATTGAAAGAAAGTTCTTAGTTTTAAACGAAGATTTTAAAAAAGAATCTACGCGTCAGATAAGGATAATTCAGGGTTATATCAGCTCTGAATCAGGCAGAACAGTCAGGGTAAGGATAAAAGATGACAAAGGAATCCTGACCATAAAAGGTAAAAGTAAGAATTCCGGTTTAAGTCGTTTTGAGTGGGAAAAGGAAATTCCACTTAACGAAGCAGAGCAATTATTACAACTGTGCGAAAGCGGAAAAATTGAAAAAATAAGATATGAAATTCCGGCAGGGAAACATATTTTCGAAGTGGATGTATTCTCAGGAAGTAACGAGGGTTTAATTATTGCAGAGGTTGAACTCAACTTTGAAGAGGAAAATTATGAAAAACCAAGGTGGCTGGGACAAGAAGTAACCGGCGAAAGAAAATATTACAACTCAATGTTAGTATCAAATCCATACAAATTTTGGGGAAAATAAATCAATAAATCAATAAAAACCCAATCATAATTATAAAGTTTCATCATACTGTCGGAATGTTTAAAATATCTTAGCAAAAAAATATTCTGACAACAATTTTGTATCTTTGTAGAAAATTCTTTTACCAGATGAGAAAATTTTTTAGTCTATTTTTCACATTACTCTTAACACTTATAGCAGTTGCTCAAAATGAACTGTATTTAAAGAGAGAATACATTTTTAAAAGCGACACCCTACCCTACCGGATTCTTTACCCGAAAAATTACGACAAAACAAAATCTTATCCATTGGTGCTTTTTTTACATGGCGCCGGCGAACGCGGTAATGATAACGAAAGTCAGCTGGTTCATGGTTCAACCTTATTTACAAATCCTTTAAACAGAGCGAAATTTCCGGCCATCGTTATTTTCCCGCAATGCCCTAAAAAGGGATATTGGGCTCCAATTCATGACCGCGAAAATGGTTTTAGTTATGTTAATACTAAAAAACCCACTGAACCAATGCAATTGGTTATTCGTTTGATTAAAGATATTCAAAAAACAGATGCTGTTGACACAAAAAGGATGTATGTAACCGGCCTGTCGATGGGTGGTATGGGAACGTATGATTTAGTTTGCCGCTATCCGCGGATGTTTGCAGCGGCAGTTCCAATTTGCGGTGGAGTGAGTATTGAAAGATTAAAGAAAATTAAAAAAATGCCTCTTCGGATTTATCATGGCGCTGCTGATAATGTTGTATCGCCTGAACATTCGCGAAATGCATATATCGAATTGAAAGCTTTAGGTTCACAAAATATTGAGCTATTTGTTTTCCCCGGTGTTGGACACGATAGTTGGAATTCGGCATTCAAACAAGAGGATTTTCTGGGTTGGATATTTTCAAATAAAAAACGATAAATTTAAATAGATATAATACTAATTTATGGCAAAATTTAAAGGTGCAATAGTTGTAAATGTTGAACGTTGCAAAGGATGTGATCTTTGTGTAGTTGCTTGTCCTTCCGACGTTTTAGCCCTTTCGAACGAAGCAAATTCAAAAGGGTATAATTTTTCGCACATGGCAACACCGGATGACTGTGTAGGTTGTTCAGCCTGTGCTTATGTTTGTCCGGATGCTTGTATTACTGTTTACCGCGTTAAAGGTGAATAGTATAAGATAAGACAATAAAAATAATGTAAATTTAAAACACAAAATTAAAATGAATCATCATAAAGAAGAAGTAACTTTAATGAAAGGTAACGAGGCAGTTGCACATGCAGCTATTCGTTGTGGCTGTGACGGTTATTTTGGATATCCAATTACACCACAATCTGAAATTCTCGAAACTCTTACCGAACTTGAACCATGGAAAACAACCGGCATGGTGGTAATGCAGGTCGAAAGTGAAACTGCTTCCATAAACATGGTTTATGGTGCAGCAGGATGCGGAAAGAGAGCCATGACATCGTCTTCGAGCCCGGGAATAAGCCTTATGCAGGAAGGAATTTCGTACTTAGCCGGTGCTGAATTACCCTGTGTAATTGTAAATGTAATGCGTGGAGGACCGGGCTTAGGGACAATACAACCAAGTCAGGCTGACTATTTTCAAACTGTAAAAGGAGGCGGACACGGCGATTATAAAATGATTACCCTTGCACCCGCATCAGTTCAGGAAATGGCTGATCACACAGTACTTGCTTTTGATCTGGCTTTTAAATATCGCACTCCTGCCATGGTTTTGGCAGATGGTATTATTGGACAGATGATGGAAAAAGTAGTTTTACCGCCATTCGTACCACGACGCACTGATGAAGAAATTATTGCTGAATGTCCTTGGGCTACTTTAGGAAAACCTGCTGATCGTAAACCTAATGTTATCAACTCCTTACGTCTTGAAGCAGCTGATATGGAAAAACTCAATCTTACATTACAATCGAGATACAAAGAAATTGAAAAAAACGAAGTGCGTTTTGAGGAATTTAATTGCGAAGATGCCGACTATATAATTGTTGCATTTGGCATTACCGCCCGTATTTGTCAGAAAACAGTTGAATTAGCGCGCGCTGAGGGAATTAAAGCCGGATTAATGCGTCCGATTACACTTTTTCCATTCCCCACAAAACAGTTAAAAGAATATGCTAAACGCGTAAAAGGAATGTTAACCGTAGAAATGAGCGCCGGACAAATGGTTGAAGATGTGCGACTGGCAGTGAATGGAAAAGTTCCGGTGGAATATTACGGAAGAATGGGAGGAATTGTACCTGCTCCTGATGAAGTTTTGAAAGCGCTTAAAGATAAAATAATAAACCCGAAGGCTGAAGAGTAATTTAAGCCGAAAGTGAGATTTTAAAATAAAAGTCTTTATAATTAAAACAAAATATACAAATGAATATATCCGATATAATAAATCCGGCCAATTTAGTTTATGAAAAAACGACGGTAATGAACGACACACCCATGCATTATTGCCCGGGTTGTAGTCATGGTGTGGTGCATAAATTAATTGGTGAAATTATCCAGGAAATGGGTATTCAGGACAAAACGATAGGAATTGCTCCGGTTGGTTGCGCCGTATTTGCATACAACTATTTAGATATTGACTGGCAACAGGCTGCTCACGGTCGTGCTCCGGCATTGGCAACAGCAGTAAAACGCCTCCTACCCGATCGTTATGTATTTACATATCAGGGCGATGGTGATTTGGCAGCCATTGGAACAGCCGAAACAATTCATGCATGTAACCGTGGTGAAAATATTGCTATTATTTTTATTAACAATGGAATTTATGGCATGACCGGTGGTCAAATGGCACCTACAACGCTGAAAGGCATGAAATCTTCAACTTCTCCTAACGGACGAGATATTCCAACAAACGGTTATCCGCTGAATATCACTAATTTATTAGCTCAGCTAGAAGGTACTTGTTATGTTACCCGTCAGAGTGTACATACGGTTGCCACTGTGCGTAAAGCTAAGAAAGCGATTCAAAAGGCTTTAGAAAATTCAATGTTGAACAAAGGAACTTCCATTGTTGAAATAGTATCGACTTGTAGTTCAGGCTGGAAAATGACTCCTGCCGACTCAAACGATTGGATGGTAGAAAATATGTTCCCTGAATATCCGATGGGAGATTTAAAAAGTATATAATAAAATCCGATAAAACAATCAATTATAATCATCAACTTATCATTAAGTTCCAAAATTTGTGAATCCGGGATACTCTGATTGATTATAATTTTATAACATCAAAAACACATAAAAATGATTGAAGAAATAATAATATCAGGTTTTGGCGGACAAGGTGTTCTTTCGTTAGGAAAAATTCTGGCCTATTCGGGACTTATGCAAGGTCAGGAAGTCAGTTGGATGCCTTCATACGGACCTGAACAACGTGGAGGTACAGCTAATGTTACAGTAATACTAAGCGATGAACGTATCAGTTCACCGGTTTTGAATGCTTATGATACGGCAATAGTTTTAAATCAACCTTCGCTCGAACGTTTTGAAAGCAAGGTTAAACCCGGCGGAACATTAATTTTCGACGGAAACGGATTTCATAAATTCCCTACCCGAACCGATATCAATATTTACAGAATTGATGCCACCGAGTATGCGTATGCCAATAATGCAACTAAAGTAATGAATATGATTATTTTAGGAGGGTTATTAAAAGTGAGACCCATTGTAAAGATTGAAAATGTACTGAAAGGGTTAAAAAAATCGCTCCCGAGCAGGCATCATCACCTGATACCAATGAACGAAAAAGCCATTGAAACAGGCATGGAATTAATAAAGAAAATAAACTAACAAATTTAAAGGCTACTCTCAAAAGTAGCCTTTTTTTTAACTCAACGATCCTTTCGGTTAGGAAAACTTCGCTTGTCCTTATCGAAATGTAATTAATTGAGATAAAAGTCACTTACACCGGGGGGACTTTTTCAATCCCACCTTTCTGTATTATCTCCCGCAAACACGGGGCTTTTGAGTTTGTATAGTTACTTTATTTTTTATCATTATTCTCCAACTCAGCGTTTTTTTCTTTTTCTATTTTCTTAAAATATCCTCTAAAAAATATATTATGTTTGAGGGCTTCAAGATTTTCGTCCAATCCTTTTGAACTATTTTTCAGGTTCAGAATGGTTTGGTCAATATTTTTTGCAGTAATAGTGTCATAAAGCAACCTGCCTATTGTTCCTTTTCCATTGTTTAAACCTATCATAATTTCTTCGAGTTGTTGTGTCGAAACATTTGCATTATCAACGGTTAGTTTTAAACTTTGCATAATTCCTGATAAATTATTCTTTGTTTCTTTCATCGTTTCATCTAATTCTTTACTGGTATTCTCAAAATTCACGATACTTTTGCTTATATTCTGAGCAATAATGGAGTCATGAATTATACGTCCGAGCGTGCCTCTTCCACTGTTGATTTTCAGCATCATATCGGCAAGTTGTTTGGTAATGACTTCGGTATGTGCCACCGTTACCTTTAAACTTGCAACTATGGCATCAGTTTCAACAGGTTCAATAGATTCGAGTTGCTGGTTTTTACCTACCATCGGCGCATCCTGACTTCCCTGAGTGATGATTATCAAGCGGTCGCCAATCAGCCCTTCTGATCCAATTGAAACTTTTGAATCGGATTTAATAAATTTCTTAATCTCCTGACGTACCAGCATATCAACTCTTACCGTTGAATCGTTAATAATAGTAATATTATCAACTGTACCAACATTAATACCTGAAAAACGAATATTATTACCAACCTGCAATCCACTCACATTCAGAAAAGTAGTTGTAAGTTTAAAAACAGGATTAAACATATTTTTTTGCTTACCAATAATGAATATTGCGAGTACAAAAAGGACAAATCCTCCTGCAATAAATAGTCCTAAACGAACTTTAAATTTTTGTGAATGCGATTCCATGATATTATTTTTTTTAAAATGAGAAAAATAGAAATTAGGAAAATAGAAATTAAGAAAATAGGAAATTGTTATACGGCATCATTTTTTATCTAAATTATTCAACTTTTGAAAAATTAAATCACTTGTATTCATTTTGCTGTAGTTGAGAATAGCGTTTATAGTAACGTAAATTTTATTATTAACCGACCTCTCCCTAAATCCCTCTCCCGAGGAGAGGGACTTTGAGCCCCTCAATTATTGGATTACTTTTCATAAGTGAGCAGCACTATCCCCTTTCTCCTAGGGAGAAAGGGTTAGGGATAGAGGTCAAAAAGAGTTTATTTATCTACGCTATTTTTATCTACCGCTATTCATTTTCATATTAAGCTGAATTTTAAGTCTTTAATCTTCGTTCTTTCCCCGATAGCTATCGGGATTGTTCTATTTAAAAAATGCTTTAATAAAAGGGTCTTTCGAACTCTCGAAATCTTTTAAATTTCCTTCCATATAAATTACACCTTCGTGTAACATTATAATCCGGTCGGCAGTAGCACGCACACATTCGATATCGTGTGTAATAATGATCGAAGAAGTTTTATATTTCTTTTTTACATCGTTGATCAGAAAACTTATTTCATCCGAAGTTACCGGATCGAGTCCCGTTGTTGGTTCATCGTAAAGCATAATGAGTGGATCAACAACTACTGTACGGGCCAGACTTACACGTTTTCGCATACCACCTGACAGCTCTGAAGGCATCTTATTATGCACATCGGGCAAACCCACATTGATAAGCACTTCATTTATTTTTTCGTCTCTTTCTTTTTGCGACAGATTTTTCCGTATTCGTACCAACGGAAATTCAAGGTTCTCTTTTACGTTCATCGAGTCGTAAAGTGCGCCACTCTGAAAAAGAAATCCTGTTTTTTTACGCAATTCACTTAAATTATTGCTGCTGATTTTCATCAGGTTTTCACCCAAAACGGTAATTGATCCACTGTCGAATTTTAATAATCCTACGATACATTTAATGAGCACCGACTTTCCTGAGCCTGATTTACCCAGAACAACAAGATTTTCACCCTTAAAAAGTTTCAACGAAACATCTTTCAAAACCTCATGTGTGTCGAATGAAATCTGAAGATGTGAGATTTCAATAATCGGGTCTAAAGTTGATTCGTTCAATATATTGTCAGTTGAGTTCATTTTTAAATTTGTTGATTTAACAATCATCAATATCCTATCATATCAGTAATTTGTACCGCAATAACATCGACAACGAGCAGTAAAAGCGAAGATATTACCACAGCTGAATTGGCTGCAAGTCCTACACTTTCGGTTCCGCGACCGGCATTGTAACCTTTATAACATCCAACCAAACCAATAACAGCTCCGAAAAAGAATGATTTTATTACTGCCGGCATCAAATCCATAAATGTAATCTGACTAAATGCCTGTGAGAAGAACAAGGTAAAAGTTACGTCACCTTTTAAATTTGCACCGGCCCAACTACCTAAAATTCCCAGACCATCGGCATACAGAATTAATAAAGGTATCATAAGTGTGGCTGCCCAAACTCTTGTAACTACTAAAAATTTCATGGGATTGGTGGAGGAAACCTGCATGGCTTCTATCTGTTCGGTTACTTTCATCGACCCTAATTCGGCGCCCATGCCTGAAGCTATTTTCCCTGCACAAATTAATCCGGTAATTACCGGACCCATTTCGCGAATAAGTGAAACTGCCACCATGCCCGGCAACCAACTTTCGGCGCCGAAATCCATCAAAACCGGTCGCGATTGTATGGTAAGCACCATGCCCATAATGGTTCCGGTAACCGAAATCAGCGGTAAAGATTTATAGCCTATTTTGTAACATTGATAGAAAAATTCTCTCAATTCGGGATGTGGCGATAATGATTCTTTTACAAAACGCGCCATAAACAAGAAAATATTGGCAATATCAATTAAAAAATAATTGATTATCTGGCTTTTTTCGTATGTTTTATCGCCCAGTTTTACCGTCTGACGAATAACCAAATCTTTTGCTTTAACAATCGGAATTTTAACTTTCATACTGAAAATAATTTGTTGTTTAAAAATGAGATTGTTGGCTGGATGATGTGCTTTTTGAAGAATAACCAACAACTGCAAATGTAATTGACTTCACACCAGGCGGTGTTACAAAACTTTTGAAATAAGTTACATCATTTACATATAATGGGTTCTTACCCATTTTCATAATTTCTTATTTTCATATTTTCTAACTTCTTTATCAGTGAATGTTGCAACAAATTCAATTTCAAGTGTAAATAAATCCATCAATAAAAAACAACCTTTGCATTGTGAAGTTTATTCACATCTGCACCGCCAGTAGCGGTAAAATTAAAATACAAATAAGATGAAAAATTTAATGATCATTACTTCTGTTTTCCTGATACTCTTTAGTACAGGATGTAAGGATGATGTTATCGTACCGGCTGAAAAAACCTCATACGATTTAAATATCAGAGACATTCTTGGTGTGACCGGCACAGTGACTTTTACTGAAACAAGCAGTACTTCTACAACTATCGACATTGAACTTACCGGAATACCCGCAGGAACTCACCCTGCTGAAATTCGCACAAACTCAGCTGTTGAAGGTGGAACAACTGCCATTGTTCTTAATCCGGTTGGTACTTCAGGAAAAAGTTCAACACTAACTACGGCAATGACTTACAATCAGTTAATTGCTTATGATGGTTATGTTCAGGTTCATTTAAGCAGTACAGAACCTAACACAGTTATCGCTATCGGCGATATAGGTGGTAATGTAATTACTACTACAAAGGTGACGTACCCATTATCTACTGTTGGGACTTTTGGTATCACCGGCAATGCTATGTTCGAAAAAAGAGCAAACGGAAACACATTGGTAACTTTGAGTATGGTTGGTTTACTTCCAAACGTTTATTATCCTGCTACTATTAATATTGGATCAACCGCTACAATTGGTGGTGGTGACATAAAAAAGACTTTGCAAAATGTAGATGGAAACAGTGGTAAGAGTTATACAAACATTCGCAGATTAAACAACGATGTTGTTATCAATTATGATAATTGGTTGGTATATGTTGGTTACATCAATGTTTATCATACTGCTGCAAACAACCTGAATATAATTTCGCAAGGAAATATTGGTGCGAATTAATAAAAAACAACTTTATGAAAAGGGGAATACGAAATTTTATCGTATTCCCCTTTTTTT
>CAYNHC010000074.1:0-2832 GCA_964396705.1 uncultured Paludibacter sp.
TGTTTTCGTGAAAACCCTCTTCGATAATGCACCAGGGGTCATGTTGCAGGTATTTGTTCATGAGATATATTTAAATGTTTTATATTTCGTGTTTCGTGTTTCAAAGACTTGTTTAAGCCTCAATCTGAGGGTTGGAGATCTTCTTTGAAATACTGTATGGATCATCTTTGTCATCTACACAAAGCGTAAAAACACCTGCAATAATCATTGAAACTCCTCCTAAAGCAATGGTGTATATTGAATTACCATCGAAAAAATGCTTGGTTATACTTCCTAAAAAAGTAGCTGCCAGAATTTGTGGCAATACAATAAAGAAATTAAATATGCCCATATAAATTCCCATTTTATTTGCTGGTAAGGCACTGGTTAACATTGCATAGGGCATCGAAAGTATGCTTGCCCACCCAATCCCAACACCTACCATACTAATAAGCAAATAATCAGGATTTTTTATAAATAACATCGATATCAATCCCATTCCTCCCAATGCTAAACAAAAAAGATGTGTCAATTTTCTGGAAATACGTTTTGCAATTACTGGAAGTAAAAATGCTACCATTGCAGCAAAAAGATTATAAGCTCCGAATAAAACTCCTACCCAGTCAGCCCCTTCATTATATGCATCTGATTTTGAGTTGGTTGAACCAAAATGAAATGAAGTAATTGATGGTGTAGTATAAATCCACATTGAAAATAAGGAAATCCATGTAAAAAACTGAACTACAGCTAATTGAACCATTGTTTTTGGCATAGTCATCAAATCGGTCATAATTTCAATAACACTATTTTCGGCCGATTTTCTTTTCATTATACTAACTGCAAAAAACAAAATTGAAATTAGATATAGAATTCCGGCTAATATATAAATTTGCATATCACCATTATACACATAAACCAAAGCAGTAATGATTAATCCTAAAAAAAGAATAATAAATCCGGCGATTAAAAATTTTTGGATAGGAACTTGTTTCTCTACCTCAACAAATTTATTCTGGTTCAGGCTTAATGACTCAAATGATTTTAATTTTTCAGGCGAATACTCTTTTGTATTAAAAACTGTGATCAGAACTGATGAAATAAAAACTATTGCACCTATATAAAATGACCATCTAACTGAATCTGGAATTAAAGAATTACCTTGTGGTACATTGGAAATATCAAGCCAGTTAGTTAATATCCACGGCAATGCTGAACCAGCAACTGCGCCTGTACCAATAAAAAAACTTTGCATTGAAAAACCAAGAGTTCGTTGTTCAGAAGGTAGCATGTCACCTACAAAAGCTCTGAATGGTTCCATTGAGATATTGATAGAAGCATCCATTATCCACAAAGTACCGGCAGCCATCCACAAAGCTGATGAATTTGGCATAATAATCAAACCCAAACTAGCTAAAATTGCTCCAATCAGAAAAAACGGTTTTCGCCGTCCAAGTTTATTCCATGTTTTATCGCTCCAATAACCTATTATTGGTTGAACTATTAAACCTGTAACAGGTGCAGCTATCCATAAAATGGGAATTTTATCAATTTCAGCACCCAAATTTTCGAATATTCGACTTACATTTGCATTTTGAAGTGCAAAGCCAAATTGAATTCCGAGAAATCCGAAACTCATATTCCATATTTGCCAAAAAGTCAGCTTGGGCTTCGCGTTTCGTGTTTTAGGTTTCGTGTTTCTTGTTTGGTATTCCTTATTCATTTTTGTGTTCTTTGTTTCGTGTTATTTTTTGGAAATTATTCTTTTTCATTATCTTTATCTCTTTTGAATTTCGTTCCTTTATATTCTGAGTTTTTCAGATAACTAATAAATTTACCGAGTCTTTCTGATAATGAAATTGTTTCTTTTAATAATGAATCACATTCTTCCTGAGAAATATAACCATAATCAAAAGCACGATATGTCTGAGAACGAACTTCACCACATGAACCCTTAGATATTGTCAGAAAATTAATAAACTCCTTATTACCATCTCTTTCGAAACCCTCAGCGATATTATCCATGACAGATCCACTTGATCTTTTAATTTGATCTTTCAAAGAATAATCTTTACTGAAACTAAGTTTATTCGTAAGTTCAAAAACACATTTACATATTTCTCTTGCTTTTTGCCAAACTTCTAAATCTTCAAATCTTTTAATAGTTGCCATAAAATAGTTAAATATATAGTAATAAATGCATTCATCTTAACACGAAACGCGAAACTTGAAACACGAAACAATGTGTCACCTCGTCGTTCCCCGTATCATTAAATTCGTTTTCACAATTTTATTGGTAAACTGACCCTGAGTCACACCATTAATTTTATCGATCAGTAATTTGGCAGCATATTTACCCATTTCATATCCATGTTGTTCTACCGTGCTAAGCATCGGATCGCTGGCTTTTGCCAATTCACCATCGGTAAATCCCATGACTGAAATATCTTGTGGAATTCTATATTTTGATTGTTTTATTGCGTACATAATTCCTGATGCGCAATGGTCGTTAATAGCAAAAAAACCATCCGGATGATTGGACTGTTCTAAAATTTCAGGCGTAATAATAATAGCCTCTTCACGCGTGTCACATACACGAATAAGCGTTTCGTCAACAGGAATACGGTATTTTCTCAATGCATCTAAATAACCATTTTTCCTGTTTTTCGAAATTTCGAGATGTAGAGGTGAACTATAGAAAGCAATTCGTTTACAACCGGTTTGAATTAAATACTCAACAGCAGAGAAAGCGCCGGCATAATCGTCAACCACTACACGGTCGGTAGTGATTCCTATGCAAATACGGTCGAAAAACACCAATGGAATATCACTGTCAACAATATCCTGAAAATGATC
>CAYNHC010000074.1:2932-14103 GCA_964396705.1 uncultured Paludibacter sp.
CGTGCAATATCTTTAATTGTAATCTGTGTTTTTTTCATTTAGTATCTGAAATAAGTATTACATCACCACTACAGCTAATCTGAGAATTTACTAAAAAAATGATATTTCATATCGAAATTCCAATACATTTTCTGTTAAAATATTGGGGGTAAAAAATTATTTTACAAATATATAAACAGTTTTTTCATTAAAAAAATTAATATTGCAATTTACTTTGTTTTTAATCGCAAACGTTTGCATAAATTATTTAAATCAAAAAAAGCATATGAGATTGCAAATAATTATTAATCCTCTATTTTTGCTCTCACAAATTCAATTTATTACTGACAATTTAGAAGTCAACCAATAAATTTATTTTGTATTTTTCAATTATTAATTTTAAAATAATGTTCAACCTAAAAAATTCTAATGCATGAAGTACACAAACTTTAAGCTAACATTCAGAGCATTTTCAACTTTGTTAATGATGTTTGGAATCAGCGTTCTTTTGAATGCCCAGCAAATATCTGTTACAGGTGTTGTAAAAGATGCAACAACAGGAGATCCTATAATTGGAGCCAACATTCTTGAAAGAGGGACTACTAACGGAACAATTACCAATTTTGATGGTCAGTTTGTACTTTCCGTTTCTTCTAAATCTACTTTAGTAGTTAAGTACGTAGGTTATACCCCTGTAGAAATTGCCGTAAATGGCAAAACCAATCTTGTTATTCAGATGAAAGAAGATGCAATTGCCATTGGAGAAGTAATGGTAATTGGGTACGGTACAGTTAAAAAGAACGATGCTACGGGTTCAGTAACAGCTATTAAACCGGACAAACTGAACAAAGGATTGACAACCAATGCTCAGGATATGATCATGGGAAAAGTTGCCGGTGTAAGTGTTACTACAGGCGGTGGAACACCGGGTGGTGGTGCAACAATCCGTATTCGTGGTGGTTCTTCACTGAATGCAAGTAACGATCCGTTAATTGTAATCGATGGATTACCTATGGATAACAATGGTATAAAAGGTGTTGCTAACCCTCTTAGCGCCATTAATCCAAATGACATTGAAAGTTTCACTGTTCTTAAAGATGCATCTGCAACCGCCATTTATGGTTCGCGGGCATCAAACGGAGTAATCATTATTACAACCAAAAAGGGTGAAAAAAACTCAAAAGCAAAAATTAGTTACGAATCCAATGTTTCGATTGGTACAATTAAGAAAATGTATGAAGGCTTAAACGGAGATCAGTTCAGAGACCTTGTTAATAAGCTTTTTGATGGTGACCCTAACAATCCAACTATTGATGCAAATGACGCTATTGTACGCAACTTGCTTGGAACAGCTAACACTGATTGGCAAAAACAAATATACCGTACTGCCATAGGTCATGATCATAATGTAACTATCACCGGTGGATTAAAGAATGCTCCATACAGGGCTTCTGTTGGTTATACCAATCAGAATGGTATTATTAAAACTTCGAACTTCGAACGCTTCACAGGAGCGTTAAGTATAAGTCCATCATTTTTCGACAATCACTTAAAAATGAACCTGAATGCAAAGGGTATGCTTTCAAATAACAGGTTTGCTGACAATGGTGTTGTTGGTGCAGCAGCTCGTATGGATCCAACTCAATCAGTAATGTCAACCGATACAGTTCACAACCGTTTCGGTGGTTATTGGGAGTGGTACAACCGAAACGAAGATGGTTCGTTTAAAAGTGCTAACAGTCAGGCAACACGTAACCCTGTAGCTACTTTAATGCAAAAAACAGATGTTTCGAAAGCCAAAAGTTTTATCGGAAATGCAGATATTGACTATAAATTTCATTTTTTACCGGACTTGAGAGTTCATCTTAATTTAGGTTTAGATGCATCTTACGGAAAACAGGATTTATATATTCCTACAAGTGCAGCCGGCAACTATCCTTATGGTCGTACGGGGTGGGATGAAATTAGCAAAAGAAACGAAGTATTAAGTTTATACACCCAATATTCAAAAGAATTTGGTATTCATTCATTAGATGCTATGGCTGGTTATGAATGGCAACACTTCTATCGTGAAGGAAGGAATGAATACAGAGGTTTGATAAAAACAGACACTAATGGTGATAATACTGTAGATGATACCGATGATTATTATGATCACAAGTATCCGGACAAAACAGCCTGGGCTACTGAAAGTTATCTGGTTTCATTCTTCGGTCGTTTGAATTACGCACTAAACAATAAATATCTTTTTACAGCAACAGTTCGTAATGACGGTTCTTCAAGATTTTCGAAAAAGAATGGACTACAATGGGCACTATTCCCTTCATTTGCATTTGCATGGAAAATGCAGGAAGAAGAATTTATAAAGAATATTGATGCTATTTCAGAAATGAAACTACGTTTAGGCTATGGAACAACCGGTCAACAGGAAATTAACCGCGGTGATTACCCATATATTCCGGTTTACACACCAAGTACCAATGGAGCATTTTATCAATTTGGATCCGATTATGTTACCACATCTCGTCCTGAGGCTTATAATTCAAATATTAAGTGGGAAGAAACAGTTACTTACAATGCGGGATATGATTTAGGACTTTGGAGTAATCGACTCACAGCATCAATTGATTACTATCACAGACTTACTACCGATTTGATAAATGAAGTTTATGTACCAGCCGGCACCAATTTCCGCAATAAAGTGGTAAGCAATGTAGGTTCACTCACAAACGACGGATTAGAGTTTATGTTTAATTTTAAACCAATTGTAAAAAAAGATTTTAGTTGGGATATTACTTACAATGTAGCCTTCAATAAAAATAAAGTAACCAAAATAACCATTGGAGATGGTGAAGGTACAAATATTGATTTGGGTGGCACATTCCAGGGCGCTGTGAAATACCATGCACAGGGACAACCAACTAATTCGTTTTGGGTATTACATCAAAAATACGATGCCAGCGGGAAACCGATAGAAGAAGGAGGTTATATTGATTCATCAAACCCTTCATTAGGTACTTATAAAGACATAGATGCATTTGAGGATAAAAGTAATGATGGAGTAATCAATGATAAAGACCGATATTTTTATCATAGCTCCAATCCTGATGTAACAATGGGACTTGCATCAAGAATTAACTACAAAGATTTTGACTTCGGCTTTACATTGCGATCAAACATTGGAAATTATATGTTTAACGCAGTAGCAATGGGAGGTAATAATATGAGTGCAAACGGAGTATATGATTTGGGTTATTTTTCAAACAAACCAACAACAGCATTATACACCAATTTTCAAGGTATTTCAACAAGAACTTATATGTCCGATTACTATATTGAAAACGCATCATTTGTTCGTTGCGACAACATAACATTAGGATATAGCTTCAAAAAACTGTTTAATTTAATTTCAACCGGACGTCTTTACGCAACAGTTCAAAATCCATTTGTATTTACTAAATATACAGGTATGGATCCTGAAGTATTCGGAGGTATTGATAATGACATTTATCCCCGTCCGTTAATGACAATCATAGGCTTTTCGTTGAATTTCTAAATTTAATATTATATGAAAAAAACAATAAATAATATCTTAAAAATAACTCTATTTGCTGTGTTATTTTTTCAAATATCCTGTGTAAACGATTTGGATGTTACACCAATTGATCCAAATGTTGACCAAACTTTCTCACAGGACGAAGTTTTTGCGAAAGTTTATGCTTCGTTTTCACATACCGGACAGGAAGGACCTGCGGGTAAAGGTGATATTGATGGATTGGACGAGGGACGTTTCTCATTGGTTCGTTCACTTTGGAACTGTTATGAACTGTCAACCGACGAAGCGATATGTTCCTGGGGCGATGCTGAAGTGGCTGACCTGAACAAAAATTCTTGGACACCAAGTAATCAGGCTACTTATGCAGTGTATGCCCGTTTGTATTTTGTAATTACAGTCAGCAATCACTTTCTTGAAGAAACCGTTGACAAAACTGATGAAAACACAACAAAACAACGTGCAGAAGTGCGTTTCCTCAGAGCATTAGCCTATTACTATTTGCTCGATGCTTTTGGCAATGTTCCGTTTACTGATAAAGTTTCAGTTGAAGCTCCAAAACAGATAATGAGAAAGGATTTGTTTCTATGGATTGAAAATGAACTGAAAACCATAGAGCCTGACATGTTTGAACCCCGCACAGGTCCGTATTACAGAGTGGACAAAGCTGCAAATTGGTTATTACTGGCGCGATTATATTTGAATGGTGAGGTATATACTACCGTACCTGCTTCAGAGGGAGTTACAGCTGTTGCCGGTCAATCTTATTGGAACGAAGCTGCTATTTATTCAAGTAAAGTAATCAAATCAGCTTATATGCTTAGTCCGGTGTTTAAACACTTGTTTATGGGTGATAATGCCGGAGTAATTGATGGTTCTACTGTTAATTTAGCATCTCAGGAGATTATTTTTCCATTTGCTGCCGATGGTGTAAAAACTTCCAGTTGGGGAACTTCCTTATTTTTAATTGCTTCGACACACACCGAAGGTATGCAAAGCTGGGGAACTTCTGAAGGTTGGGGTGGTAACAGGTTGCGACCTACTGTTACAAAAACATTTTTCCCTGGTACAATCCTTGTAAGTGACAAAAAAGACTTGACAACAGGTTTAACATCTTCATATAAAGATGAAAGAGCGCTGATTTATGGTTTTACTGACCGCACACTTTCTATTCCTAATATAGGTAAATTCAAAGAAGGATACTCTGCTATAAAATTTAGTAATGTTCGTGCCGATGGAGGAACAACACATGATCCAAAATATGTGGATATGGATTATCCGTTTATGCGAAAAGCAGAAGCCTATCTGATATATGCCGAAGCTGTTTTACGGGGTGGAGCAAAAGTTGAAAACTACGAAGCGCTTGCAGCTATGAATGAACTTCGTACGCGTGCAAAAGCTAAAGTTTACACAACTGTTGTACTGGATGATGTTTTGAAAGAACGTTTACGTGAGTTTTTCATGGAAGGTCACCGCAGAACAGATTTGATCCGTTTCAATAAGTTTGGTGGCGCAACAGGTTATACATGGGAATGGAAAGGTGGCGAACAAGCAGGTAAAGATTTTCCTGTTGAGTACAATTTATTTCCGATACCTACCAATGACTTGAATGCCAATCCTAATTTGGATCAAAATCCGGGGTATTAATTAGAAAGTTTATATTAGTGGTTAGGTGTGAAGTTACATTTAACCACTAATATACAACCTCAAAATATTGTTTTTTTGTTTTTTTAACAATAATTTTAAAACCATCTTCAACATCAATTGTTTTAATTATTGTACTTTTGACACCAAGTACTTTTTTAAGTAAAATATCTATAGTTTTTTATCAATAATAATTTTAAAATTTAAATGTTATGAAAAAAGTTTTTACGCTTATTATTGCTCTTATGAGCATATTTGCAACGGCAAAAGCTGCCGATGTAGTTTTTAACGTAGTTGTTCCTTTCGACAACACAAAGCCAACAACACACATGACACACCAAGTTTGGATTGTTGGAAATTTCAATGGTTGGAATAACAATCAAAAACAACTAACCAAAGTAGATGACACACATTACACTATTACAATGGATGATGCAACATGGGATGCAGGGGTTACTCCAGCGACTGTGCGTTATAAATATTGTAGTGGTGGTGGTGACTGGGCTTATGTAGAAAAAGATGCCTTGGGCGCAGAATTAGCTGCCGACCGTTGGTATACCGCTGCAAAAAATGATACAGTTGCTCGTTGGGCACTGACTTTTAATCCATTTGTTGAACCAATTCCTATGCGGGTTACTATTGATGCTTTTGTTCCATTAGAAGTATTACAATTGTACATTGTAGGTACATTTAACGATTGGGCAATTCCTACTGACACTACTAAAATGACTTTAAAAGAAACTACAGCGGAAGGTAAAGTTTATTCTATTTCATTTTTTTCGGCAGATGTAAACAAACTTAAATATAAATTCTGTGCAGGTCCTTCTTGGGATTATGAGCAAACTATGGGTGACTTCACTTATCCTGACAAAACTCAAAATACAGCCGTTGAAGTTGTTCCTACATTTAAAGCTTATTTTGATCCTTCAAAAACAGGTGACATCAAAATTACTGCTACTGTTCCCGCCGGCACTCAACGTGTTTGGATTATGGGAAGTCATTTGGGCTGGAATTGGTCAAAATTAGAAGAAGGAACTAAAAATGCAGACGGTACTTTCTCATTTCTTGCTAAAGGAGTTCAAAAAATTGAATACAGACTTTACAATTGGAATACCGATTGGACTCACCCTGAAGCAAAAGACGGAGAACCTACTGTTGAACGTCCAAATAGAACTGCCGAATACCCAACAGATACTGATATTGCAATCACTGTTTCTGCTTGGAGAAATGAAGCGCCAAATGCTATCAATATTTTAGATGCTGATAAGTATAAAGTTTATACAAGCCAAAATTCTATCGTAGTGGAAGGTGTAACTTCTAAAGTAGAGGTATTTGATATCAGTGGAAGAAATATTGAATCAACTTCTCTAATGGGAACTTTCAGATCTAAAACCTTGAAATCAGGTTTATATATTATTAAAGTTGATGGAGCTACTCAAAAAGTGTCCGTAAGATAAAATTTTTAATGTAAATTTGACGGCTGAACAGAAATTTCAATGTTCAGCCGTTTTTTTATATAATAACAAGTAATAAAACATTAAAAACAAAATATCATGTCATTAGTTGAAATAGTGGGCTTCTCCGCCTCCTTACTTTCGGTTCTAAACCAGTTTCCTCAGGCTATTAAAGTTTTTACAACCAAAGATACCCATAGTATATCATTAGTTATGTACTGCATTGTAGTAGTCTGTATATCATTATGGTTAGTATATGGTATTTTGCTGAAAAATCCACCTCTGATTTGGGCTAATGCATTATCATTAATTCCCATAACATATATTTTCATAGTTAAACTAACTAATACGATAAAAGGGAAGGACAAACTGGGGATTTGATTTGAAGTGGGTAGTTAACTTCAAAACGTCGATAGATTTTTGAACGTTTCTTAATGGAAAGAGTAGTGAGGTGTTTTGAAACTCAAAAAACAGAAAACTAACAACAATCTTAAAACCTTTCAAATATTCAAATATTTCGTAATGAAAGAATGTATTGCGTCTCTAAAAAACCCTTCTCAGACTCTAAAATCAAATCTTTCCGTACGGGTCGAATCGTAAACTTCGCGATCGAAAACATAAAACCGGGCTGGCTTATGCGACACACCTGATTGAATTTCATTTGTAGGTTTAAGGTACAGCATTTTATTTATTTTTCTGCGGTAATTGCGTTTATCATAAGATGTATTGAAAATTGCCTCGTAAATTTTTTGCATTTGCGTCAAAGTAAACTTTTCAGGCAATAACTCAAAAACCAATGGTTCATGCAACAAATCGTATCTTAACTTCTTGAGTGCTTCTTCGAAAATTTCGTTATGGTCAAACATTAAATTATCAACCTCATAAACATTTATCCATTTAGCCACTTCAATTAACTGTTCTGTTTGAATAGAATTGATATTCACCAACGAGTAAAAACCTACCGTGATTACCCTATCGTCGAGTAAACGAGGCTTTACCCATTCAAAATCCTGTGGTCTTTTATATAATCGGTCAGTGCTGCTAAAAACCTGAAATTGTTTTACAAAAATTCCCTCTAAACCGGTTTGTTCCTTCAATATACGTTCAGCGGTAACATATATATCTTCGTTTCTACGCACATGGTTTCCGGGCAATTTCCACTCAATCTCCACTTTGTTATCAATTGTAACATTTTCGCTTCGTACAAGAACGCTTAATGTATTTTCAGAATATCCGAATATCACACAATCCACCGAAATACTGGGCAAAATCTCAAAATCGGTAATTTCAATTGAAGTGTTTTCCATTTCCATTTTTTTTTTGCAAAGATAGTATATTTCAAACCATTCCATTTACTGTTTAATAGGGCATTTTTTAAAAAATTGCGATCTTAGTGTGTTTTTAACACTTCCTTTGTGTCAAAAATTGATAATTTTATTATCTTTGCAGAATAATAGTTATTGTTATATTGACACTATATAAAAAATTGATCATCTTAAATCATTTATAAAATGAAAAAACAAAATCTACTTTTTTTATTTTTAATGCTCCTTACGTTTATAAATCTTTCATGTAAGAATAACAAAAGTGAACTTGACAAAAAGGTTGATAAAATACTTTCAGAAATGACTTTGGAAGAAAAGGTGGGACAAATGGCACAAATAACACTCGATGTTATTGGAAACGGAACTTTGCGTCACACCAGCAATGAACCTTTTGCAATTGACAGTATAAGGCTTGATAGTGCATTGATTAAATATCATATCGGATCGATATTGAACACAACTAATAATTATGCATTACCCGCTGAACAATGGAACAAGATAATTGGGAAAATACAAGATGTAGCTACCAATAAAACCCGAATGAAAATTCCTGTTTTATATGGAATTGATGCTATACATGGCGTAACTTACACTTTAGGAGCGACCATGTTTCCCCAACAAATAACTTTAGCTGCTACTTTCAATCCAGTTCATGCTTATAATATGGCAACTGTGTCGGCGTATGAAACCCGCGCAAGCAGTATCCCCTGGAATTTTTCCCCGGTACTCGATTTAGGTGCAGATCCACGTTTCTCGCGGCAATTCGAAGGATTTGGCGAAGATCCTTATTTAGCAAAGATATTTGGAGAACAAATCATTAAAGGCTACCAGGGCATTACCGATAGCATTTCACATCCAACAAAGGTAGCTTCGTGTCTAAAGCACTTTTTAGCATATTCAGTGCCAAATTCAGGGAAAGACCGTACTCCGGCTTATGTTCCGGAACACATTATTCGCGAATACCATTTACCACAGTTTAAAGCTGCTATTGATGCAGGCGCCGAATCGGTAATGATTAATTCAGGATTAATAAATGGCGTATCAGTGCATGCAAATTATGAAATAATAACAAAGCTACTCAAAGAAGAACTTGGTTTTGATGGGGTGGTTGTATCTGATTGGATGGACATTATTAATCTTGAAAAACGGGATAAAATTGCAAAAAACAATAAAGAGGCTATTGCTTTAGCAATCAATGCCGGCATCGATATGTCGATGATCCCTTATGATTACGAAAGTTTTTGTGATGATTTAACGTCATTGGTAAAAGATGGTAAAGTGAAAGAAAGCAGAATAAACGATGCTGTACGCAGAATATTAAAACTAAAGATGAAACTCGGTCTTTGGGAAACTCCCGTGACAAATATCAAAGATTATCCTTCCTTTGGTTCTGAAAATTCGGCAAAACTGGCTTACAATGCAGCAGCCGAAGCCATAACTTTATTGAAAAACACAAATAATATTCTCCCATTATCTAAAAACTCAAAAATTTTAGTTACAGGACCTAATGCTAATAATATGCGAACACTAAACGGTGGTTGGTCATATTCATGGCAGGGCGAAAAAACCGATCGGTTTGCCCAAAAATACAATACAATTTTCGAAGCTCTTCAAAATAAAATCGGAGAGAAAAATGTAAAATATGTACCGGGAGTAAGTTATGTTGAAGGTGGTAATTATTTCGAAGAAAAAGAAAACGAATTTAACCAGGCAGTTTTAGCTTCGAAAAGTGTAGATGCTATAATCTTGTGCTTAGGCGAAAACTCATACACCGAAAAGCCTGGTGATTTAAACGATTTGAATTTGAGCAGTTTGCAAATAAAATTAGCCAAAGAGATTTCAAAATCGGGAAAACCCGTGATATTAGTTTTAAACGAAGGACGTCCACGATGTATTAATGAAATTGTTCCATTGATGAGTGGTATTTTACAAATTTATTTACCCGGTAATTACGGTGGCGATGCATTGGCTGATATTTTGTTTGGGGATGTAAATCCTTCGGGAAAATTGCCTTACACCTACCCTTCTTACCCGAATTCAACTACGACCTATTACCATAAACCTTCAGAAGAACAAAAACGTTCGGAAGGAGCTTATGTTTACGAATCGGATTACAACCCTCAATTCGAGTTTGGAGCCGGACTGAGTTATACCACATTTGAATATTCAGCATTAAAAACTGATAAAACTTCATTTAATGGTAATCAAAATGTCACTGTAAGTGTTAATATTAAAAACACAGGTAAAGTAACCGGTAAGGAAGTTGTAATGCTGTTCAGCTCTGATAAATACGCATCAATTTCACCGGATGTAAAAAGGCTTAGAAAATTCAGTAAAATTGAGTTAAAACCGGGCGAAACAAAAACAATAAGTTTCGAAATCAGCGCTTCCGATTTATCATTTGTAAATCTAAATAATCAAACAGTAACCGAAGATGGTGAATTTGAATTAAAAATTGCAAATTTAGCTACCACAATAAAATATATAAAATAACCAAGTAATAATTAATCCATGAAAATCACAAAACAAAAATGCAAAACAAATTGGCATCAGCATGTTGTCCGAAGAGTAAAACAAGTATTGCTTTTTACAATTTTTCTGGCTATTCCATTGAATATTTATGCGCAGAAAACTACCATTCAAGGTGTTGTCCTTGATAGTAAAAACGAAGCAATCATAGGTGCAAACGTATTGATCAAGGGTTCCGGAATTGGAACAATTACCGACATAGATGGTAATTTTAAAATTGAAGCATCGGTAAAAGATATTTTAGTTTTCAGCTATATTGGAATGATACCACAAGAAATTTCAGTAGGAAATGAAAAGAAACTACGCGTTGTACTTCAGGAAAGTGCAAAAGCACTCGATGAAGTAATAGTAGTTGGTTATGGCACTGCAAAACGCAAAGACCTGACTACTGCAGTTTCGAGCGTTTCTACCAAAGATATTGCCGAACGACCTATCATTTCGGCAGCCGCTGCTATTCAGGGTAAAGCTGCAGGTGTAACTGTAGTTCAACCTAATGGCGAACCCGGAGGTGGATTTGTAGTCAGGGTACGTGGAAATACATCTATTTCGGCCAGTAACGATCCATTGTATGTGGTGGATGGTGTTCCAATGACCGAAGTAAATTTCTTATCGCCTAACGATATTGAAAACATGCAAATTCTGAAAGATGCTTCTGCAACAGCAATTTACGGTTCACGAGCAGCAAAT
>CAYNHC010000075.1:0-14016 GCA_964396705.1 uncultured Paludibacter sp.
GTAATACAAGCAACAATATTTTAGCATTGATATTCCATTCCGGTTGAAATTCAACAATATAAATAGAGTGAGTGTTTAATTTATCTCTAACAATTGATGTGATTAAATCCTATTGTCAATCGAGGAATTTATTGTTAAAGAGCAGATACCCGATATTTATTCCAAGATTCACACGGTTACTTCCTGCGCTGTAATAATTAAGAAACATGCCTACTGAAGCGTTTTTAAAATTGAGTATAAAAGATCCTTCGGTCATAAACTTCGAAGATGAAAATGCATTGGAATAATAAGCCGTATTATTGGTTGAAGGTAAAAAGGTTTTATAAGGCAGAAACCAATAGGCTTCGGCTCGGAAGTGAAGCAAACCGGATAGTTGATATATTGGCTTTACACCTAATGCAATAAACTTGTTGGCGCTGAAAGCTTCATTGAATACAGTTTTGCTGTGTAGCGTAGGGCGAAAAGCAGGCGCTTGTATTATACTTACGGTATAATTATGAAGTAACTGTCGGGTTGAATATGCTGCTTCGCCGTAAGTCCCAATCGTGAATTTACGTGATAAAGTGAAGTATTTATCTGCTTTTGCCGAAAACTGTAACCAACGATCATGAATTCCCGAAGTATTTGACAAAGGATTGACTACTGATTTGAAACTTTCAAACCCATTGAGCAGTTGCAACGAAGCAATATAATTAAACCCTTTGGTAGCATACATTTTATTGTTGAGCGTATTACTTTCTATTCGTCCAAAAACACTTCCTACGGTAAAAATACTTTTATCACGTTTCAACGAATAAGCTATTGTATCGGCATTCTGACTGTAATTATCCGTCAAAACTCCGTAACCTATTCCGAATTCGGCCTTTCCTTTCAACGTTACCGGAAATCCCAAACTGAGTTTGCTGTAGGCCTCGTACCGCGAGAAACTTGCTGTACGGTAATCGGCAAAAAACAAGCGGTTTCCTTCAAAATAATCGAAATTGTGCAACACCATCGACAACTTCATATACCAGTTTTTTTTAGTTGGCGCTTCAATCCTTGTTCCTAACCCAAAGCCGTTATACATTCGTCCAAACTGAGCGTCGATGAATGCTGTCTGAGCAAATTCATTCAGGTTTTGATACGTTAGTCCAAAGTAAGCCTGATTATAGGATGAGGATGATATATTACCACCAAGCAAAACTTTTATCATGTCCTGAATTTTGACTTTCAAATGCAAATTAAAATTACGAGTTGCAGGATTATAAATTGCATGAGGCGTTACTTCGAGAATCTTATCGTCCGAAATAAGTTTATAATAACCTTCCTTAAAGTCATTCAAACTAAATTCTTCATTTTTGTAATGAAAAATCTGTTCAATATATTTACGTTTAATACTGTCAATTCCTTCAATTACAATATTCTGAAATTTTAGCTCGGGGAATTTGCTGCGAAATTCATTTCTCTTTTCGGCAAGTTCATTTACCGGCACTCTGCGGTTTATTCGGGCTTTAATCTCTTCTAAATGTGATATGGTTGAATCATAACCAATTTTCACTAATTCGTCCACTTTTGAGAAATCAAAACCATTGATACTTGCAATACTAAAGTTGAGCAATACACCTTCAGATTTATTTATCGTATTATTTGTTCTGTTAATTACTAAATTTTCAATCTGTCTGATTAAATCAGACTCGCTTGGTTTTTCAGGATTATTCGACACATTACTTCCAATCATTACTTCCGGATTAAAATCGTCTTTCATTACATCTACCGGAAAATTATTGAAAATTCCACCATCAAACAGCAATCGATTATCAATGGTAATGGGTTTAAACATCAAAGGATAGGTCATCGATGCACGGATAGCATCTCCCAAAACTCCCTTACTAAAAACTACTGCTTCTTTTTTATAAATATCAGATGCTACGCATCGAAACGGTACAAATAGTTTGTCGAAATCACCTTCAGAGGCAGCATTAGCCTGTGCAAACAAATATAAAAATTCATAATTCATGTGGTGAGGTTGAATTATATTTGTTGGCAAAAAATTTGGATTAATGAATATCGAATCGAGTTGTTTGATACGAAGAGGAAGTTCTAAAATGCTGGGTTTTGGGTCAGAATTAAGGTAATAAAATACATACTTGGGGTCTATCAGGTCGTTCGACAAGTTCGAAAATTCTTCTGATTTTAGTATAGTTATAATTTCATCCGGCGAAACTCCCATAGAGTACATTCCACCTACAATAGCGCCCATCGAAGTTCCGGCGATGTAATCGATGGGAATATTGTTTTCTTCCAATGCCTTAATTACTCCTAAATGGATGATGCCACGTGCACCGCCACCACTCATCACAACACCTACTTTTTGAGCAGCCACTGTCGAAAATATTATCGAAAACAGAATGGTTAGTGTGTAAAAATTAATAATTTTATTTTTCATTGCGAACAGGTTTTATCTAAGGGTGTAAAGGTAAAAAATAATTACAGATTTGTAAAATACATAATAATGATACCTGATATTTTAATAAATTAATAATTAGGCATATAACATAACTTGTTTTCTGTGAGCACATTTAATTTTTAACGGATATTTGATTAGTTTTGTATATAAATAAAACAATTTTACATAAATTTCGTTTCAATAGTCATTAAGCTTTGATTGTTTTTAACATTATAACTAATTTATAAATTTACAAATGAGATATCTTTTTTTTATTTTTATCCTTGTTTTTCTTCTCTCCATTCTGAGTTATGTTTTATTACGCGGTTGGCAATCCTTACAACCTGCCGGTAATGCCAGAGTTTATTATCTTATTATTTCTATTTCCTTATTTGTGTCGATGATAGGGAGTATGATTTTCGGTAATTATCTGCCCGCTACTTTGGCTAAGTATTTGAGTTTTGCAGGACTCTCGTACTTCATTGTAATGATTTACCTAATGTTTTCTTTTTTGTTGGTTGATATAGTTCGGTTAACAAACCACTTTGTCCATTTTGCACCTGCCGGATTAATAACTTTCAGGTATTGGGCTATGCTGTTTAGTTTATTAGTTATTGGAACAGTTATGGCGGTTGGAAATTACAAATTCAATCATCCTGCAACTGTACAGCTTGATTTAGAAATTAATAAACCAACAACCAACAAAGAAATTAAAATTGTAGCGGTAAGTGATATTCACTTAGGAATTTCAATAGATAAGAGCAGGCTGAAAAAATATGTTGAACTTATCAATTTACAACATCCTGATATTGTTTTAATTGCCGGTGATTTATCCGACAGGGGTGTAAAGCCACTTATTGATCAGAAAATGAACGAAGAACTAAGCGAAATTAAAGCTCCACTCGGAGTTTTTGCCATTACGGGAAATCACGATTTCTACGCCGAAAGTCTTCATGCAGCAACGGATTATATCCAGCAGTCAGGAATTACTGTTTTACAGGACTCAGCATTTTTGGTTAATAACGAATTTTATATTGTTGGGCGAGACGATAAAACCAATCATAAACGGAAATCCCTTAGTGAAATCATAAAAAACATAGATAAAAGTAAGCCTGTTATTTTGCTTGATCATCAACCTTTTCATCTCGAAGAAGCAGAGCAAAACGGAATCGATTTACAAATTTCAGGTCATACGCACAACGGTCAGTTTTTCCCGGGAAGTTGGTTTGTAAAGCGAATGTTTGAAGTTGGATACGGATACCTCAAAAAAGGAAATACACATTATTATGTGTCGTCGGGTCTTGGACTGTGGGGACCACAATATCGGATTGGGACACAATCGGAGGTGGTAGTGATTGATTTGAAATACTAATCAATGTGCCAATCTGCCAATGAGAATAATCTGCTAATGAAAGAAATTAATTTGCTTTTATCACATAGCAAACATTAGTTGTTTAATTTAAGATAAAAAGACAATAGCTAAAATATCTTCGATATTTTAGCTATTGTGGTCTATATTTTTAATTGCAGATTTAAAGACTATGTGTTACTATTATGTTTAAAAACACATCATTAAATAATACAAACTACTTAATCATAACCTTACGGTTAAATAATCCCTGCGCTGTATTTACTGATACTATGAAGATTCCTGATGGCAAGTCAGTAGTGAAATTTGTTCCAATTATCTTTTCATTTAACAGACATCGACCTAATGTGTTATAAATCCGAACTACCGATTCAGAAGGAATTTCGCTGATGATCAGAGTCTGTCCTTTGGTTATTAAATTAATATTTCCCTGGTAAGTGTTAACCAGAGCGTCAATAACGTTTGTATAACCATATAAATTGGTGTTATTGAATTTCACCTGATAAGGCCATTGTTCATCATTAGAGTCATTATCATCCCAGGCATGTCGCCAATGTACGCTGGGAGCACCGGAAACTACCAGCCATAATTTATCACAATTGGCAGGACATTCAAAATCAATACTACCTTTTCCTGCATTGACAGTCATAGAAGCTGAGTTTACTTCGCTGTACACGCGATTTCCATCTTTCAGTAAAGCTACGAATCCAAAACGCCATCCGGCAGAACTTACGTAATTCTTACGGTAACCATTCATCCCTGCTAATCCTTCGAAGTTTGCAGTTACTGTTTTAGCCGTCAACGGGGTATTGAGTCTTATGATATTGTGTCCGTAATTTTCCAAACAAACAGTTGAATCAACCCTCCAGACATAGCTTCCCTGATTTTTCATTTTCGTTTGTGTACGCGAGGGGATATAACTTGCACCATACGATTTCAGTGCAGGGATATCCCAGGTGGTAAATCTGGCAGCACAATCCCACATTTCGTCATTGAATTTTGCCTGAGTAATTACATTCAGTCGCTTGTATGCCTCTACAGGATCCTCCGGTTTAATGGATTTGTTCCATAACTTTCCAATAAAATCCATACCGTGTAAATAAGTCCAGTAATCCTGAATAAAAAAGTTCTCGTAACGGGGTGTCTCGTGTAAAATATGTTTATGCACCCGACTCAGATACCCTCCAAACCATTCACTTGTAAACTGCTGAGTAGGGAAAACTTTGTATGCCTGCCATTGTGCACATTGTTCCCACCAGCCGTTTCCTCCTGATGCATCAGCGCCGTAACCATACATCCAACCGTTGGAATCGTTATTATCACAATGTGTTTGATATTGGAAACAATGTCCCACCTCGTGTGCTATGGTTTGTCCTCCTCTTGAGGTAAGCGCAGAAGAAGTAAGCGTAAGTAATCCTATCGTATTATCAACACCTGAGCCTGAGGCTTCCCAATCGGTGGTGTATCGAAGTCTGATGATCATTTTGTAAGTGTCTGTTTTCGATGCTCCTTTTTTTATAAACTTCAATGAGTCTGCATAAAAATTAAAACTTTTCTCAGCAAGTGCCAGACAGTCATCAACAATAGTCCCCGGATTGGCGCCATAACCCGGTTCCCAGAACAGAATCCAGTTTTTCGATTGCTTGCTTCGTTCTATCGACCAATTATTCGAAGGATTGTAAATATCTCCCATCATCCAGCTTGGATTATAAATTTTCTTCCCTACACTTCGGGTAATGGTTATCAGGGTAGATGTGGCGGTATTTATCTGAGTCAGCGTTAAATCGCGGTTATCATAACTTGCCATAGCCGAATTAATGGCATTTTGCAGTTTGGTTATTTCATCAGCCTTATCGAGGAAAGTAAGAATCAGATTCGCATCGTCTATAGCTTTTTGCAGTTTTGCGTAAGTATTTAACGATGTGTAAGCCGTATTAATAGCGGCATCAATCGCAGTTTTTGCAGCAGTAACATCAACTTGAACCAAAGGATTAGCTGAAATTACCGCTTGAGCCTGTGTAATGGCAGCATTCAAACCCTCGATGGCAGAATTTTGTATTCGTTGTGTCAATAAGTTTTGAGCTTCTGTTATTCTATTGTTGACTGCAATAGCGAGATCATTAACATCCGTTGCACCTAAATATTCAAGTTTGAAATTATCGAACAATGCCCAATAGCCTGTTTGCTGGAAACCAGATTTTGCACCAATTGTGAGCGTTCCTCCAGCGTTTATCATGATATTAGGCAAAGTTATTTCGTAATAACTTGTACTTGTGTTCGCAAACATGATTTCTGCGGCTGCCATGGTGTTTACATAACCACCTGAAGACCCTGTACCAGTGTAAGCATGTTTGTACAACGAATTGAAGGGTACATTAACATCAGAATAGCTGGCCGCTTTTGCGTACAAACGGGCATAAATTGTTTCAGTTCCTGCTTTATAAGCAGTTCCGGTATCATTCGTTTTCGGACGTTCAAAACCCTTAGCTTTCAGTCTGTATTTTCCCGCAGGAAGTCCGGTAATTACCTGATACATATCGAATGTTTTCTGATAAAATTCTACTACGTGATAATTTACAGTACCTGCTCCTTCCCAACCAGTTGTAACATTGTCATTAAATCCGGGATTGACAATAAAACTTGTCATATCTAATGGATTTGCAGGTGAAGCATTGGCATATTTAAACGTTTTAATCGCCTTTTGAAGATTGACAATAGCAGACGTAACCTCTGTGGAATTGGTACTTGAAAGAAATCCCTGCGCAGTAGTGATAGCTGTCAGAAACTCGGCTGCCCCATTTGATGCAGGATTGTAAAGCGTTTGTGCTTCATTTATAACTGCCTGTAAAGTTTCAGTGTTCACAACTTCGGTTGCCTCGTAAAGCATGAAGTCATCAAAGCCTAAGCGATTTCCCAACCACCGAAAACGAGCCTGAATATAACTGTAAACCGGATTTGAATTAGTGAAATATACATAGTTCTGTGTCCATGCTCCGGCTCCGTTAACTTGTGAACTGTTTATCAGAACGCCGGGTTCTGCCGATGAGGTTTTGTCGTTTGTACGTGAAATTTTAAGATACTGCTCAGAACCGGCAGCAGTTGTAGCAGTGAGATATTTCACCTGAAAAGCAAAAATATAACTCTTACCCGATGTAATTGGCCACCCGGTTCCGATAGAACCGGATGAGCTTGAATTTTCATTGGCTAATCCAACTATATATTTCGAGTTGTTGATTCCTCCTGTAGTTACAATACTGAATTTGTCGGAAGTAAGCGTTCCCGCTGAAGTGGTGGCATCTGTCCATCCTGTTAAACCACTTTCGAAACCGGGATTAGGAATCAAATTCGCACTCAACAGTTTGTATTTTTTCCCTCCGATAGTTAGTGTGTCGCCAACGTTGACAGCACCGGCAATAAAGCTGATAGAAGCGAACAGTAAAAAAAGTGAATTTCGAAGTATGTTTTTTTTCATGATACTAATTTGTAAGGCGCTAATGATCAATATTTGCAAAGTAAAAATGTTTTGTTATTGCTCGCTTGAGAAGAATTTTCACCTCTTAATCTAATTAACAATGAACAAAGTACAAAAATAGGAACAAAATACCGTTTTGATATGCACAAAATAATCAAAATGGTATATCGAATCATGCATACTATAGAATAATAAATGGAGTTCCACCTGTTTACTGCTTGTAGCATAATAAAAACAAGTAGAGATTTGTTCGTTCTTTGGTTCATCCTACTCCAGCATAGTCAAATATTTAAGCGCAATAATATGAACATTTGATATATTAGTTTCGCAGAATTATAGTCAAAAGTAACAAAACAACTATTTTGCAAAAAGGTAAAAATAACCTACTTTTGTATCATATATCAATATTTAAGCACAATGAATATACTCCTACTCGGCTCCGGCGGTCGCGAACATGCATTAGCATGGAAAATAGCTCAAAGTCCAAAACTCAACAAACTTTTTATTGCTCCCGGAAATCCCGGAACAGCTGAAGTCGGAACAAATTTGGCTATTGCTGCCGATAATTTTCCGGCATTGAAAGTTGCTGTTCTTGATAACGCCATCGATTTGGTGTTAGTTGGCCCTGAAGATCCGCTTGTAAAAGGTATTGTTGATTTTTTTACTGCCGACGAAGCGATAAAACATATTCCCGTAGTAGGTCCCGATAAATTTGGCGCACAACTCGAAGGGAGTAAAGATTTTTCGAAGCAATTTATGTTTCGTCACAATATCCCAACTGCCGGATATTTGAGCGTTACGTCCGAAAATATTGAAGCAGGAATTGAATTCCTGAAAACATTACAATCACCTTATGTGCTAAAAGCCGATGGACTTGCTGCCGGAAAGGGTGTTTTGATTTTGAATGATTTGGACGAAACCATTTCGGAATTGAAAGCCATGCTCGATGGCAAATTTGGCGCAGCAAGCAAAACGGTAGTTATCGAAGAATTCCTGTCGGGAATTGAATGTTCCGTTTTTGTAATTACAGATGGAAAAAACTACAAAATTCTGCCCGAAGCAAAAGATTATAAACGCATTGGCGAAGGAGATAAAGGGCTGAATACCGGAGGAATGGGAGCTGTGTCACCAGTGCCGTTTGCCAATGCAGAATTTATGAAAAAAGTGGAGGATCGCATTATCCGCCCAACAGTTGAAGGTCTTTACAGTGAAGGAATTATTTACAAAGGCTTTATTTTCTTTGGATTGATAAAAGTAAACGGTGAACCCTACACCATCGAATACAATGCACGCATGGGTGACCCTGAAACTGAAGTGGTGATGTTAAGGCTGAAATCAGATTTTGTTGATTTACTCGAAGGGGTTGCTGCAGGAAATCTGAACGAAAAAACTGTGGAATTTGACGACCGATCAGCTGTAACGGTTATGTTGGTTTCGGGTGGTTACCCTGAGGATTATGAAAAAGGAAAAGAAATCATCGGTTTGGAAAAAGTGCAGAACAGCATTGTTTTTCATGCGGGAACAGCTTCGAAAGAAGGCAAAATTGTAACCAACGGTGGACGCGTAATAGCCGTAAGTTCGTATGGAAAAACCAAAGAAGAAGCATTGGCACTATCTTTTAAAAATGCACAACTGATTAATTACGAAAAAAAATACTTTAGGAGCGATATCGGGTTTGATTTGTAAATTACTTGTTATATAACAGTAATATACTTCTCTTTTACTTAAAACTCTCCTTGTCAATTGACAAGGAGAGTTTTTTCAATTTAGATTACAATCTATTTCCACATTATAATCCTATCATCAAATGGAATAATGAGAGAATAGATTTTAAAATTCGTCTTTTTAAAAGCATATTAGCTTATTGGCATATTAAAACATTGACACATTAGCCTCTTTTCCTTTTAAAAAACTCTTTCATTAACTTACTGCACTCCTCTTCCAACACGCCCGAAACAACTTCTGTTTTAGGATGCAGTGCATTTGGTGCAAAGCGTACAAAACCGCGTTTCTCATCAGCAGCGCCATACACTATCCGGCTTATCTGCGACCAACCTAAAGCTCCGGCACACATAACACAAGGCTCCACAGTAACATAAAGCGTACAATCTACCAAATACTTCCCGCCCAAAAACTGAGCTGCAGCAGTTATGGCCTGCATTTCGGCATGAGCTGTAACATCGTTCAGTGTTTCGGTAAGATTGTGTCCACGAGCGATAATTCGTCCCTGACAGACAATGACTGCACCTACGGGAACTTCATCGCGAGCAGCAGCTTTCAGTGATTCTGCCAACGCTTGTTTCATAAAATACAGATCTGGATTGCTGTCTTTAGATTCGTTTTCGGAGTAATAATTCATTTACGATTTTTTAATTTACGATTTACCATTTAATGTCTTGGTTCTTGAATCTTGATTCCAATATCTTTTTATTTTTTCTCCATCAAAAATAAATATTCATGATATTTTCCGTCGCTGTTAATCCATTCATTTGTCCAACGCATATTTCCCATCACGTTTTTCTGGTAATCTATTTCAACGGCTTTCAGCATTTTACCTGTTTCATCCATTATGTCGCTCAATTCTTTTTTTGTAGCTCTGCCTCCCGAACTATATGAGAGTAAAATGTATTTCGAACGAGTTTCTTTAATAAGCTTGCGAAGCGCTTCCATTGCCATAAAGCTTCCATCGTCATTTTTACGGAATTCTTCAAAAACTGAAGACGAAATTCCATCTCTGGAATCTTCTCGGCGATTAGCTTTCCCAAAAATAGCCGGTTTGTCGTTCTGAATAATGGTTGTCCAAATATGGTAATACGAATTATAGCGTACACGGCTGGGTGGCATTTTTTCGTTGTTGGAGCCGTAAGGAGGATCGAAATACGCAAAATCGAATTCGCAATTCGCAATGGTTTCGAAAATATCACTTTTGATAACCCTGTTTTCACTGATAATGGGAAAACGTGCGGGCAATTTCAGTTTTAAATCTTTGTACGAGCGTGGCGACCATTCCGATAAATATGCCACATAATGTCCCAACGTACTATCGACAGCATCAAGTGCATAAATTAAGCTTGTAAGCAACACACATTTATCTTCCCACGAAAGATTTAAATTATCAATTTCGTCGCGAATAGCATCTAATTTGCGGGTGTTTTTAGCTTGAAAGGGTTTTTTCGTTTGAGTTTCTTCTCCACCATAATTTTCAGTAAACCATCCATCATAGCCTTCAAGATTGTTTAAATGGTGAATAATTTCCTGATAATATTTATTCGATTGAGTCGATTTTAAATAGCAAGTGCCGAAAACTTCGGACCACGCCGAAATATCATTTGAAGTTGTGTTATAACCCAGTTGAGCAAAGGCTTGTGAAACCCGCGTAGATCCGCTAAACCCATCCAGAACATTCTTCACACCTTCCAATTCTGTCAACAATTCCACTATATAAGGAATGATTTTTAGTTTTGAACCGGCATATTTTACGCCCTGAGTGGGAATGCGCTCAATAGTCATTTAAATAGTAAATTGTAAATGAGTTAATTGTAAATTCTTTACACGTCTTCTTCAATCACCAGATTATCGATGATAAAATTCTGGCGTTCGGACGTATTTTTACCCATATAGAACGAAAGTAAATCCTGTACGGCATCTTCTTTTTTAAGTGTTACCTGATCGAGACGGATATCTTTTCCGATAAAATGAACAAATTCATCCGGCGATATTTCACCTAACCCTTTAAATCGAGTGATTTCAGGATTGGCACCTAACTTTGCAGTAGCTGCAATCCGCTCTTCTTCCGAGTAGCAGTAAATTGTTTCCTTTTTGTTTCTTACCCTAAACAAAGGAGTTTGCAAAATGTAAACATGTCCTTTCTTGATTAAATCAGGAAAAAATTGCAAAAAGAATGTTATTAATAAAAGCCTGATGTGCATACCATCAACATCGGCATCGGTAGCAACAATGACTTTATTGTAGCGTAAATTTTCAATGCCATCCTCTATATTTAACGCTGCCTGAAGAAGATTAAACTCTTCATTTTCGTAAACAATTTTTTTTGTAAGTCCGTAACTGTTAAGGGGTTTACCTCTAAGACTGAAGACTGCCTGGGTATTTACATTTCTACTTTTGGTAATAGACCCACTTGCCGAGTCACCTTCGGTAATAAAAATGCTCGAACTTTCAATATCTCCTTTCGAATCATTATAGTGAATGCGGCAATCGCGAAGTTTTTTATTGTGCAGATTTACTTTTTTTGCACGTTCACGTGCCAATTTTGTAACTCCCGCAATTGCTTTGCGTTCTTTTTCGGAATCCTGTATTTTTTGGAGTAATATTCCAGATGTTTCAGTGTTTCGATGGAGAAAATTATCTAACTCTTTCTTTAAAAAATCGGAGATGAATTTATTCACTGAAATACCTCCGGTAGGTGTCATATCGCGCGATCCGAGCTTGGTTTTAGTTTGCGATTCGAACACAGGTTCCTCTACGCTTATAGCCACTGCTGCAATTATTCCATTACGTATATCGGTAAGTTCCTGATTTTTAGCGTAAAATTCTTTAATTGTACGAGCTACAGCTTCGCGAAACGCACTTTGATGTGTTCCTCCCTGAGTAGTATGTTGTCCGTTGACAAACGAGTAATACTCCTCGCCATATTGGTCACTATGTGTAAAAGCTATTTCAATATCTTCGCCTTTCAGATGAATAATCGGATAAAGCGGTTCAGAAGTCATGTTTTCGTTTAGCAGGTCAAGCAATCCATTTTTCGAAAGTATTTTTTTTCCGTTAAATACTATTGTCAAACCGGTGTTTAGGTAAGCATAATTACGCAACATGGTTTCAATAAACTCATCCTGATATTTGTAATTATTGAAAAGTGTTTCGTCAGGAACAAAATAAACATAAGTGCCCCTATCGTTTCCATTATCGTAAATATCGCTGTCAGTCACTAATTTCCCTTGTACAAACTCTGCCTTGCGGCTTTGTCCATCGCGAAAACTTTCAACTATAAAACTGGAAGATAAAGCATTTACAGCTTTTATACCGACTCCATTTAACCCAACCGATTTTTTAAATGCTTTCGAATCATATTTTCCTCCGGTATTCATAATTGATACAGCATCAATCATTTTACCAAGTGGTATTCCACGTCCATAGTCTCGCACTTCCACATGACCATCGTTTACACGAACATCAACCATTTTTCCGGCTCCCATCCGGTATTCATCAATACAGTTATCCAATACCTCTTTTAAGAGTACATAAATACCATCATCTACATGTGTTCCATCGCCAAGTTTGCCAATATACATCCCCGGACGACGACGAACATGTTCCAATCCTTCGAGAGTGATAATATTGCTATCACCGTAATCAGCAGTTTGTGAAATAATTAATTCTTCCATAGAACCTTATCCCCCAGAGGGAATTTAAAAAACAATTTATTTTATTATTTAATCACGATCTCTTAATGTCCCTTTTGGGGAATTTAGGGGACAAGTCTTTATCTTGCAATCCAGCTTTCAGGATTTAATAAAACTTTACCTTTCCAAATCTGAAAATAGAGTTCTGTTTTATTGTCATTTTCATCATCGGTGAAAATTCTGCCGATAGATTGTTTCGCACTAACCTTCTGTCCTACATTTACATAAATATCTGTTAGGTTCGCATATACTGTCCGGTAATCTCCATGCTTAATGATTACGGCATTGTTGCTTCCCGGTATGGAAAAGCGCTGTGTAACAACACCTTCGAAAACCGCTCTGGCATTGCTTCGGGCTGGCGTTTGTATGTAAACCCCTTTGTTGTTTGTAGTTACATGTTTCAATACCGGATGTGCATGTACGCCGTAATGTCCACTTATTATCCCTTTTTCGGTAGGCCATGGTAGTCTGCCTACATTTGCTGCAAAATTTCCTGAAATTAATGTTTCTTCTTTTGTAAGTACCGACACAGATGGTTTTGAAACAGTGGTTGTCTCTCTTTCTGCGGTAGTTTCCTTAGTTGTTGTTTTAGTATCTGTGCTTTTCTTTTTGTTTTCGGCAGCAATTCGTTTCCTTTCCTCTTCTGCTCTTTTTGCTTCAGCTTTTCTTATTTCTTCAGCAATTATTCTTTGAATTTTATTGTTGATATCATTAGCCTTTCTTTGTTGAACTTTCAGATCTGCTCTTAATTTTTTTTCCTTTTTTTGCAAATCGGTCATGAGCACTTTTTCTTTCTGCTGATCTTTAGTCAGTTTTTGTGCTTCTGATTCTTTTTGTTTTACAACTTCTACCTTAGTACTTTTGGTTTTGTTCAGATTATCAGTTTTTATCCCAATATCAGTTGTTACTTTCTGAATTTTTCTTACCTGTTGTTTCCGGTAATCAGAAAATTCACTAAGGTATCGCAACCTACGGTACGACTGATCGAATGTGTTAGCTGACATTACAAACATTATTTTAGTATAAATGCTTTTATGTATATGAGCTTCTTGTACCAAACGTGCATAGTCATTTTTTAACAATCCAAGTTTTGTTTCAAGATTCTTTTTTTCATTACTCAACTTTCTAACCTCGTTATCAAGTTTATCTATTTCTAATGTTATATTATTAATGAGTTTTTTGCGTTCCGCAATATTTTTATTAATAATATTGATTTTGTTTATTGAACTGCGTTGAGATTTTTTAGTTTCATTCAACAACTGGTTCATTGTTTCTAGTTGTTTATAAGCTTGCTTTCGCTGATTTTCCAGTTCTTTTACTGTCTGTGTCT
>CAYNHC010000076.1:0-13959 GCA_964396705.1 uncultured Paludibacter sp.
TTTTCGAGAATTGTCAAGCCTCCATAACCAGAATCAAAAATGCCGATTGGACAACCCCCAACCCCTAAAGGGGAGTTTACCCCTAACCCATGAAGGGGAACAGAGTTAGTATTGTTTTGAAATTCTTTTTTATTATTCATATTAAATCAAAATAAAATGAATAGTACTAATTAATTCCTCTTTAGGCGTTATGGGTAAATCTTCCTCTTTCTCCCCTTTAGGGGCTGGGGGTATTAATCAAACATCTGTCCCGAATTATTACTCATCTGTACCATCCTGTCATATTCGGCAGGTGACAAATCCATAAAGTAATAATTTTGAGGATTCATAACTTCACCTTTGAAATGAACTTCGTAATGTAAATGAGGTCCGGTCGATTTTCCGGTACTACCCACTAATCCGATGACATCTCCCCGTTTTACTTTCTGTCCAACACGAGATTTTATAGCACTCATGTGTCCATAACGGGTCACATAACCAAATCCGTGATTAATCTCCACACAATTACCATAGCCTTGTTGCCAACCTGAACTTATTACTGTACCATTGCCGGTGGCAAAAATATCAGTACCAACGGGTGCAGTAAAGTCCATTCCTTCATGAAAGCGGCGGGTATGATATACAGGATCAATCCTCCATCCAAACCCCGAAGCCATACGGGTTAAATCTTTGTTAAGAACCGGTTGAATAGACGGAATGCATTCGAGCATTGCTTCTTTATTTTTTACTAAAAGTATTAAATCGTCATACGATTTGGATTGAATATATAACTGCTTTCTGATTTCTGCCATTTTCTTTGTAGTTGACACCACAATTTCTGAATTGGTCATTTTTAGCAATTGATTATAGTAATCTGAATTTGAAGCCGACGATTTTCTTACTTCTAATGGAATTGGTTCAGCTTGAAATACAACTCTGTACATATTATCATCCCGTTGCTGTAAATCAGTTAAAACTTCCTGAATTTCATTAAATTGTCTTTCGAGAATCCTGTATTGTGCCTGCATTCTACTTTTTTCGACTCCAAGTTGCTTTTCTTGTGGCGATTGAATAGTAGAAACAAAAATCAGAAAAAAAATCGCACCCAAAGAAGCTCCTGAGAATAGATGTATTAATAGTCTCTTTACCTTATGCCCAAACGACTGAATTACAGGCTCGTAATTCAATGTTTCAGTATTAAAATGGAATTTTATTTTTTTTGCCATAGAATTATCAGACAAACATCTGAAAATTAATATAATAGACTACTTAAAATATCCTCATTTTAGCAGTCAAAAGTTTTAAAATATAAAAAAATAGATTACAATGATAAACTTTTACAATCACTTTTTATGCAAAAATAATAAATTTGAACTACTTTTGCAGTCTTTATTTGAGATTATTAACCCTAAATACAGATATTTGCCCTTTGGGCGATATTTGGCTTTGGCGATATTTGTGCTTCGCACGATATTTATGGATATTTGGCTAAGCTGATAATTGATGGATATATGCTTCGCCGATTCAATAAAAATCAACAAATATTATTAAGTATATGAAACTGGAAGATTTAGAAGTTTATAATTTATCTATGGATGTTTCCGATGTAATTTGGGATATCGTAGTAAAATGGGATTTTTTCTCAAAGGATACGATTGGAAAGCAGTGGGTTCGTGCAATAGATTCGGTGAGTGCAAATCTTAGTGAGGGATTAGGAAGAAATACTTTTAAAGACTCAAGAACGTTTTATTATTATGCAAGAGGCTCTTTTTCAGAAAGTAAAACCTGGTTTGAGAAGTCGAAAAGAAGGAATCTTATTGGTGATGAACAAATTCAAACAATTTCAAATATTTTCGAAAAGCTTAGTATAAAACTTAATAACTTTATACATGCCCACGATAAACTAATTAAAAAAACTGAATACAAGAAATAGATATTTAGCTACGCTGACATTTATTGATATTTGGCTTCGCCGATTCATAAATATCAGTAAGTATCGCTCGCAGGGCAAATATCATACAAAGTATATCTATCGCCCGTAGGGCAAATATCAATAAATATCAACTAATATCGCCCGTAGGGCAAATATCTAAATATAAAATGACTTCACAGGAAATTCGTCAATCTTTTCTCGATTTTTTTGCATCGAAAGACCACAAAATTGTTCCATCGGCACCCATGGTTATCAAAGATGATCCTACCCTGATGTTCACCAACGCCGGAATGAACCAGTTCAAAAACATTATTTTGGGTAATGACCCGATAAAATATGCCCGTGTGGCGGATTCGCAAAAATGTTTGCGCGTGAGCGGTAAGCACAACGACTTAGAAGAAGTTGGTCACGATACCTATCATCATACCATGTTTGAGATGCTGGGCAACTGGTCGTTTGGCGATTATTTCAAAAAAGAAGCCATCGAATGGGCTTGGGAATATTTGACAGAAGTTTTAAAACTGGACAAAGATCGTTTATACGTTACAGTTTTCGAAGGGTATGCACCCGAAGGATTAGATCGTGACGATGAAGCGGCAGCTATTTGGGAACAATTTTTACCTAAAGACCGCATTATCAATGGAAATAAAAAAGATAATTTCTGGGAAATGGGTGATACAGGTCCTTGTGGCCCTTGCTCCGAAATACATATCGACATCCGCGACAGCGATGAGCGCACCAAAATTGACGGCCTGACACTCGTAAACGGAAGTCACCCACAGGTGATTGAAATCTGGAACAACGTGTTTATGCAATATAACCGTAAAACTGATGGTTCGCTCGAAGGACTTCCGGCTAAAGTAATTGATACAGGAATGGGGTTTGAGCGACTTTGTATGGCTATGCAAGGCGTTCAGTCTAATTACGACACCGATGTTTTTACGCCGATTATTGCTGAAATAGGTCGCGTTTGTGGAGCTGACTATGGCAAAAACGAAAAAACTGATATCGCCATGCGCGTTATTGCCGATCATATTCGTACTATTGCCTTCTCGATTACCGATGGTCAACTGCCATCCAATGCCAAAGCAGGCTATGTTATTCGTCGTATTCTGCGTCGTGCGGTACGTTACGGTTACACTTTCCTTGGGCAACGTTCTGCATTTATGTATAAATTAATCAATGTGTTGGGCGATGTAATGGGTAAAGCTTATCCTGAACTAATTTCTCAGAAAACGTTGATTGAAAAAGTAATCAAAGAAGAGGAAGAATCATTCTTGCGTACATTGGAAACGGGTATTAAGTTGCTTGATAAAGTGATGGCTGATTCGAAAAATGCAGGTAAAACTGAAATAGAAGGAAAAGTGGCTTTTACACTTTACGATACTTTTGGTTTTCCATTGGATTTGACTGAATTGATTTTGCGCGAAAATAATTTCACCGTAAATATCGACGAGTTTAATGCAGAAATGCAGAAACAAAAAGAACGTGCACGCAATGCTGCGGCCACCGAAACAGGTGACTGGGTGACTGTTCGCGAAGGTGACAGCGTTTTTGTGGGTTATGATTTCACTGAAGCTGATACCGAAATTCTGCGTTATCGTAAAGTAAAACAGAAAAATCAGGAATATTATCAGTTGGTACTTTCAAAGACTCCTTTCTATGCAGAAATGGGTGGACAGGTTGGTGACAGCGGATACCTCTCCCTAACCCCGATAGCTATCGGGACTCCCGAGGAGAGGGACTTTGAAGAAGGCCGTGCTATCCGAATTCTTGACACTAAAAAGGAAAATAACCTGGCGGTACATATTGTAAACAATTTGCCCGAAGATGTGACCGACACATTTACGGCAACTATTGATATTGAAAAACGCAAAGCTACCGAATGTAACCACTCGGCTACTCACTTGCTTCACGAAGCATTACGCGAAGTGCTGGGCACGCATGTCGAACAAAAAGGTTCGTTTGTAAGTCCTGAAGCATTGCGTTTCGACTTCTCGCACTTCCAAAAGCTAACAAGAGAAGAAATTCGTGCGGTAGAAGCTATAGCCAATCGCAAGATTCGCGAAAACTATCAATTGGTAGAAAAACGCGAAACGCCGATAGCCGAAGCGCAAGCTATGGGTGCTATGGCTTTGTTTGGGGAAAAATATGGCGAAACAGTTCGTGTAATTCAGTTTGGAAGCTCAGTAGAGCTTTGTGGTGGAACACATGTAAGTGCAACAGGAAATATCGGATTGGTGCGTGTAACAGCCGAAAGTTCTATTGCTGCCGGCATTCGTCGTATTGAGGCCATCACTGGCAAGGCTGTTGAAGATTTGCTTGACAAACAACAAGATACTATTGGCGAGGCCAAAGAATTACTTAATAATGCTCCTGATGTGCTAACGGCCATTCGTCGTTTGAGTGAAGAGAGCACTGAACTTAAAAAACAAGTGGAAGCTTTTGTTCACGAAAAAATTATGAGCCTTCGTGATAAACTTCTTGCTGAAGTAACCGAAGTTAAAGAAGTTAGAGAAGTTAAAAACGTAAAAGTTATCAGTTATCAAGGCACATTAACAGCTGATCAGGTAAAAACATTAGCCTTCCAGATTAGAAATATTCAGCCTGAAAAACTATTCTTTGTAGCAGGTTGTGTGGCAGATGGCAAACCATCTATCACCGTATTACTCAGTGATGATTTAGTAACAGGAGGATTGAATGCTGTAAACATTGCCCGTGATGCTGCCAAAGAAATACAAGGTGGCGGCGGTGGACAACCATTCTTCGCTTCGGCAGGTGGTAAAAATCCGGATGGTATTAAGAGAGCGATTGAAAAAGCATTGGAAGTAGTGAACTAAATGTTGGTATGATTTATATTGAAAAGAGGAATTTCTTAAATGAGATTCCTCTTTTTAAATATCTGGGCAAAGAAAAACTTACGTTGTCATTTCAATGTATGATTATCCGCAAAATGACCTAATGGTGAATTATCCCTTTGCTAATTATTATTGGAACGCGGATTATACGGATTAGGCGGATGTTCGCGGATTTTCGTTAATTGTATTAGAAGCGGATTTTTATGCTGATATTATTTACTGCGTAAATAACGGATGTGAGCTTAGTGGTTTAGAAATCAGCTGACTTCACTTGTGAAGTCTATATCAGTAATATATCCGTAATTTCAACTGAGCAAATCAGCTCAATCCGTCAAATCCGCGTTTCTATTCTTTTTGATTAGGTCGCTTTGCGAATAATCATTTTTCAATGTTATTTTATTGACTAAAAAAATATTATTATTTTATACGTGATTCAATCGAAGGTTGTATATTTGCAAAGTGATTGTATTATAACTGCTTTACCGATTTGAGATATTTATTATTATGGAAACAAAAAATGAAGTTGTATCGAAGTTAAGAGAGATCAAACCTCTTTTATCAAAGGAGTATTCAGTAAAGTCAATAGGTCTTTTTGGTTCGTATGCCGATGAAACAAATACCGAAGAAAGCGATATTGATATACTTGTAGAATTTGAAAAGCCCATCGGTTGGAGATTTTTTACACTTGAACTTTATTTGGAACGGCTTTTAGGTCGAAAAGTAGATTTAGTAACCATGAGCGGGTTAAAAGACCAAATAAAAAATCAGATTCTAAATCAACTGGAAGTAGTGTAATGAAGAAGGAAAACAGGACTTACAGCATGTATCTCGATGATATATTGTTGTCAATCAATCGAATTTCGGAATATACTGAAGGATATACTTTTGCAGAATTTAAAAAGGATTATAAAACAGTTGATGCAGTTATTCGTAATTTTGAAATTATTGGAGAAGCCGCCAAAAATCTTTCAATTGAAATTAAAGAAGAATATCCAAATGTACCCTGGAGTGAAATGTATCTACTTAGAAATAAAGTCTCCCACGAATATTTTGGCGTAGATTATGAGATAATTTGGGATATTGCAATCAATTATCTTCCGGTAAACAAATGTCAGATTGAAGCAATAATAGTGTCAATTAAATAAAACTTCAAATACTCCCTGTATTTGGTTTGAAACGAGGGAATAGTAGATACTTATTTTTCTTCATTTAATCAGCAATAGCCGTATAAAGCTTAAGATGCAACGTGTGTCTAAAATTGATATTTCTGCAATAAGATTGTAGGAGTATAGATATGCGCTTTCTGATAGTGGAAAAATGCGGCTGGCATAAAGAGAGCGATTGAAAAGGTACTGGAAGTAGTGAAATAGACATTTAAACAACCAAAAAAGAGGAAAACCCAATTCGGATTTTCCTCTTTTTATTTTGATAGCTATTTATTTATTTTCCTAAAATATAGCGTACTCCTAAGCAGAAACCATCACCAACAAAACCATTATTATAATATCCACCAAATTGGAAACCAGGTCTCCAATCTAATGATAGTCTCAATGGAATATTAAAATCATATTGTAAACCCACTTGTCCTAAAACTGCAACAGGAATATAAGTTTTACTATATGAATAAAATCCAACCTGTGCACCAGCGCCATAATACCAATTAAGACCATCAGTAATTGACGACAAATCTTTAACCCATTGATAAACTCCTGAGAAAGAAAGTGATGTTGCATAAGTATAAGCACGGAAACCTAATCCCAATTCAATTCGATTGGTGCTGTTTAAACCTTTTTGATACGAAAGTTCAGTAGGATAACCAAAACGGAGACCAATTGTGCTACCTTCAGCCTGTGCAAATAAAGCTGTTGACATACATAAAACTAATGCAAGCGATAAAATAATTTTTTTCATACTTTTTTCTTTTTAAATTTATAAAATTTTGAATTAAAATTAAAATCTATGTTAATGCAAAATTAAATAAGTTTTCGAAATAAACACAATGTTTATGCGAAAAAATAAGTGAAAAATAAATTTTCACTTATTCAATTATTGAACAATCTAACAATTATCTTATACAATCATCGCAAATACAACTATTTAGCAATAGATCTGAGAGATGTACAGCAATAAAAAAAACCGGAATAATCCGGTTTTTTTTATTGCTGTATTTAGTAGGCTGAATCAAACTCTTCTAAGAAACGAACATCATTTTCTGAAAACAACCGGAGGTCTTTCACCTGATATTTCAAGTTTGTTATTCTTTCAATTCCCATCCCAAAAGCATAGCCAGTATAAACCTTGGAATCGATACCACAATTTTCCAATACATTAGGATCGACCATACCGCAACCGAGAATTTCCACCCAACCTGTATGTTTACAAAACTGACAACCTTTTCCGCCACACAAGTTACAAGATATATCCATTTCGGCACTTGGTTCAGTAAATGGGAAATAGGACGGTCTTAATCGAATTTGAGTATCAGATCCGAACATTTCTTTTGCAAAATACATTAGCGCCTGCTTCAAATCGGCAAATGATACGTCTTTATCAATGTAAAGTCCTTCAACCTGGTGAAAAAAACAATGCGCTCTGTATGAAATGGCTTCATTCCGATATACACGACCGGGGAACAACATACGAATAGGAGGCTTCTGATTTGTCATGATTCGGGTTTGCACTGATGACGTATGCGTACGAAGCACTACATCCGGATTTTGCTCAATGAAAAAAGTATCCTGCATATCGCGGGCTGGATGTTCAGGTGGAAAGTTCAGTGCACTGAAAACATGCCAGTCATCTTCAATTTCAGGACCTTCGGCAATAGTAAAACCAATACGCGAAAAAATATCGATAATTTCGTTTTTCACTAATGAAAGTGGATGACGTGTTCCTAATTTTATTGGATCGGCCGTACGAGTTAAATCTGATTTATAATCAGATTGTGAAGTCCCGGAAAATGCATCTTTAATTTCGTTTATTTTTTCCTGAGCAGCATTTTTCAAATCATTCAACATCTGCCCTATTTCACGTTTTTCTTCGTTGGCAACTTCTCTGAAATCGTTGAATAAAACCGAAATTTCACCTTTTTTACTTAAATATTTTATTCGTAAAGCTTCTAATTCTTCGTTACTGACAGCAGTTAAATCACTCAACTCGTTCATTAACTTATTAATCCGGTTTCTCATTTTCTACTCTTATTTTATAAATTTCAACAGTTAGCAATCTTAAATTAAGACCTTTAACCCTTTAATTAATTGGTTCTCATTACTTATTAAGGATGCAAAATTAATCATTTTTCGGCAAATAACTGAAAGCAAAAAAAAAATATGCTATTTAAAACCGATATATCTGAATTTTACTTTATATTTGTGAATCGCAAACAAAAATACAGTATGAATATTCCAAATATTATAAGTTTTTTAGAAACATTAAAAGAGAACAATAACAGGGAGTGGTTTGCTGAAAACAAAGCCTGGTACGAGAGTACAAAATCAGATTTTGAAGAATTTAGCAAACAACTTATTTTTGAAATTTCAAAATTTGACGATGAGATAAAACACATTGATGTTAAAGATTGTGTTTTCAGGATTTACCGCGACACCAGGTTTTCGCATGACAAAACGCCATATAAAACGCATTTCGGAGTATATATTGCAGCAGGTGGTGGCCGGAAAAGTAAAAGAGGCGGCTACTACATACATCTTGATCCTGCTGGTAGTTTTGTAGCCGCAGGTGTATGGTGTCCACCTACCGAATTACTCAAGGCATTGCGAAAAAGTGTTTATGACAACATTGACGAATTAAATGAAATACGAAATTCAGAAGATTTTTCTGAATATTTCAACCATTTCTACGATGATGAAAAATTAAAGACTGTTCCTGCCGGTTTTCCAAAAGATTTTGCCGATGCTGAACTACTGAAATTAAAGCATTATATGGTTGAATATAAATTGGAAGAAAAAATGCTAAATCAACCTGATTTGGCAGAAAAAATCGTTTTAATTCTTAAACGCGCATATCCGCTCAATTGCTTTTTGAATTATACAGTTGATCAGCTATATTCTTAGAATAAATTTTTTAAAATATTAAACAATAAAATTATGATATTAGACTCATTAAAAAACAGTGCAAGATACACAAGCGTACATCCCCGGTTTAAAAAGGCATTCGAATATTTGAATAATAATAATCTTGAGACACTTCCCTTAGGTAAAATTGAACTTGAAGGTTCAGATTTAGTAGTGAATGTAGTTGATATTACCGGAAAAACTGAGGATGCAGCACGTATGGAAACACATAACAATTTTATTGATATTCAAATTCCGATTGATGCTACTGAGGTTATGGGATGGAAAGCAGCATGTAAACTTAGTCAGGTAACTGATGCATATAACGAACAGAAAGACATTACATTTTACGCAGATAAAGCTACAAGTTTCGTAAAAGTTGAACCTTTTGAATTTGCAGTTTTCTTTCCTGAAGATGGTCATCAGCCAGGGATAGGTGAAGGCACTTATCGCAAAATAATTGTTAAAGTACGGGTGTAAAAACCTGTACTTTTTTTGTAAGGAATCTTAAGCATTGGGTCGTCATAAAACAACTTAATTTCATGATTATTAAATCTTTATCTTAGAATAATAACATCTAAAGAAATCTATTAAAAGAAAAATTTAACGCAAAGTCGCAAAGATTCAAACATCTGATAATCAAAAAGAAAAGAAAGAACGCAAAGGGAAAAACTTTCAGTTTTTCTTAGCGTCTTAGAGACTTTGCGACTTTGCGTTCAAAAAATAAAATTTTGTAACGAAGTATTGTTAAGCATTGAGTTATTTAAATTATTTGTCAATTGTTAAAAACTAATTATATGAATATTCTTCCATTAGTAAAAGCCGATCCGTATTTAGAGCCTTATGCAGATGCAATTTTCGGTCGTTACGAATATGCAGGTTTAACTGAAAAGAAATTAACCGGAGAAAATCAGACTTTATCAGATTTTGCATCCGGATATTTATACTTCGGGCTTCATCATCAGACAGATGGATGGATTTTCAGAGAATGGGCGCCAAATGCAACTGCCATTTTTTTAATTGGTGATTTTAATAACTGGCAACGTCATCCCGATTATCAACTAAAAAAACTTCAAAACGGAATTTGGGAAATTAAACTTCCTGATTTTGCAATGACTCATTCTCAACTTTACAAATTATTGGTTGAATGGGAAGGAGGAAGTGGTGAACGTATCCCTGCGTGGGCACGAAGAGTAATTCAGGATGAAAACTCAAAAATCTTCAGTGCTCAAGTTTGGAATCCATTACAACAGTATGTTTTTAAAAATACTAAATTTAAACCTCAGACCGATCCGATACTTATCTATGAGTGTCATATTGGGATGTCGGGAGCCGATGAAAAAGTATCCACCTATCAGGAATTCAGAACATCAATACTACCAAGAATAGCAAAAGCAGGATATAATTGTATTCAAATAATGGCTATTCAGGAACATCCATATTATGGATCGTTCGGGTACCATGTTTCAAGTTTTTTTGCGGCATCTTCAAGGTTTGGAACGCCCGAAGATTTAAAGCAATTAATTGATGATGCTCATGGTTTAGGGATTTCGGTAATTATGGATATTGTTCATTCACATGCAGTTAAAAATGAAGTTGAAGGTTTAGGCAGATTTGATGGTACACCGTATCAGTACTTTCATGGTGGTACAAGACGCGAGCATCCGGCATGGGATTCATTATGTTTTGATTATGCAAAACCGGCAGTTCTCCATTTTTTACTTTCAAACTGCAAATTCTGGCTCGAGGAATATCATTTCGATGGATACAGATTTGATGGCGTAACCTCAATGTTATACCGAAGCCACGGATTGGGCGAAGATTTCGGAAGTTACGGTTCTTATTACAATTTGAATCAGGATGGCAATGCAATATGTTATCTGACTTTAGCCAACAAACTAATACATGAGGTTAATCCCAATGCTATCTCTGTAGCTGAAGAAGTAAGTGGAATGCCCGGTTTAGCTGCGAAATTTGAAGATGGAGGAATTGGCTTTGACTACCGAATGGCTATGGGGATTCCTGATTTCTGGATTAAATATATAAAAGAGGTAAAAGATGAAAACTGGAAAGCAGGACACATTTTCTGGGAACTTACCAACCGCAGAGCTGATGAAAAAACAATTAATTATGCCGAAAGTCACGATCAGGCATTAGTAGGAGACAAAACAATTATATTCAGATTAATTGATGCAGAAATGTACTGGCACATGCAGCGGGGTGACAATACAATTACTGTTGACCGGGGAATTTCATTACACAAAATGATACGTCTGATTACTTCTACAACGATTAATGGCGGTTATCTTAATTTTATGGGTAATGAATTCGGACATCCCGAATGGATAGATTTTCCTCGTGAAGGTAATGGCTGGTCATACAAATATGCACGTCGTCAGTGGAATCTGTTCGATAATGATAAATATCTGTATCATGGTTTGGGAGAGTTTGACAGAGCAATGATTGAACTAATAAAAACAGTTCCCGAATTTAACAAAACATCTATACGTTTACTTTGGGACAAAGATGATGATCAGCTAGTAGCTTATCAGCGCGGAAATTTGATATTTGTATTTAACTTCAATGGAGCTAAATCGTTTACCGACTATGGGATTCTTGCTGAACAGGGATCGTACAAGGTGGTCTTAAATACTGACAATTCTCTTTTTGGTGGTTTTGATATAATAGATGAATCGATTGTACATTTTACTACTCCAGACCCGGATAAAATTTCGGATAAGGAATGGCTAAAACTTTATATACCGGCTCGTTCAGCTTTTGTACTTAAAAAACAGTAAAAAAAATAGTTTTGATTCAAAGTTGAGAAGAACTCAAATCATGGAAACCGGAACTCGTTGTATTTAATTTAAATGATTATCCGCTTTGGTATTCAATTGTCAAACTAAGAGTTTTCTTTGCCTACAAAAGTCACTTGTGCATAGTCTATATTAAACAAACACGAAGACACTAAGACACAGTATTCGACAAAAGTTAATATCTTAAGTTATTTTGGTTTGATCAAGACACAAAGTATAAAACATAAATGTTTTATTTACAGTAAAATATCTATCAAGACTAAAAAATGCTTGCATTTTACTTTGTGGCTTTAAATAAGCACAAAGTAATAATATTAAATTTATTTGTGTCTTTGTGTCTTTGTGTTTATAAATAGTACATTGTGGTTTAGTTATACTTTTTTATTGCTCATCAATTCTATTTGGAGCAATATCAGAGTATCATTTTTAATTTAATATAATGGGATTAGAGAAATATCTTCAACATACTCTCAACACACAAAAATTTCTTTTTCAAGAATTCTGAAGGCTATTTCTATGCAAAGATTTCTTTCAATACTTAAACAATACTGGGGTTACGATAATTTCCGCGCATTGCAGGGCGATATTATCAGCAGCATATCATCTGGAAAAGACACATTAGGGTTAATGCCTACCGGTGGAGGCAAATCACTTACTTTTCAGGTTCCGGCTTTGGCTATGGAAGGAGTTTGTATTGTGGTAACACCACTTATTGCTCTTATGAAGGATCAGGTTGAAAATCTGAAAAACCGTGGAATTCGTGCTGCTGCCATTTACTCGGGCATGTCAAATGATGAGATCATGACTACCCTTGACAATTGTGTCTTCGAAGCTTATAAATTTCTTTATGTATCACCCGAGCGGCTTTCCACACCCATTTTTATTGAAAAGATAAAACAAACCAAAGTCTGTATTATTGCAGTTGATGAGTCACATTGTATCTCGCAATGGGGTTACGACTTTCGACCTTCATATTTACACATTGCCGATATACGTGAAGTTTTACCGGAAGTACCTGTTTTGGCTCTAACGGCAACTGCCACCCCCGAAGTAGTTGATGATATTCAGGAAAAACTACATTTTAAAGAAAAAAATATTTTTCAGAAAAGTTTTTCCCGATCAAATTTAGCCTATGTGGTTCGAACCACTGAAAACAAAGATGAACAGCTACTTAAAATTCTGAACAATGTACCGGGCACCTCGGTGGTTTATGTACGTAACCGAAAGAAAACAAAAGAAATAGCTGATTTTCTTACTATCAACGGTATTGCTGCTGAGCACTTCCATGCCGGACTTAAAAACGAAATTAAAGATGAACGTCAAAGTCGTTGGAAAACCGGTGAAACAAGAGTAATTGTTTCTACCAATGCATTTGGAATGGGTATTGACAAGGCAGAAGTACGATCAGTAGTTCATTTAGATTTACCGGACTCATTGGAAGCATACTTTCAGGAAGCCGGACGTGCCGGACGTGACGAAAAGAAAGCATTCGCAGTGTTGCTTTATAATAATGGCGATGCCGTAAAAATGCGCAAACGGGTTTCCGATTCATTTCCCGGAAAAGAAATGGTACTTAAAGTTTACGAATCGTTGTGTAACTATCTTCAAATAGGCATTGGCTCAGGTCTGGATAGAGTTTTTGCTTTTGATATTTCTGACTTGTGTTCTAAATTTAAACTGCCCATTTTAATTACTTACAATTGTTTAAAAATTCTGCAACAAGCAGGATACATTGATTTGACCGACGAGCAGGATAATTCGTCAAGTGTGCTTTTTACTGTCAATAAAGACGATTTATATAAATTAAAACAAAATCCGGAACAGGATAAATTAATACACATTCTGCTTCGCTCCTACACCGGGCTTTTTACCGATCCGGCATATATTAACGAAGACTTGATGGCTAAACGTCTTGAATGGAAACGAGAAGAAGTTTACAATCAGCTTATTAAATTATCTCAGGAGCAAATTATTCAGTACATTCCACGAAAAAAAACACCTTTTCTCACTTTTACACACGAAAGGGAAGATATAAGTCGAATTATACTTGACAAAGAAGCTTATGACGACAGGCGTGACCGATTTATCATTCGTATAAAAAGTGTACTGGATTACGCACAGGAAGAAAATGTGTGTCGCAGTCAGATATTACTTTCATATTTTGGTGAGAAAAACACTAAACCCTGCGGAAAATGTGATATTTGCTTGAAAACGAAAGATAATGAACTTACTGATGAAGAGTTCAGTATTATAAAAGAAAAAATTGTTGCTTTGCTACAAGACGAACCTAAAAGCGCAAATTC
>CAYNHC010000077.1:0-8688 GCA_964396705.1 uncultured Paludibacter sp.
GGGATTCGGATTTGCGACCCTCCCGATCTTAATCGGGATACGCTAACCGGACTGCGCTACAACCCGATATGTTTCTCTCAAAACGGCTGCAAAGATATGGTTATTTTTAATATAATCCAAATAAAAGTTGAAATAAAAATCAATTAAATCTGAACAAAAGAAATAATATAAGCTATCCTGTTATTTACTAATTATTTACATTTAATATTAATAAATCCCTATTTTGTAATTTGTTTAATGTTTTGATATATTCAATCTAAAAAATCACAAAAAAAATACATAATTCAATTCAGTTAACAAAAAAACCTTATCTTTGAATAATCAATTATTTCAAATCATTTAAACATTAAAAAATATTTGCTCTATGAAAACAGAAGACAATGATCTATTGGTATATGACGAAGATGATGCAGTAAAATTCATTCTTAAATCATTGCCTGAAGAATCTAAAAAAACGATTGATGATACTAAAATAGAATATATTTTAGATGTTATTTACGATTTCTATGATGAAAATGGATTAATCGAGGAAGATTCAACAGAAGAAGCAAGCATCGACGAAGAGCTTATGTTTAATTACATAAAAAAATACGTTAAAAAAGACAAAATGGGCTTAAGCGATGGTGATATTCAACTCATTTTGGATGGTGAATACGAATATGGTAAATCTCTTGGCATTTATCAGGAGGAATAAAAATTCTTGTCGAACCATTACTTCAGGTAAATATTTTTGATATTGATGTTTTATGTATTTTATACATTTGTCTGGATTTTCGCGTGGCTTCCGTTACGTGTTCTTTTTTTATTGTCTGACTTTTTCTATTTAATCATCTATTATATTGTTGGTTACCGAAAAAAAGTAGTTCGTAAAAACCTTGTTGAATCCTTTCCCGATAAATCCGTAAAAGAAATTATTGCTATTGAAAAAAGATTTTATCGTTATTTCTGTGATCTGATTGTAGAAACACTAAAACAAGTTCACATTACAATACCTGAAATTCAAAGTAGGGTACATTATACCAATTTCGAACTTATACTTGATCAATACAATGCCGGTAAAAGTGTTTTTTTGATGACTGCGCACTACGGAAACTGGGAACTGGCAGGATCACTCAACTTATTATTCCCTCCTGATAAATCGCTGTATTGTATTTATAAACGCCTTAGAAATAAGAGTTTTGATAAATTCATGAGCGATATTCGAAGAATATATAAAGGTGATGTAATAGAAAAAAATGAGTTATTAAGGAAAATCATAAAATTTAGGAGTGAAGGTAAATTAGTTACTTTCGGAATGATTTCTGACCAGGCACCCCGGGAGAACATTGCTCATTACTTTACATCGTTCTTAAATCATGAGACTGCTTTTTTGGAAGGAACAGACCAATTGGCACGCAAATTTAATTATCCGGTGTTTTATATTCATATCGACAGGGTTAAACGTGGTTACTACGAATGTGAAATTATACCTATCGCACTCGAACCAAACACGTGTAAAGAAAATGAAATTACTGAGAAATTTGCCCGAATTTTAGAAGAAAAAATAATTGCTAAACCAGAATTCTGGCTCTGGACGCATAAAAGATGGAAATATACCAAAAAATAAAATGACTGTATCCATAGTAATACTCAACTGGAACGGAGAAAAATTTCTTAAACAATTCCTTCCTGTACTCATTGAAAATACAAAAGAAGAAAATATTGAAATAGTTGTAGCAGACAATGGTTCGACCGATAATTCGATTCAATACATTAAAACTTCATTACCTGAAGTACGGACTATCCTTCTTGATAAAAATTATGGATTTGCAGGGGGTTACAATAAAGCGCTCTCTGAAATTAAAGCCGAATATTTTATTTTATTGAACTCGGATGTAGAAGTAACAAAATTTTGGTTACAACCAATGTTAAGTTACATGAATCAGCACAAAGAAATAGCAGCATGTCAACCAAAAATTCTTTCTTATTCAAACCGTAACAATTTTGAACATGCAGGCGCTTCGGGTGGTTTTATTGATAAATATGGGTTTCCTTTTTGCCGTGGACGTATTTTTAGCGAAGTTGAAGCTGATAACGGACAATATGATTCAATCATTGATATATTTTGGGCTTCGGGTGCATGTTTAATGATTCGTTCCGATATATTTAAAAAGGTAGGTGGTTTCGATGATGAATTTTTTGCACACATGGAGGAGATTGACCTGTGCTGGCGATTGAAAAACAGAGGTTATCGTGTTGTTTGCATTCCTGAAAGCACTGTTTATCATGTGGGTGGAGGAACTTTAAATGCTGAACATCCTTACAAAACTTATCTGAATTTCAGGAATAATTTATTGATGCTTTATAAAAATCTACCTACCATATCATTAAAAAAAACCTTGAAACACCGCTTTTGGTTTGATAATATTGCTGCACTACAAATGCTTATAACCGGGAAACCTAAAAACGCACTCAACGTTTTAAAAGCCCGTAAGGACTTCAAAAATTCAGTATCAAAATTTGAAGAAAAACGCAATAATAATTTGCTTTATTCAACCAACATGAATCATCCCGAAATGTTTCAAAAAAGCATTGTACTTTCATATTATTTATTTAGAAAAAAAAAATTCTCAGGTTTATTTAAGTAGGTGGAACAAATCCTGATAATTATCGGGAGTCGTAAAACTTTCAACGTTGCATTCAGCAAAGTCCCTCTCAAAACTCTTTTCCTATTTCTTTCTCGTTTTGGAGAAAGTATCCGTCAGCTTGACGGAGGATAGAGGTTGGGAGAGGTAGAAAATTAGAAATTCGACATTAAATGAACAAAATATTGTTTGTTGCGTTATTATTTTCAAACATGAAATTTGTTCAACAATAAAATTTTTAAAATAAAATGGCAACAGTAACATTTAAAGGATCACCAATCCAAACAAACGGAAACCTACCTGCAGTAGGTAGTCAAGCACCTGATTTCAAATTAGTAACATCAACTTTAAGTGAAATATCTTTAAGTGATTATAAAGGGAAAAGAATTATTTTAAACATTTTCCCAAGTATTGATACAGGCGTTTGTGCCACTTCGGTTCGTAATTTTAATAAATGGGCATCTGAAAACGAAAATGTGGTTGTAATATGTGTTTCAAAAGATTTACCATTTGCAGCCGGTAGATTTTGTGGCGCCGAAGGTCTTGATAAGGTTATCACAGCCTCTGATTTTCGTTATAATAATTTTGCTACTGATTATGGTGTTTTATTGTTAGACGGTCCTTTAGCAGGCTTAATGGCTCGTTCTGTAGTAGCAATCGATGAAAATGGTAAAGTTGTTTATAATCAGTTAGTTCCTGAAATTGTTGAGGAACCGGTATATGATGTAAAATTTTGATAATTCAATTTGACTCAATGTGTCAACATTGAAGATTAATTTTGTTTTTAATTGTGTGAATATTGCCTCCGTAAATTGTGAAATTTACGGAGGTTTTTTAAATACCAATATTTAAACATTTTAAAAATAATTCAATCTTCAAAATAAGGTAAGAAATTCAAAAAAATCTTATCTTTGCCTTACAACCGAATATTTTTTCAATCAATAAATGCTCAATCAAAATTTACAGGCAGTTTTTCTATAAATTAAGATTTTTCTATCTTTTAATCATTTAAGTGCGTAATAATGAATAATGAACCAATTGAAAATATGAAAGTGGATGCAACAAATCCAATCAATATAAATACAATCAGGGAACTTTGGTCAAAAACCTACAATACTGCCGGAAAGCCTGATTGGTCTCATATTTTTCCATATTATCATAAAAATATTGTTTTTCAGGATACTATACAGCGCATTGAAGGTATTGATGACTTTATAGCTATGTGTAATCGATTGACCACACGTACCAACGAGTTGAAAATGGAGATTGTATCAATTGCTCAAAACGAAAATGTAATCATTTTTGACTGGATTATGACAATGATATTCAGAAAATATCCGAGTACCCCCATTTATGGTTCAACAAAACTTACCCTGAGTGATGATGGTTTAATTTTGGAACAAAGAGATTATTACGATTTATGGGGTGACATTTTCAATAATATTCCTCATTTTAATAAAATGTATCGACGTTTTTTAATAAAAAAATTTGGTTAATGTCAAAAAATAAAACACTGAAATACATACGCGAATATACTTGGAGCAATATATTTGCAATGATTCGCAACAATGGTAAGGATGCTCGGGTTTGTGCTGAAAATTGCAATAACAAACTTGTTGTGATAACAGGTGCAACATCGGGTATAGGTTTAGCCACTGCACGTAAATATGCTTCAAAAGGTGCTCATTTAGTATGCATTAACCGAAGCATTGAAAAATCGGAAAAACTGAAACTCGATATTGAAACAACCTACGGCGTACAGTGCGATTATATTATTGCAGATTTAAGCAGTTTAGCCGAAAGTTTTAAGGTAGCCAATGAATTAAAATCCTTGACCAAACCCATCGATGTAATCATCCATAACGCAGGAATATTTTTGACCAAACGCGAACTAACAGTCGAAGGTTTCGAAAAGGTTTTTGCCATACATTATCTTTCATCGTTTATAATAAATTATTGTTTGAAAGATAAATTGAAATCACAAGAAAAAGCCCGCATAATAATGGTCGGTTCAGAGGGTCACCGCTTTGCTCCCTGGGGTTTACAACTTGATGATTTAAACTGGGAAAAGCGTCGTTATACAGGTTTAATGAGTTATGGATCAGCAAAATTGGCTCAAATGTTATCCATGTTGGTTTTTGCTGATTATTTTAAGGATTCGGGGGTAACAATTATCAGTATGCATCCCGGAGCTGTAAAATCGGAAACAGGAAAAGACAATGGCCCGATATATCGTTGGTACAAAAAAAATGTTATGGATAGAACACTCAAGTCGGCAGATTGCTCCGCTGAGGCTTTGTACTATCTGGGAATTTCGTCGGAAGTAGAGAATAACAGAGGAAAGTTTTTCAACCTCACAACTCTTGAAGACCCTGCGCCTCCGGCATTAGATAAAGAAGTAGCTTTAGAATTGTGGAAAATAACATTGAAAATGACCGGACTTGAATAAAAACAGATTGAAATGAATTTAAAATACGATACTATAGTTGTAGGAGGTGGAATAGCAGGTTTAACTGCTGCTGCTTATGTGTCACGTAGTGGTCAAAAAACACTGTTGATTGAAAAAAATCGTGAATTTGGTGGTTTGGTGAATACATTTTCACGCAATGGATTCAAATTCGAGGCTGGTGTGCGGGCACTCGAAGATGCGGGCATAATACTGCCCATGCTTACCGATTTGGGAATAACCATAGAAACAGTAAAAAGTCCGGTTTCGGTAGGTGTTGAGAATGAAATTCTGAATATAACCGATATTGGTAGCCTTGAGGAATATAAAAACCTGCTTAAAAAATTCTATCCTGATAGTAGCGCTGAAATTGATGAGGTGATAAAAACGATTCGTAAAATTATGAAACACATGGAGATACTTTACGGACTTGAAAATCCTATTTTCATGGACTTAAAGAATGATTATCCGTATATTTTTAAAAAACTTTTACCTTGGCTGCCTCGTTTTTTGTTTACAATCGGAAAAATTAATAAAATGCAATATCCGGTTGAAGAATATTTAGCTAAAACGATAAAGAATCAAGCACTTAACGATATTATTTCGCAGCATTTTTTTAAAAATACTCCAACATTTTTTGCCTTAAGTTATTTTACATTATACCTCGATTATTTTTATCCCAAAGGTGGTGTAGGTAAATTGGCCGATGCAGTGCACAAAAAATACTTAGAATTTGGTGGTGAAGTAAAAAACCGAACCTTCATAACTTCAGTAAATCCAACATTAAAAACAATTACCGACGACAAAGGTGAAGTATACGAATACAATAATTTAATATGGGCTGCCGATTTAAAAGCATTGTACAGGATTGTAGATGCAAGCAAATTTGCATCGAAATTAACCAGCAATTTCGAACAAACAAAATCCCTTATGTTGAAAAATAAGGGCACTGACACTGTATTCTCTTTATATCTACAGCTTGATGAACCGCTGGAAACTTTCGGGAAGATTGCAAATGGACATTTCTTTTATACACCATCGCGCAAGGGTCTGGGCCAAGTACATCGCCAGGAATTAGACTATTTGCTCGAAAATTTTGATACATTATCCAAAAAGGATATTTACGCATGGCTTGATAAGTTTATAACATTAAATACTTTTGAAATTTCTGTTCCAGGCCTGAAAGATAAGAGTTTAGTACCGGAAGGAAAAACAGGAATGATTATTAGTTTTTTGTCGGAATATGCTTTGTTTCACAAAATAGAAAAAGCGGGTTGGTTGCCCGAATTTGTTACAGAAATTGAAACGCGTGTGATTGATGTAATTACAGCTTCGGTGTATCCGATATTGAAAGCTAAAATAATAGATAAATTTTCATTTTCACCCATTAGTTTTCGTAACCGTATAGCAAGTTCCGAAGGTTCAGTAGTTGGGTGGGAGTTCACTAAAAAGTTGCCTGTAATTCACAAAATACAACAGGTTGCGAAATCGGTTCTTACACCCATGCCTAATATCTACCAGGCCGGACAATGGGCATACAGCCCTTCGGGCGTACCTATGTCGATACTTACAGGAAAGTTAGCAGCCGATAAAGTGTTGAAAAATAAATAATTGATTAAACTAATAATTCAGGTATGTAACTTTACAGTTTAACCTGGTGTTTGATTTTACGTCAAAAATCCATTTATCGAAAGCTGGAGGACCAAATTTGGCTTCTACATTATTCGAATATCCAAATCCTTCTTTTGGTATAAATAGCATTTTTGTATCCAATTTTTTATTTTTATTTTCATCATGAATATAATTGAACCCATACTTGCCGGGTTTCAGATTATCAAACAGAATTACACACTTATTTTCACTAATTGACTCATTACCAACTTTCAGACTTTTTTGATCAGCATCGAAAAGTTCGTAAAGTACATTACCATTGTTGTTTCGCAAACCTGAAATTTCAACCTTCAACGTAAATTGTGAAAATAATGATAATTGATTAAATATCAAGTAACTAAAAATAAATATACATTTTTTCATACAATAGAGTTTATATAAGTTAGACTGTTAAAGATAATAGTACGCGGATATACGCTGATTTAGCGGATTAAAAACGGATTAAAATTCCGACAAGTCGGAATGATTAAAACTTCGCTTCTTAAATCTTCCCCGATTTATCGGGGATAAATCAGTTTTCAAATCCGTTTTATATATAATCAGCGAACATCCGCTTAATCCGTGTATATCAGCGTTCCATTTTCTTCTGTTTTAAAATATAATATTCTATATATCAGTTGTATAAAACTAATATAATGTCTAATAAAATTTTGAATCACAAATATAATTTAAATTCACTGAAAATAAAAAATCACACAATAACTTAGTTTCTGATAAATTCAATAGCTGTTTTTATGGCTTGTTCAGCCTCCGGAATTGGAAGTAAAACCCAATCATGTTGCATTTTATTATACTCGTAGAATTTAAAATTTGTGTTACATGTTTTTGTTTTTTCTTCTAACTTTTTACAATCGGCATTAAAAAGCTCCTCAGTTCCGAAAAAAACGATAGTATCCCCCACTCCATTTAACTCACCATTGATGGGCGATAGTAAATAATTGTTTACATCATCGCCTCCGGCATATTTTTTACCGGCTTCAATAAGTCCATTTAAGGGCAAAATCTTATCTGAACTTTCTGATAACTTTATCATTGGATTTTGCATTGAAATATCTAACCATGGCGAAAATAGTATATTTTTAACCGGTAGAATCGATGCATTTTCTTTGACTAGTTTTTGGGCAAAAGCAAGCGCCAAACCACCCCCTGCAGAATCACCCATAAGTATAAACTCATCTTCCGGGTATTTCATTGTTAGTAAACCATAGGTTTGTTGCACCATTTCAAAAGTAGATTTATAGTTGAATTCAGGCGCTAATGGATAATCAATAAAACTGATTTTGCATTTTGCTCCCTTTGCAAATTTTTCTATTAATCTGACATGCAAGCTGCTTCCTTCCAACAAATAGGCCCCACCATGAAAAAAGATAACATGAATATTGTTTTCACATTCATTTGATTCAATAGTTACAACTGACTTTCCCATTACTTTAAATTCAGAAATAACATTAGACTTTTTAAATCTATGAGCTGATATTGATTTGTCGCTTCTTGTTGGATATTTGAATGCCATTTCAACTAACTTTTTTGCGTTTAAAAGTCCAAGCGAACTGGTTATTATTTTGGCTGAAAGACTCATTATTACGAATTATTAAATTATAATCAGATTATATTTCTCAAATATAGTAATTTTTCTAACGATATAATATTCCTATTCAAAAATTTCTGAAAATTCCTTAAATATAAAGATAATAATATAAATTTACTTACGTTTATTAACAAATTCACAATTTAAAAATATATCCGTATGAAAGTCTCAAAATTGTTTTTGTTTCCTTGTATTTTAATGCTTATTTTTGCCTGTTCACCCAAAGCTACCGAAGAAGCTGCGCCAGCAGAAAATATGTCAAGTGGAAATTACGCTTCCGATACTGTTGCATTGGGTGAAGAAGAAGAAAATTCTCCAATGGCATCCGGATTTATTTCTTCCTCAGCAGCCGTTGAAAA
>CAYNHC010000077.1:8788-13878 GCA_964396705.1 uncultured Paludibacter sp.
ATAAGGGTAAAAAACTGAATGAAACTGCATACGCCGAAGAATTGCTGTATCAAAAACAGGAATCGGCAGACAATGCGCTTATTTCAACCTTAACAATAAAAGATCAAATTGAGTACAGCACTATTAACCTGATTATTTATCAAAATAAATCGGTGAAACATGAGTTAATTGCCAACGATAAAAGCATAAAAGAATATGAACCCGGATTGGGAACAAAATTGGTAGATTCATTAAAAATAGGTTGGATTATTATTGAAGTAATTTTCCTATTCCTGATAAAATTGTGGGGAGTATTTTTATTTGCTTTGATAGTTTTTGTGATCTATCGTTACATTAAAAAATTGAAAAAATAAATGCTTTAGTATAAAAAACCCGTGTTAACTTAGAAAAGTCAACACGGGATTTTTTATTGAAATAAAATATTGATTAGAACAAGCTCCAGGCAACAGTTAAACCGGCCATTACGATAGAAACCATACTCATTAATTTAATAAGAATATTCAACGAAGGACCTGAAGTGTCTTTGAAAGGATCACCTACAGTATCACCAACAACAGTTGCTTTATGAGCATCCGAACCTTTACCACCAAGATTTCCTTCTTCAACATATTTTTTAGCATTATCCCAGGCACCTCCAGCATTAGCCATAAATACAGCCAAAACAAAACCTGTGCTTAAACCACCCACAAGTAATCCAATAACACCACCAACACCAAAAATAACTCCTACTAAAACTGGTGTTACAATGGCAAGAATAGATGGAAATAACATTTCACGTTGTGCACCTTTTGTTGAAATTGCCACACAGCGAGCATAATCAGGCTCAGCTTTACCTTCCATGATACCTACGATTTCGCGGAACTGACGACGAACTTCTTCAACCATACTTTGAGCAGCACGACCAACAGCATTCATTGTTAAACCACAGAAGACAAAAGCCATCATAGCACCAATAAATATACCTACCAACACGATAGGATTCATCAATGTAACATTATAATATGTCATAAAATCTTCGAATGTTGACGCTTTAATTTGATCAACAGTTAAAAATTCTGTTCCTGCTTTTGCTAATCCATCGGCAGCAGCATGAGCCATACGCTCCAACGCAATTTTAATTTCTTCGATATAAGAAGCTAAAAGTGCTAAAGCTGTTAATGCAGCCGAACCAATAGCAAAACCTTTACCTGTTGCAGCAGTTGTGTTACCAAGCGCATCCAAAGCATCTGTACGTTTGCGAACTTCTTTTGGAAGACCGCTCATTTCAGCATTACCACCAGCATTATCAGCAATTGGGCCGTAAGCATCAGTTGCTAAAGTAATACCTAATGTTGAAAGCATACCTACAGCAGCAATACCAATACCATATAAACCTAAGGTAATATTTGAATTGAAAGTCATTGTTAAAAAGTCGAATTGAGCGGCTAAAAATGCCAATACAATTGCAAATGAAATTGTAATTACAGGAATAGCAGTAGAAATCATGCCAAGGCCAAGACCTGAAATAATTACAGTTGCAGGACCTGTTGCCGAACTTTCAGCTACTTTTTGAGTTGGACGATAACTTTGAGAAGTATAATATTCAGTAGCTTGGCCAATAATAATACCGGCAGAAAGACCAACAATTACCGATAATGATACTCCAACCCAGTTTTCCAAGCCTAAAGCCCAAAGGATACCAAAGGTTGAAACAGCTATCAGTGCAGAGCTTACATTAACACCCAAACCAAGCGAAGCCAGTAAATCTTTCATTTTGGCACCTTCTTTTGTTTTTACAAGAAAAATACCAATAATTGAAAGTACTACCCCAACAGCGGCAATAAGCATTGGAGCAAAAACCGCTTTAACCTGCATTGTTTCATTAGCAATAAATGCTGCAGCACCAAGTGCAGCAGTAGCCAAAATTGAACCTGCATACGATTCGTACAAGTCAGCACCCATACCAGCCACGTCACCTACATTATCACCTACATTATCGGCAATAGTTGCAGGGTTACGAGGATCATCCTCTGGAATTCCGGCTTCCACTTTACCTACTAAGTCTGCGCCAACATCAGCTGCTTTGGTATAGATACCACCACCCACACGTGCAAATAAGGCTTGTGTAGAAGCTCCCATACCAAATGTAAGCATCGTTGTAGTAATGTAAATCAGTTTATTGTGATCAACACTGTCAACAAAATGATCCAAGACTAAATACCAAACCGAAATATCGAGCAATGCAAGACCAACCACGGTAAGCCCCATCACAGCACCCGAACGGAAAGCAACTCTAAGACCTTTGTTAAGCGACTCCTGAGCAGCAAAAGCGGTACGTGCCGAAGCATAAGTAGCTGTTTTCATTCCAAAAAAACCGGCTAAACCGGAAAAGAAACCTCCTGTTAAAAAGGCAAAAGGTACCCAGTTATTTTGCAGATTGAAATAAGCCATTAAAGCAAAAATCAATGCAAGCACAACAAATACAATAGTTACCACTTTGTACTGTTGTTTTAAGTAAGCCATAGCACCATCACGCACGTGTTTTGCAATTTTTTTCATTGTATCAGTGCCTTCGCTTTCTTTAAGCATTTGCTTAAAAAAGTAATACGCGAAGCCCAGTGCGACAATGGACGCAAGCGGAACTAAAAAGAAAATGTTATTCTCCATAAAATTTTAAAAAATGAATAAATAGTTAATTAATTGATTGATTTATATTTTGAGATTAATTTTTTAATAGAATAAAGAGCTAAGAATAAAGAGTAAAGAACTAAAAACCCCAAACTTTGTCTCAACTTTCAAACTTTTTCCTTCACCAATTCGACATATTCCTTCAAAATTGAAAGTGAATAATCGCCTGCATGTTGATTCACAAAACTTATGGCTGTAACGTGTGCTTCCTCATCGGCAGCATCAGAAATTACCCGAACTACTATTAAAGGTACACCATAATCGCCGCAAACCTGCGCTACAGCCGCACCTTCCATTTCTGCACATACCACAGAGGGCAGGTTTTTGATCAATGCATTCTTCATTGCAGAACTGGATATAAACAAATCGCCACTTGCAATATCGCCTGTAATCATTTTCGGATGGGAAATATCTTGTTCGGCCAGAATTTTACGAAAATCTTTGTCGTTTTTCAAAAAATTATGTACAGCCTGTGCCATTGTATCAATATTCTGCTGAGGAATTTCGAAAGAAGTTTTACCGGTTAATGGTATTTCAAAACGTCTCATCAGCGGTCGCGCATCCATATCGTGCTGGTAAAGACGCTGAGCAATAACAATATCACCTACATTCAAATCGGGTGAGATACCTCCTGCAACACCCGTAAAAATAATTCTGTCAACATTAAATTCAAGAATCATGTTTGTGGCAGTGGTTGCCGAAGCAACTTTTCCCCATCGCGAAAATACAGCCACCACATCTTGTCCAAACAAATTTCCTTTGTAATAAATCCGGCTCCCACGTTCAATAATTTCTTTGTCGTTGATTGCAGCAAATATTTTATCCATTTCTTCGGGCATGGCACCCATGATTCCTAAAAGCATATGACCCCTGACCCCTAAAGGGGAATTAAATTAGCATTATTTTGTATATTTTCTAAATATTCTATCTTATAACCATATTAATTAATTGTACAAACTCTTACTCCCCTTTAGGGGTTGGGGGTTTGTTTATATTAGTTATTCTTTGGTATAAAGTTGGATGTGAATAATGAAAAAATACATATAATGGATGTGGCATTAAATTGCTCAATGATGTTGCCGACAATTTTTTAAGTCCCGAAACGAGTTGATCTCCAAAGCCATGCATTGAAGCAAAATCATCAGCCTGATATTCGAACTTGCGGGATAGCTGATTGGATAACAAATCCAGTACTAAAGAAATGGGTGAATATAATATTCCAAAAGCCAGCACATTCAAATGAAAATTGGCGGCAGAACCTCCTAATGCTATTGCTAAAGCATCGCTGTCAAGAAAAACACCTAACAAATAAAATAAAAGTAAACTTGTTGGAAATGAAATAAATAAGTTTTTAAGCGTATGTTTGTGTTTATAATGTCCGATTTCGTGGGCTAATACCGATACAATTTCATCGGTAGTCATTTTATCCATCAAAGTATCGTACAGTACAATGCGTTTTTTAGGTCCAAAACCTGTAAAATAGGCATTCGCTTTGGTTGAGCGTTTTGATCCATCAATTACAAATATATTTTTAAGCTTAAAATTTACTTTAACTGCAAATTTTTCAATTTCTGTTCTCAATTCACCTTCAGGTAATGGAGTTTGCTTGTTAAAAAGGGGAACAATCAGTTCGGAATAAAACATGCTCATAAATAAACCGAAAACTGTAATTAACGACCATGCCAACAACCAAAAATAATCGGGCGAAAATAAATAAATCGAAATAATCAGATATAACAGACCTCCACCAATAATTAAAGTGATGGCATACCCTTTTAATTTGTCAAAAATGAATAACTTTGGCGTAATTTTATTGAATCCAAATTTTTGTTCGATAACAAAAGTATCATATAATTGAAATGGAATGTAAATTATATCGTTTACAAAATAAATAATACCGAAAAATGCAATGGAAAGTAAAATTTCGTTATTAATATTTGACTGGAGCATTTCATCGAGCCAACCAAATCCTCCGAGCATGTACATTAGAATTGTTATCAAAAAACTGAAACTGCTGGTAATCATACCAAAGCCACTATTTGTTCTGAAATACTCCTGTTGTTTGGAATATTTTTCGGCATCGTAGATATCAGTAAGTATGGGTGGAAGAACACTTTTGGAATGTTTGATGTTTAAGAAGGCTAAGTAACGCTCCAAACCAAAATCGGCAACGAGGATGAAAATGATAGCAAAATAAAGAATTTGCGACATATTAAATTTAAGTGTTCGAATTCATTTTTTTGAGGTACAAATATACAAATAATCTTTTACAAATTAAAGCAGTTTAATTAAATATTGCTCAAAAAACCTATCTTTGTGCTTTAAATTATAACATTTTACTATGAGAATGTACACTTCAGTTTTGATAATTTTACTGCTAATAATTATCATTCCCGATATATTTTTTTATTTAAAATTAAAAA
>CAYNHC010000078.1:0-13857 GCA_964396705.1 uncultured Paludibacter sp.
TTTTCCACTTCCGTTTTCCCAGCCTCCCGAAATGGCGACGGTGAATGCCCGGCTCGAATCGATTTTCTGCGCAAATTCCTGCATGGTTTTGGTGATGCGTGCTCCTTTTTCGTTGCTTTCGATAGCCCATTCTTCATTTCCAACTGACCAAATCACCACCGAAGGGTGATTGCGGTCACGCACCATAAAGCGTTCCAACAAGTCGAAATGCTCTTTATTAATTCCCATTAAACGATTCTCATCCATCACAAGCATCCCGAGCCGATCGCAAGCATCCAACAACTCAGGTGTTGCCGGATTGTGCGAAGTGCGAATAGCATTACTGCCCATTTCTTTGAGCTTTTTAATGCGAAATTCCTGCAACGCGTCTGGAATAGCTGTTCCCACTCCTGCATGATCCTGATGTATATTAGTTCCAAGTATTTTTACTTTTTTTCCATTTAGAAAAAAGCCCAGATTTGGATCGAAGCGTACCGTACGAATTCCCACATTGGTTGTGTAACTGTCAGCAATTTTTCCATCTGTAATAATATTGGTTTTCAGTTTATACAAATACGGATTTTCGAGCGACCAAAGCGTTGGTTTGTCCAGCTTTATTCTTTGAAAATAGGTATTGTCCAAATTTCCATTCAAGCTTATATTTTCCAGTTTTTTTGAGACCACTTGCTGATTATTGGCATCCAGAAGCGTTTGCTCTATTGTAAAATTTTTCAGTTGAGCATATTGATTCTCTACTTTTGTTCGAATAGTTAATTCTGCATTTTCACCCATTATATCCGAAGTAACAAAAATGCCATATTGCGCCACATGCAAACGATTGGTTTTATTTAACCATACGTGTCGATATATGCCGGCGCCTTCGTAATACCAACCCTCTTCAATGCTTGCATCAACGCGAACGGCAACCATATTTTCACCACCATAATTCAGGTAATCAGTCACATCGTAAGTTGAACTGGCATAACCACTTGACTCATGTCCAACATAAAATCCATTAACCCAAACAGTGGAATTTCGATGAATGCCATCGAACTGAATACTGATTTTACGCCCAAAATCGGAAGCCGGCACATTGAATTTTTTACGATACCAACCCACCGAAGTTTCGGGATATTTCCAACCAATGGTTTTGTAGCCGTGGCTATGACTTGCCGAACCTGAGAACGGCAATTCCACCGCCCAATCGTGTGGCAAATCTAATTCACGCCAGGCACTATCTTTGAACGCCGAAGCAGCAGCACCAGCACCATAACCAGCTTTTGCAAAATGTGTGAAATATGCAGTTCCTATTCCAAAATCCTTAGTATAATCAGTAGCATGACCGAGCGAAAAACGCCAACCAAAGTCCATAAGCAAATGCTCACGACCCACAGCTAAATCAGTTACTTTTCCGTTTTGCGAAAAAACATAAACTGCGCTTAGCATTAGAATTGGCAATATGAATTGTTTTTTAATTTTCATCACATAAAATGATTTAAATACTATTCCTTATCAACTGAATACAATGATTGAATCTCTTTGCTTAAAAAAATCCCGGGAGTTTCGGTAAACTTTTTGAAATCATCAGCTGCCGGATGTCCGGGATAAGGCACATAAAAATGGTCTGGACGATTCACTGCATTTCGCCAAAAAAGCACATAGCTGAATTGATAGGGTTTGATTACGGGCAAGAGTATTTTTGTAAAGTAATTATCAATTTTAAGCGCTTCACAACCGGTTTCGGCCAACACCGGAATTTTTCCCGATTTAGCAGCGTAAGCCGTTACTATTTTTAATCCGTTGTCAATCTTTGTTTTATAATTTTCAATATCTTTAGGTTCAGTACCATAAGCATAGGTATCAAATCCAACAACATCCACCCATTCGTCGCCCGGATAGCGTTCAAAATATTCCTGTTCGGTAGCTACATCGGCCGGCGAAAATGCGTATAACAGATTATGAACGCCTTTTACGTCACGCAGATACTTCACCGTCATGCGATACAATTCGTTATATTCGTCGGGCGTACATTGTTTAGCTCCCCACCAAAACCAACTTCCGGTATGTTCGTGATACATTCGGAAAATGACCGGAAATGCTTCACCATTTTCATCTCTTAAATCTTTGAAAAATGTTGCCAGACGATCGAGCCAGGTAAGGAATTTTGCATGATTTTCACCGCCGGGTAAAACGCTGCTCACCACATTATTTTGGGCGCAATCCCATGCTGTTTTACCAGTTACAATATTATCGCCGTGCCAACTGATGGTATTGATTCCACCGCGGTCATACACCTCGTGCATCAGGCGTTTCATATCTGTAAAATAAATCGAATCCAGATTGTAAGGCGCATCAATTTCCAAATGACCAAGTTCCCAACCAACCACAGCAGGATAATCTCCGGTAACAGCTTTTACATCCGAAGCGCCCGGTTTTCCGTACCATCCAATGCCATAAGCCGAATCGTCTTGATGACCAACCATGATACCTTTGTCAATATTTTTGAACATATTATGAAACAATGCCTGCGTTTTTTGCGTAGCATTCATATCCACCATGGTTGGGATATTTTTCATTTTCAATACATATTTCTTTATTAGTTGAACAGTAGCATCGGTGTTAAATACAGCATTCAATCCTTGTTCTTCCTGTGCCGGATCACCCAGATAATCATCGCCCTTTTGCCAAAAAACATGCTGCCCTTGCGGACGACCAAATCCACCCCACGCCCAAAAATTACATCCTGCCAACACATCTTTTTCTTTGGATGATTTCAATATTTTTTCAAAAACAGCACAATAATACTTGTCGCGCAATGAAGTTGAATCTTTCAGGTTATATTCATGGTGATCGCGCGGAAAACCAAACTCTTCCAACACGATGGGTTTGTTCAACTTACGTGCAACAGTCATGTGATTATTCATGTATTCGGCCGTTTTATCAATGCTGTTTTGGAGCGTTCCGGGCATGTTTTTTACATCCAGCCAGCTCCAGTTTTTAGGCCAAATGTGCATGGTCAGGTAATCGATATTTTTGTCTGCATGAATTTGCTCAAACAAGTTCATATCCATTTCGCAACCCCATTGTCCTTCAGACCCAATAGAGACCATGTGATTTTTATCCAACGATTTGATATAGGCCGAAATATTTTTCAACCAGGCAGCAAAAAGCGGTTTATTTTCATCCGAGAAAGCCCGTGGTTCGTTGCCAATCTGCCAGGCGAAAATAGTGGGATCGTCAACGTATTTTTTCTTTGTATAACGGTTGGTACGTTTTATTACTTTTTTAATGTGATTTTTCAACAATCGTTGGCAATCGGCATTACCAGCATATTGTCTTACGTATTCCATATAAGCCGGCCAACCATCAACCGACGGGATGGGATTCTTTCCTTTCCCAACCCAGTTAAGGTATTGACTATAACCTCCCGACCATTCCCACGAATTAGTAAAAAACAACACTGCTTTCATGTCTCGCTTTCCCATTTCGGCAAGTAAAAAATCCAGTCCATCAAAAATAGCATCGTTGTATTTTCCTGGTTTTATTTGCAAAGTTGGTTCAACTTTCGAAGCAATTCCGTTTTCACCATCGGCACCAATCAACACACGTAAATTGCTGATTCCATTGGCTTTCATAAAGTCCAGTTCACGAATCAGCCGTTCCCGATTTCCGCCTTCGCCCTGAGAGCCCAGAATTGCACCGTACCAGAAATTTGTTCCGATAAAATAACACGGTTGCCCATTCTGGACGAAATTACCCTTGTTGTTTATTTTTACAAACGACATAGAAGATTTGGCAAAACAGTTTATAGATATAACAAGAAAAAAAAGAATGACCCCTAACCCCTGAAGGGGAATTAGATTAGTTCTGTTTTGTATATTAATATTGTTATTTATTATTTTCATTTTCAATAAACTATGGTAATATTTCTTATTCCCATTTAGGGGTTAGGGGTTGTTTTCTTACTCCCCTTTAGGGGTTGGGGGTTATGGTTTATATTCTATCTTATCCGTTCTGAATGGCACTAATGGCAAACCATTTACATCAAACAAATCGGGCATAGCATCATTTGTAAAACAATAACGAACAGCAGCCGGAACTTTCACACTTTTGCTTGAAACTGTAATAGTTCCATCTTTTTCGACTTTAGCAATAGCAGGATAAAATTGATTATCGATTCCTGAAATTTGAAAATTAGCCGGAGATTTTACTTTCGAAGTCAATTTTCCAATAGATTTTATTTTGATATTTATCTTGTCTTTTTTAACAGTAAAGCTTTGAAATATTGGAGAATATGGATTAAGTCCCGTAATTCCGTATTGTTCGGCCAATGCTAAATTCACCAAACGCATTCCTACTTCTTTTTTTATTCTTGGGTGAATATCTTTTATATCGTCCACTAAATCGCCTACTGAAATCATTCCTGTTTTGGGTAATGCAAGAGCAGTTTGTTGTTGTTCGCGCAAATAAGCTGCGCTATTTTTCCAATAGCCATTCCAGGGAGCAATTTGAACAAAATAAAATGGAAATTCACTGTTAAATGCTTTGCGCCAGCCTGTTATTAATCCTTCGAATAGTTTTCCATAGTTTTGTGGTTCGCCGGTATTTCCTTCACCCTGATACCAGATAGCTCCGGCAATTCTATAGTTAGTTAATGGGTACAACATTGAATTATAAATTACGGCAGGTGCTGTGGGAGCCCAATTAACGGGTTTGGTATCTTCGGCCAAAGTTTTTAATTCTGTATTTTTTGTATAAACTTCGCTTGGTGTCCAGCTCTGCACATTTGTCCCACCCCAGTACGAAGCAATCATCCCAACCGGAACTTTCATTGTTTCGTTTAATTTTTTGCCAAAGAAATAACCAACCACACTCATCGAAGGTGTAGTTTCGGGCGAACTGATTTTCCATTCTCCATCCGAATTTTCTTTGGGGAAATAGTTGTAAGTATGTGCCAATTGAAAGAATCTCAACTGATTATTGGCTGATTTAGCTACTTCATCGCCAACATCGAGTGGCTTTGATTCCCAGTTGAATGCATATTCCATATTCGACTGTCCGGAACATAGCCACACTTCGCCAATGAGAATATCCTCAATCACAACCTTTTGTGTACTACTGATAAAAGTGATGGTATAAGGACCACCGGCTTTCGGGGTTTTTACGGTAGTTTCCCATTTCCAGTCTTTGCCGGGTTCAGTCTTCACCGTATCGGTTGGATTCCAGCTACAAACAATTTTTACAGTGTTGCCACTTTGCGCCCAACCCCATAATTTCACATCCGCAGATTGTTGAAATACAGCATGATTGCTGATAATTGCCGGTAAACGAAAAGTCCATTGTGCAGATGCAAACATTGAAAAAATGCAAAATATTGCGATAAGTAATTTTCTCATGATTATAAATGAATTTGAATATTATTTATAGTAGAATTAATTTAAACTGTGTAATTTCATTTGAAATTGCAACCCGACAAATATAAATCCCCTGTTGTATTCGGGCATCTCTTGTCCACTGTTGATTAAAGCTTCCTGCTGATTGATTGGAGTTTACAATTGTTTCAATTTTTTGCCCGGATAAATTGTATAAACTAATATCAACGTGCTCATTAGCAGTTAATGCATAATTTATAGTTGTCTGATTATGAATTAAATTTGGAAATATTCTAACAGTATTTACATCAGAATAAACCTGTTTCACATCAGTAAAAGTGGAGGTTTCGAACACTTGAGCAGTATCAATATTCACCAATTGAATATTATCGAACCAAAAAGTTTTACCGGCAATCGAAGCCTGTTCGGCAACAATATCAAAACGATTAATGGCTTTCCAATCGAATAAACCGGCAGGATTAAACCATGCATTGTCCCACGAGCCACCTTCAGTAAATCGCGAAAGTGGAAGATATACTTTGTGCCATTTTCCATCCCATTTTGCAGTGGTTTCGTCCATGGTGAAGTTCATTCGCCAGGGACGGTCAGTTGCAACGGCAGTTTTAGTATCGGTGAATCGCAAATCGAATTTTGCACCTGGAGAATTGCCCCTAACCAGAAAACTCAATGCATAATTTTGGTTTTTCAGCCTTGATAAATCCTTATCCGGTGAAAAATCGAAACCAACAGTTCCATACTGACCTGAACCACTCCAGGTAATGCAATATTTGCCGTTATTAGGTTTTGCCGTTGAATAAAAATTGATAGTTCCACCACTTGCATTACTTGATTCAAGCATTTTTTCGGCCACATAATCGGTGTAAATAGGAAACGCAACCGAATCAGCTTTTAGTGTATAAATTTGTTGCGTCGGAGCTGTAAGCCCGAGTGCATTAACCAATGGAATATTTAAATTGTAATCGAATAATTCACCCGAACCTTTGGTGAACAACCCAAAACCGCCCTGATAATCCCATATCGTCCACGGAATTCCTTTTGCTTCGAGGTATTTCCTTACTTCTGAATACCAATAAGTTCGGTCAGCATCGGGACTATTCGGAATGTAAACACCAAATTCGCCGCAATACACTTTCACATTTCTGCTGGTTTTAAATGCTGCAGCAATATCAATAAGCGATTTAACTTTAGCTAATGTGCCATCGTTTTTATAGTTAGTCAAAGCACTTCCAACCCAGGTTCCTACTAAATTGGTAGGTGTAGTTGGCATAAATGTGGCATTGTATGGAAATGGCACATTAGCCAATGATGCCATCGAAGGTGAAGGCCATGTTGCACCTTGATGCGTAAAAACAAAAGGATCGTAAAAATGAAAAGTATAAATCAGATTTGCATCGGTGTAAACCGGCAATGAAGCTAACTCAGTATAACTATTGAAACCAGCACCTCCAACCACAATTGTATGTTTAGTATCAATAGTACGAATGGCTGTAATGGCTGTTTGCTGAATTTTCGCCCAAGCAGCGGTCGTCAAAGTTCCGTTGGGTTCATTCAATATTTCGTAAAGAATGTAATTTGAACGGTTTTTATAACGCGCTGCCATTTGAATCCATACTTTTGTAAGTGTCGTTTCCAAATTTGCATTTTTGCTGGCCAAATCATCCGAAGTGTGATTGTCGATAATCAAATACATCTGCAATTCTTCAGCCCAGTTAACTGCCTGATCCAGAAAATCGAAAAACAAAGGATCAACCGTATAATCAGGATTTCCATTGGTCATATAAAACAAGTTGATGGGCAAACGTATGGCATCGCAACCCAAACTTTTAATATTCTGAAAATCCTTTTTGGTATATTTGGTGAATTGAATTTGATTGGTACTCGATGTTTGAAACCAACCGGTAAGATTAACACCACGGTTAAAAGTTACTTGTGCCTGAAGTTGAAAAGACAGGAATAAGATCAAAATGACCCCTAACCCCTCCCGTCTTCGTCGGGATAAATTGCGGGGAACTAAGTTAGTATTTGTACTGCCCCCTAACCCCCTAAAGGGGGAATTGAAGTTAGTTTTATTTAGTATGTCGTTCATTTTCATATTCGTTTTCATTTTTATTTAAAATATCAATACTAATATTTCTTTTTCCCCTTTAGGGGCTAGGGGTTACTTCAAACTTGGCATTTTATCCCGAGTAACCACATAATCGTAACTAAAGAATTTTTTCCACCACGTAATGCCATTGTGCAAATCGGAACGGGTATAATCACTGTTCCACGGCATAAACCACGACCATGCATCGCCATTTTCTAACATCAAAGCCGGATTGGGCACTGAACCACATTCGCTCAGCGTAATTATTTTTTTTCCTCCGGTAAATTCCCGTACTTTGTTGAAAGAAATATACTGCGAACCATGCTGATTTTCGCCCGGGTAAATGTCCATCCCCAACACATCCACATAATCATCACCCGGATACCAGTTGGCGGCATTGGTCGAAACACTGGTTGTCCATACCCAAATAAGGTTGTTTAAACCGTGATAATTCACTAACCTGTCAAACAACAATCGCCACAAAGTTTTACATGGCTCAGCTCCTTTAGCTCCCCACCAAAACCAGGCACCTTCGGCTTCGTGAAGCGGACGCCAGATAACGGGAATGTTGGCGTCTTTAAATGGTTTCAAATATCCGGCTATCACATCAATATCCACAATCATGGCTTTATACTCGGCGGAATTCGTATCGTTTACTTTTGTAATGTCGAAAGTGGTTTCTGAAGTACTAAAACTACCCGATTTAGTGAGCGGATCGCGCCAATGCCACGAAAAACCCACCACACCATTGTTGTTCCACCATTCCTGACCAAGTGTAAAAGGGTCGTTGTATTTTACCCAGTTTTGATTCGGATTGGTGTGGTCAATAAAATCGAAGAAAGTGAAAGCCGGCCATTTTCCGGTATTTTCGTGAATCCAAACAGCTTCGTTGATATTGGTACTGTGAGCAGCCATGGCACCCGAAATAATTTTTGTACCGAAATTTGTTTTGAGATAATTGTATAAATTGTTCAGTTGTGCTGACGGATTTGGCGTAACCGGACTTGAAACGATATTAAAAGCCACCGGTCCGGCAGCATTTTTCGCAATACGCAAATAATCGAGCTGAATATATCCCCAACTTTTTACAATTGAAATGGTATGCGAACCAGTTGTAAGTTTTAGCATGGCAGCTTTTACTTCTGTCCATGCCGACGAATTTGAAAAAGTAATTTCAGCAGCCTGTTTGCCATCTACGTAGAGTAAATTCACTTTTTGTCCGTTCGAAATAAATCTAAAATAAATATCGTAATAACCGGCTTCGGTCGCTTGAATCGTAAAAGTAACATTGCCAGTATTTGTGTTCACATAGCCCGAACCGGAAAAATCAACGCTGGTTTGAGCAATAGCAGCATCACCGGCAAGAGTAGCGGTTTCGGCTTCGTATAATGTTCCTTCAACTGTAATTGCTTTTGCAGTTGTAAATGTAAGCGTTATTTCTTTGGCAAAATTACCTGAAACATCGCTTACAGCATTAGCAGGAATGATTAATGTATAACTTGTATTAGGTTGTAGAACAGCAGAAATTGTGAGTGTACGTGCATTGACTGTAGCAGTTACTAAAACACCATTCAATTTGATTTGCGGATTAGCTGCAAGTACTATTTTTTCAGTAAATTGAATGGTAATTGGTGAGTTGACATCGACATTTGTTGCTTCATTATCAGGAGTTGTTAACATCACAGTAGGAGCCACAATATCACCCGGTTCATCGGGAGTACAAGACGAAATAAAGAGTACTATAAAAATGAAGAATATATAATGGATATTACTTTGCATAAAAATTGAAATTTGAGTATAAAAATACCACTGTTTGTATTAAACAGCACAAAAAACCTTGAAAAACTAATACCTTTGAGAAAACAACGCTTACTTATTTTTAATGCTCAGTAAAAATGAAAGGGGTGTTTTGTCTTGAGAAAAACACCCCTTTCTCCAATCAAAATATTCTAAAAAACTAACAATTAAAAACCTACTAATTTAAATTTTGGAGCACCTGTTGCACCTGCGATTTTTTCAAATCGAACGTTATCAATACACATGTTAACATGTTCGCCAGGACCTGTATATGCCATTCCAAAATCAGAATCTACATTTGCTAAGTTTGGAATAACAGTACTTCCACCATCAATAATGAAGCTTGTAAGTGGAACAGTAATTGTGTACCAGCCTCCTTTATTTTGCAAACCGGGGATTACTGCCCAAAAGTCGCCATCAGTACCTTTGAGACGAAGTTTCATATTACCTGTGATATCGGCCAGTACATTTACATCTACTTTAACAGCCCAATCGTTCACAGTAACGCCATCAGTTTTCAGGTCATTTCTACCATTACGCCAGAAGAAACCAGTCCACCAAGGATTCATATCAGCATTAACTCTGAAATAACTTGAACCATCAAGCGACAATTCGGAATTATTTTCAATAGCTCCTTTATCGCCCCACCACGAGTTTTTACCATCAAAGTTGAAATAAACATAAGATGCATCAACTACAGGGTCAGTTCCGGAAATAGTAAATACAGGCGATACTACTTCATCACCATTGTAAGCAACAAGTTTCAGTGTTACCGAGCCTTTTTTGGCAGTTTCTGGCACATAAACTTCAATCGAAGTTTCTGTACGTACACCATAAAGAACAGCTTTTACATCGTTCTGAAAATAAATGGCTTCTACCAAATTCAGTTTTGTTCCTTGAATTAATAATTTTGCACCTGGTTTAACCGACGATGGAATACTGGTTATTACTGGTTTATTTGCTGCTTCCACAACTAGTTGATCAGCAGAAGTAACCTCAGTGCCATTTGTAGTTTCTAAAGTAATAGCTGCTGTACCAACACAAGCCGGTGGTACTGTAACTGTAAATGAGGTAGCTGAAACAGGAGTTACATCAACACTAAGTCCACCTACAAATTTAACTTTACGAACCAAATCCAAATCAGTACCGGTAATGGTAATATCGCCACCAGCCATCAATGCCATTGGAGCAATTGAGGTAATTGTTGGAGCTATGTATTTCACAACTGCACTTTCGGCTGTTTTGCCCGAATGCGTACTAAGAACTATTGTGCCTTCTTTTGCTGTTAAGGGTACTGAAAGTTCAACCTGTGTAGCCGATTGACTTAAAATAACGCCTTCAATACCACCAAAACTTGCAGTAGTCGCTAAGTCGAGGTTAGTACCAGTAACAGTGATAGTTGCACCGTTTTTAACCGGATTAGGACTAACAGATGTAATGGCAGGGCCAATAAGTTGTAAATCAGAAGAAGATATTTCAACTCCTGAGAATGCAACTATTTTTACTTTCCCTTCTTTTGCAGTTGCAGGTACAATAGCTGTAATCTCTGTTTTCGCCCCATTTACTGTAAATGTTTCTACTTTTAAATTATCCGGGAAAACCAGGTATTTTACCAATTGAAAATCTGTTCCGGTTATAGTCAGATTTGCACCCGGTTTTACAGGGTTTGGCGCAATTGAAGTTATTGCAGGCAATGTTACCTGAACTTCGGTAGCTGTATAAACCATTACAGGAATTTCCTGTCCGTTCGAAACAATCACTTTGCCGGTTTTTGCTTCGGCAGGCACTATTACTTCAATTTTATAACGTGACTGACTTATAAAGTTAGCACTATCCACAGTAACACCTTCGGCAAAAATAACCTGAGCAATCAGATTCAGGTAATCGCCATTGATAGTGAATTTATCACCGGCTTTTACTGTAGCCGGAGCAACTGTTGAAATTGAAATTGGCTCCGAAAATGTAAGTGGAGTTTTTGTTTCAATGTCTCCCTGAGGAGTTTTTAACTTAACAACTCCGGGAACGGCTGTTTGCGGAATAGTCATAACAATTTCTGTAGCTGTTTTCGATACAAAAGTAGTTACTTCGATATTAGGAGAAATAATTACCGCTGTTACTTTATCCAAATTGGTTCCGATAAATTTTAGTTCACCACCGCGCAAGGCTGGCGATGGGCCGAAAACGCTTAACTTCACGGTAGTCAAATCTTCTTCTGTTCTGTCGCATGAGCTAAAAAACAGTCCACCTATTAACATACAAGCTACAAAACTTGTATAAAGGAATTTGTTTATTTTGTGTCGCATATTTTTATATTATTTATAAATGTTTCAACTAATTATTCTGCAGGTACGACACGAATATTGTCGATACAAATTTCAGGTGAGCAATCAGCTCCTTTGGCATCATCGCCACCATGCCATAAGAAGAATGTCAACCCTCCGAAATTTCCTTTATCAGCCAACTTTAATTCTGCTCCAGTGTGAGCATACTTGAAGTTTTTAATAGGAAGAGTAACTGTAATCCAGCCGTTGGTTTGAAAACTTCCGGTGGCTTTCCATGGTGTCCACAATCCTCTTGGCGTTGTTCCATCAGCTAAATAACCGTTTGTACCCGAAGTTGCCCATGATGTAAAAATCATTTGCATCGATCCACTTTTCCAGGCATTTACTACATTCACTTCGAATTTTAATAGTGCATTAGCAGGCTCTATATCAAATAAATCTCCTTGTGGACGACCATTCGAAGTTCCCCATAAGTTGAACGAGAATGCATCTTCGTTCCATGTTGCACTTGGATCAGCTGTCATATTTCCTTTGAAACGAACGTAGTTTCCTGTAATTCCGGCAGGATTTGAATTGCCAATAACTCCCGAACGCCAGCCTCCGCTTGCATTGGTATTGTCCCAATCGAGTATAATGCCACGGTTATCGCGGAAATAAAAACCTGAACGGGTTGTTCCATAACGGCTTTTAACCGACACCGGTCCAACACCAGCACCCGTAGGAACTTTTACCGTAATTTTATTGATATCGAACGAAACAATCTGAGTTGCTTTGATGTTAGGCGTGAAAATTACTTCCGGAGTACTAGAACCATCTACCGGAAGAAAATAATTTCCATTGATAGTAAATTCGCCACCATCGGCCACATATTCACAATCGGCACTCAACAACAGCGGACTTGGAACATCCACACCAAAATCTACTTTTACTGTATCGCTGTTTTTATTGATAAGGTAAATTTTATTGGTAACATTGCCCGGAATGGTATTGGGAACAGCAACAATTAACGCATTCGAAGTTATTAAACTTGAATTCAAAACGGCTTTTTGATCGTTGAACCACAACTCTTTAACGCTTGTTAAATTTTCGCCTACAATAGCAACAGTTTTTCCCATAAAAGCATGAACGATCAATGAATCGCTACTTAACACATCCGGAATGCGAACGTATTTTACTGTAGGGATTCCTTCAGTAGTAACATAAGCATCTGGATTATCGTTACACGACGGCAGCGAAACGACTGCCAATAGCACTAATGCTACGCTAACGATTTTGAAAATTGAATGATATATTTTTTTCATATTTTCTTTTATAATAATATTTTAATACCCTATTGAACTGAAATCAAACGACACAGGTTCTTCGTTTAAACGAGGATTAGCTGCCAAATCGGTATCTGGAAATGGAATAGTGAACTTAATGTTCGATGAAGATACTTTCCACGAACCCATTGTTACAGTCGATGCATCGGCCTGACCTTTGTAAAATCCTTCCAAACCATTCCAGTAACCTCTTTCCTGAGCTGCCAAACGAGCACGGGCATCCGATTCTTTGTAATAACTCAATCGAACAAAATCGTACCAGAAATCACCTTCGCAAGCCAACTCTAAACGACGTTCGTTAAAAATATCATCGAAAGTAATGGACGATTTGTTTACATAGTTTTTTACACTACGACCACGAACCGCATTGAATGCTGCTAATGCGCCGGCATCAGAAGTTGAAGAGGCATTGCCTAATTTAGCCTCGGCATAAATTAAATATACATCGGCTAAACGAAGGATGTGAGTGCTCAATGAAGTTGCCATTCGGCTCATTCCCATTTTACTGCCTGCAACATGATCTGCATTGTCACCTACTAAATGTTTTACACAATTTGATCCTGTTCCTACGCCGTAAGTAACAGTTAAAGCGCCATCACTTGAGTTTGGTTTTTTCCAATCGTAGTCGAAACCGCCTTTATCAGCCCAGAAATATTCGTAATGATCGCCTTGCATCATCATGGTAGCTTTGCGGCGTGCATCATTGTTGTTACGTGTCAAACTGGAAGCATTTTCGCCAAATGCATTTTGTAAGTCCACGGTTAAACCTACCCAGGTTCCCCACGAATCGGCAAATTCAGAAAATCCGGCTAATCCTAAATCAGATTGAAATGTATTTTGGCTTGTCCAATTATTACTTACTGTCCAATGCCAGGCAATAAGACTTTCGTCGCTGAAATTATTTTGCAGACGGAAAATATCAGAATAAGTTGGAGTAAGAACTCGTCCGCTTTGGTCAATCACCATTTTAGCATATTCAGCAGCTTTATCCAAATCAG
>CAYNHC010000079.1:0-13681 GCA_964396705.1 uncultured Paludibacter sp.
ATATTCCGGGTGTAGGAGCAGGAAAAGCCAAGCGTTATGGTGAGGAATTTCTAAAGGTAATTAAAGAACATGTAAAAGAAAATGAAATAATCCGTCCCGAAGATTTGCGTGTTCGAACAGTGGCGAATAAATCGAAAATTAAAGTTTCGATAATTCAGTCGATCGACCGAAAAATTGCTCTCGATGATATTGCAATGGCGAAGGGACTGGAAATAGGAGAACTGCTTGATGAAATTGAGGCAATAGTTTATTCCGGTACAAAAATTAATATTGACTATTTTCTCGATGAGGTAATGGATCCTGATAGGGTGAACGAAATTTTTGATTATTTCAACTCAGCTGAAACAGATAAAATTGAACCGGCACTGAACGAATTAGGCGATGATGATTTTAGCGAAACTGAAGTTCGATTGGTGCGAATTAAATTTCTTTCGGAGATAGGAAATTAAGAGTTTAAATATTATTTTATAAAACGTCGAAGTAAAATATGCTTCGACGTTTTTTTATACAAAAATTATTTTTTGAAAATTATTCCAAAAATGTATTGTTTCAAAAAATTTATAATTATTTTTGCAATTACAACCAATTTTTCTTAAAATTTGAAATTATGAAATCCAATAACATCCTATATAAACTTTACCATTTTTACCGTGAAGGCTTTTCAAATATGACAGTCGGTAAAACTTTATGGTTGATTGTGATACTAAAACTTTTCATTATGTTTGCAATTCTTAAAACATTCTTCTTTCCTAATTATTTAAAAACAAATTTTGCCACAGATGAAGAGAGGGCAAACCATGTGCGTCAGGAATTAATTAATAAATAAATCGTATAAAACCCTTTTAAATTTAATACAATTAAAAATTTATGGAATTATTAGATGTATCTTTAGTCAATTGGTCAAGAGCTCAATTTACGCTTACAGCCATGTATCACTGGATTTTTGTTCCGCTCACTCTGGGCTTGGGGATAATTCAGGCCATTATGGAAACAATTTATTATCGCACAGGCGACGAAAAATGGAAAAGTGCAACCAAGTTCTGGATGACATTATTTGGAGTTAACTTTGCCATTGGAGTTGCAACAGGAATTATTCTTGAGTTTCAATTTGGAACCAACTGGTCGAACTACAGCTGGTTTGTAGGCGACATTTTTGGAGCTCCTCTTGCCATTGAAGGTATTTTAGCCTTCTTTATGGAAGCAACATTTATCTCCATCATGTTTTTTGGTTGGAATAAGGTTAGCAAAGGCTTTCATTTAACTTCAACATGGCTCACAATTCTTGGAGCCACAATCTCTGCATTTTGGATTCTTGTTGCCAATGCATGGATGCAACATCCTGTTGGAATGGAATTTAATCCTGATACAGTGCGTAACGAAATGGTTGATTTTTGGGCAATTATATCCCCATTTGCAATCAATAAGTTTTTCCATACAGTTGTATCAAGTTGGATAGTTGGTGCTTTGTTTGCTTTGGGTGTAAGCGCATGGTTTCTTATCAAAAAACGTGAAGTTGATTTTGCTAAAAAAAGTATAAAAGTAGCAGCTACATTCGGTTTGGTAGCAGCCATACTTACCGCAACTACCGGCGATGGTTCAGCTTATAATGTAGCACAGGAGCAGCCTATGAAGTTGGCTGCCATGGAAGGACTTTATAATGGTCAGAACGGCGCTGAACTGGTAGCTGTTGGTGTTCTAAACCCTGATAAAAAAGCGTATAACGATAGTGTTGATCCCTACATTTTTAAAATCGGAATACCAAAAGCTTTATCATTCCTTGGATATCGCGATTTCAATGCTTTTGTTCCAGGTGTAAACGATATTATCAAGGGTGGATACGCCACTAAAAATGGAGTTGCTTTATCTTTTGTTGAAAAAAACGAAAAAGGTACTATTGCCAAACAGGCATTGTCGGATTATAAAAAAGCAAAAGCAGTTAATGATACTGTAGCTGCCGCTGAACATAAAACCAAATTAGAAGCGAATTATGATTATTTTGGGTATGGATATCTTGATTCGCCTGAACAAAGCATACCAAATGTACCTCTTACCTTTTACTCCTTCCATATTATGGTAACATTGGGTATGTACTTCATTTTAATTTTTGGAATATTTACACTCATCAGTTTTAGTAAAAAATATAATATTGAGAAGTTTAACTGGTTATTGTGGATTGCATTACTCAGCATTCCGTTAGGTTATGTAGCATCTCAGTTGGGGTGGATTGTAGCTGAAGTTGGTCGTCAGCCATGGGCTATTCAGGATGTATTACCGGTAAAAGCAGCTGTTTCAGCTATCTCAACTCAATCGGTACAAATTACATTCTTCCTTTTCTTGACATTGTTCTCGGCCTTATTAATTGCCGAAGTTGGAATTCTGTTAAAGCAAATCAAAAAAGGTCCAAGTCACGAATAATTAAATAATTATTAAACAGTATTATGTTTGAAATTTTACAGAAACTTCAAACATAATACATCAAACTCAAAAAAATTATGCTTACATATTCATTTCTTCAGCATTACTGGTGGTTTATTATTTCACTTTTAGGTGGAATATTAGCTTTTCTATTATTTGTACAGGGTGGTCAGTCAATGATATTTTCATTATCAAAAGATGAAGATGAACGACGACTTCTTGTAAATGTTTTGGGACGTAAGTGGGAATATACTTTCACTACATTAGTTACTTTTGGAGGTGCTTTTTTTGCATCATTTCCTTTGTTTTACTCAACAAGCTTTGGTGGCGCTTACTGGGTTTGGATGGCAATATTATTTTGTTTCATCATACAGGCAGTATCGTATGAATTCCAGTCGAAACCCGGAAACTTATATGGAAAAAATACTTATCGCGTATTTTTGTTTATCAACGGATTACTCGGGACGATTCTGATTGGAGCTGCAATAGCTACATTCTTTACAGGGTCCGAATTTACTGTAAATAAAGCAAATATCACCGATCAACTGAATCCTGTAATCAGTCAGTGGGCTAACGAATGGCATGGTTTGGAAGCCTTGTTAAATGTTCGTAACTGGTTACTTGGCTTGGCAGTATTTTTTCTTTCACGTACGTTGGCGTCTCTGTTTTTTGTTAACAGACTTAAAAATGAAAACCTTGAAAAACGCTCACGCAGTGCAGTTTTAATCAGTGCATTACCTTTCCTTGTTTTTTTTCTAACGTTTGTAATCTGGACTTTATTAGCCGAAGGTTTTGCTGTGAAACCTGAGACAGGTGAGGTTTACATGGAAAAATACAAATACTTCTTCAATTTGATTCAAATGCCGGTAGTTTTAATACTTTTCCTTATTGGAGTAGTTGGAGTGCTTTGGGGAATAATTGGTACAGTATTGAACGAAAAGTTTAAAAAGGGTATTTGGTTTGCCGGTGCAGGAACAATTTTGACTGTGACAAGTTTATTATTACTAGCTGGTTATAATAATACAGCATATTATCCTTCTACGGCCGATTTACAAAGTTCATTGACTATTTTTAACTCTTCGTCCAGTGAATTTACATTAAATGCAATGACAATTGTATCCATAATGATTCCTTTTGTTTTGGGTTACATTTTTTATGCATGGCGTGCAATGGAGAAAAAACGTACAGACATTGACGATATTAATGCTGATCATCATGCTTACTAACTTCAAAATTAAATAGTTATTGCATTTTGTTTTTCGAATTTCAACACAAAAAAGCGGATTAAATGATGAAAAGAGTTTAATCCGCTTTTTTTATGACATTTCATGATAACAACAACTTTTTGATACAATTTATCTATCTTTGTGTCGTTTTAAACATATTAAATTTTTTTTGAAAATGGCAGGTTTTGGTAAATGGATTGGTGGAGGTCTCGGATGGGCTTTTGGCGGACCGATTGGTGCATTAATAGGCTTTGCAGTAGGTTCTATGTTCGATACGCCGGGTAACGTTGTTATGAATCAACAAACTACTGTGCGTAACCGACAAACCACTGAGACTGATTTTAAGATGAGTTTATTGGTAATGATGGCTTGCATTCTGAAAGCCGATGGCAAAGTTCAGAAAACTGAACTGGCTGTTGCAAAGCGATTTCTGGTAGCTAATTTTGGAGAAGAAGGAGCATTGGAGGCGTTACAGATACTTAAAAATTTGCTTGAGCAGCCGATTAACGAAACCGAAGTCGCAATGCAAATTAATAACTATATGAATTATTCCGCCAAACTGCAATTGATTCGTTTGTTGTTTGATATAGCTTATGCGGATGGTTTTGTACACGAAAGTGAACTTGTTATTATTGAACGGATTAGTAATATATTCAGAATAACACAGCCTGATTTCGATTCGCTGAAAGCTCCTTATGTAAAGAATGTGGATAAAGACTGGGCATACAAAACGCTTGAACTTGAACCTGAAGCCACTGTAGAAGATATTAAAAAAGCATATCGGCGCATGGCCATGAAGTTTCATCCTGATAAAGTACATAATCTGGGTGAGGATGTGAAAAAATCGGCAACAGAGAAATTCAGGACAATAAACGAGGCATACGAAACCTTGAAAAATCAGCGGGGATTTAATTAATTGTTTAAACACACAAAGCTATGAACGAATTAGTAACTATCAGAACTTTTAGCAGTTCTACTGATTTTGGAATGGTTAAAGCATATCTCGAATCGATGGGAATTGAGTGTTTCGCATTAGACGAAGTGATGAACCGCGCTTATTTAGCCAATGTAAATGGCGGCGTTAAACTTCAGGTAAGGAAAGAGCAAGTAGATGAAGCGATTAAACTACTTTTCGATGGTGGATATTTGAACGAAGAGGATTTTGAACCCAATGCTGAAATGAAATGGATAAATAATATTATCAGTAAATTTCGTAAAAAAGAAAATTAATTTATCTTTCAAAATTAACTATGGCTGAAAAACAAATGAAAAAGCTGGCTAAAGAAACCGCCATTTACGGTGTTAGCAGCATTTTGGGCAAATTTCTGAACTGGCTTTTAGTTCCGCTCTATACTTTCATGCTCGAAAAGTCATCCGACTATGGAATTGTCGTTAATCTTTATGCATGGACAGCACTTTTATTGGTTATTCTGACTTACGGAATGGAAACCGGATTTTTCCGTTTTGCCAATAAGCAAAGAGAAATTGCAGATAAAGTATATGGAAATACTTTAATTTCAGTTGGTTTTACGTCATTTGTATTTGCGGTTTGTTGTATTATTTTTGCCCAGCCCATAGCCGATTTAATGGGGTACTCGGCTCACCCCGAGTTTATTGCTATGTTGGGATCGGTTGTTGCGATGGATGCATTCGGGGCTATACCTTTTGCATTTCTTCGTTTTAAAAATCGCCCGATGAAGTTTGCCGCATTGAAACTTCTGATGATTTTTACTAATATATTTTTCAATATATTCTTCCTTGTAATTTGTCCCTGGTTGCACGTAAAAGCACCCGGTTTAATAAGTTGGTTTTACGATCCACATTATGGCGTCGGCTATGTTTTTGTTGCTAATGTGATACAAACTGTAGTTGTTACGTTGGCGCTGCTACCTGATGTTTTGAAGGCAAAATTTGAATTTGACTGGTTGCTGATAAAGAAAGTGCTTCGTTATTCGCTTCCACTTTTAATTCTTGGCATTGCCGGAATTATGAACCAAACGCTCGATAAAATTATATTTCCATACCTGATTGCTGATCCGGCACTGGCGAAATCTGAATTGGGAATTTATGGCGCCTGTTTTAAAATTTCGATGGTGATGATGATGTTTACTCAGGCTTTCAGGTACGCTTATGAACCATTTATTTTTGCTCAACATAAAGATAAGGATAGTAAAGAAGCGTACGCTGATGCAATGAAGCTTTTTATTATCACTTCTTTTTTGATTTTTCTTGGTATGGTTTTTTATCTCGATATAATTAAATACATGATCAGAAGTGATTACTGGCCGGGATTGCGGGTAATTCCTATTGTTCTGTTTTCTTATATTTTTCAGGGAATTTTCTTTAATTTGTCGCTTTGGTACAAACTTATCGACAAAACAATGTACGGTGCGGCTTTTTCAATTGTAGGTTTTATAATTACGCTGGTAATAAATATTGTGTTTGTTCCGATTTTCAGCTATATGGCATCGGCTTGGGCTGCTTTTGTTTGCTATTTCGTTATGATGATTATTTCATACATCTATGGACAAAAATACATGCCAATTCGTTACGATTTAAAAACAATCGGACTTTATACTGTAGTAACAATAATACTGTTTGCAATCAGTTTATTTATAAATACAGAATACTTATGGCTTAATGTAAGTCTTAAAACTTTGTTACTTATTTCGTTTTTAACTTTATTGATAAAAAGAGATTTTCCGCTGAGAAGTATTCCATTGCTGAACAAATTAATTAAAAAGTAATTTATTAACTATGAATTTTACTGAAATATGTAACAGGATTTTTTCAGAATCCATTCACGATTATCATAAAACTGATTGTGTAGATACAGACATAATGAACCCTTATGAATATAAGACAATTGAATTTTATTTATATTTAAAAAACTGGATTGATACCGTGCAATGGCATTTGGAGGATATTATCCGTAATCCTCAAATTGACCCTTCTGAAGCACTGGTTCTAAAACGTCGAATCGATAAATCAAATCAGGATAGAACCGATTTAGTAGAGTTGATTGATAGTTATTTTTTGGATAAATACAAAAATATTGAACTGCAGCAGAATTATAGTCTCAATACTGAAAGTCCGGCATGGGCTGTTGACCGACTCAGCATACTACATTTAAAAATTTATCATATGAATGAAGAGGCTAATCGACAGGATGGATCTGAAATTCATATTAAGCAATGTTCTGAAAAATTAAACGTGCTGTTGGAACAAAAGAAAGATTTGAGTGCTTCCATTGAACAATTACTTAGCGATTACCAATCCGGATTTAAAGTAATGAAAGTATATAAACAAATGAAAATGTACAACGATCCATCGCTAAATCCGATATTGTACAACCAGAAATAAGTCATGTCAAGGATTCTTGTTATTCGGTTTTCATCTCTTGGCGATATAGCAATGACTATTCCGGTCATTTCTTTATTAATCAGTCAAAATCCACAAATTGAAGTAATTGTTCTTACAAAAAAAGGATTTAAAGATTTATTCGGTTTGCTGGGCGGAAAGGTAAGAATTATTGAAGTAGATTTTAAAAAGGAATTTAATGGAATCGGTGGACTAATCAGATTGTTTTGGCAATTAAAAAAAATAAAACTCGATTATATAGCTGATTTACACGCTGTATTGCGATCGCATTTTCTGCGAATTTTATTTATGTCTTTAGGCGTAAAAACGGAATTCATAAGAAAAGGCAGAACTGAAAAGCGCAAACTAACCCGTAAAGACAATAAATTATTCAGACAATTATCAACTACATCGGATCGTTACCGTGATGTTTTTATAAAACTGGGATTTAAAATAAATTCACTAAATAGTTTAAAATTAAATCTCAAAGAAACGAATAGTTTTCCGGAAGTTGATTATTGTAATAAGAAATTAATAGGAATAGCTCCATTTGCAAAACATCATGGAAAAATTTATCCTATTGATAAAATTGATGAGGTAATTCGTCTGTTAACGACTGTTGAAGGTTTTCAGGTGTTGCTTTTTGGTGGAGGGAGTAATGAAATTGAGTTGTTGCAAATATTGCAGAATAAATATCCAAATGTAGTTTCTGTTGCAGGGAAATATAATTTGACCGACGAAATTAACCTTATGAGTAGATTAGATGTAATTCTGACTATGGATTCAGCGAATATGCATTTAGCTGCTCTGGCAGGTGTAAAAGTGGTTTCAATTTGGGGAGCGACACATTCATATTCTGGATTTGGAGCCTGGAACCAACCCGATGAAAATAAAGTAGAAATAAATTTAGATTGTCGCCCTTGTTCAGTCTATGGAGAGAAATCCTGTTATCGCGGAGATATGGCTTGTATGAACCGGATTAGACCGGAAATAATTGTTGAAAAAATAAAAAGTTGTTTGCTATGAAAATAGTGTTAAATCCTGATTTTAAAACGATAAAAGAATTTATTGAAAAAATACCGGATGAATTTCAAAAATCAGGAGAACTTATTTATCAAGCGCGGAACCAATTAAGAAAAATGCAATTTGGAGAAGATGAATTTGTAGTAAAAAGTTTCAGACAACCACATTTAATAAATCGGATTGCATACACTTTTTTCAGAAAATCCAAGGCACAACGATCTTATGAATATTCACTTAAGCTGCTTGATAATGGAGTCTCAACACCCGAGCCAGTTGCGTACATTGAAATTAAATCAAACGGTTTACTAAGCGAGTCTTACTTTATAAATCGTTATGCCGAAAATTTTTCGCATATTAGAGAACAAATGCAAGGAAACCAAATTGTAAATGGTTTTATTCCAGCATTTGTAAAATATGTTTCATATATGCATTCCAAAGGCATTTTACACAAAGATCTTTCGCCCGGAAATATTCTGTTTAGGAAGACGAAAAGCGGATTTGAATTTTGTGTTTTAGATATTAACCGTATGGAGTTTAGGGTAAAGCTGACTTTTAATGATTGTTGTAAAAATTTCAATCGACTTGCAGCGAATGAAGAAGTTTTATCGTCTATAGCTTTAAGCTATTCGGAACTTAATAAAACAAATAAAGCAGAAACTAAAAGGTTGATGTTAAAATACAGTCGGAAATTTTTTAAGAACAGAAAAAACATATAGTTTGATGAGAATCGGATACGATGCTAAGCGTTTGTTTTGTAATCATCGTGGACTTGGGAATTACAGTCGCGACCTGATTCGCATTCTCTCATCTTATTATCCCGAAAATAGTTATCATTTGTACGCCTCCGACATAAAGATTAATGTAAAAACGAACCCTGAAAACACTACAATTATTTGTCCAGAAGGAATTTATAAGTTTTTACCTAATGCCATATGGCGCAGTTATGGTATGAAAAATCAGATAGTGAAAAGTGGAGATGAGATTTTTCATGGATTGAGTCAGGAATTACCCTTTGGAATTGAAAAAACGAACGTAAAGAAAGTAATTACTTTTCATGATGCTATTTTTATTCGATATCCTGAATTATATAATGCATCTTACCGTAAGATTATAACTCTGAAAACTCAGAGAGCATGTAGGTTAGCCGATAGAATTATTGCCATCAGCGAGCAGTCCAAGCGGGATGCTATTGAATTTTTCGGCGCAGATGCCAATAAAGTGGAAGTAATTTATCAGGGTTGTAATAATGATTTTAGAAAACAGATTTCACGCGAAGAAAAAATACGCATTAGTAGCAAATATAATCTTCCCAAAGATTATATACTATATGTAGGTGCCATAGAACCGAGGAAGAATATTGAAAGTATCATAAATGCTATTTTTCAGGAAAAAATAGATATTCCACTTGTGGTAATTGGACGTAAAACGGATTATGTAAATGAATTACAGAATTTGGTTGAGAAACGTAAACTAACATTGCAGGTTCAATTTTTACATAATGTAGAAACGCCCGACTTACCTGCTGTTTATCAACTTGCACAATTGTTTGTTTATCCGTCAGTTTTTGAAGGGTTTGGCATTCCAATCCTCGAGGCGCTTTGTAGTGAAACACCTGTAATTACATCGAAAGGTAGTTGTTTTGAAGAAACAGGTGGCGATTACAGTATGTATGTGCAGCACCAAACTATTCAAGAAATTGGTCAGTCTATCCAGAATATATTAACTGATTCGGAATTGCAAAAAACAATGAAAAGGGAGGGATTAATTCATGCCGAAAAATTCAAGGATAATATTATTGCAGATAAAATATTGAATTTATATAAATGTCTTTAATATAAGTAATTGCTATAGTTATTTGACCAAAAATGCCATTAAATGATTGTTATAAATTTCAACCCTTCAATTTTTTTTCAAGTAACCTATTTACTGGAGATATTTTAAAAAGTAAAAATATAGAAATAATATTTTAGAAAGCTTATGATCGATAAAATTTCAATAGGAAACCGATTTGCTATTTCAGCAATTTTTGTTTTCATCCTTTCCTTGTTATTCACGTACTTTGCACATGACAAAATTGTTGGTTTGAGCGAAGACCAAAATCAACCTGTTTTAAGAATTTGGGCAGGAATATATTTTTTGGTTCAGACAATTGTTTTTATCTTTTTTTTCAGAAAAGAAATTCTCAAGATAAAATTAACTCTTGAAAGTATAGTTCTGGTATCTCTGCTTTTCATGCTGATATTTACGGTTTTAAGTGAAGTAGTTTCAAGATATTTTACTGTTATGTTTGTTGTTAGTGCTATTTATTATGGTGTAAAAATTAAACAGTTCAAACCTCATCCCTTGTTTTATTTTATTGGAGGTTATTTCATTTTTCAACTTATCGGGTTGATCTGGTCTATTGATTTTGGTCTTGGTTTTAAATTTGTAGGCAAAGGCGTTTCATTCATTTTGTTACCACTTGCATTTAGTTGTTTTATTATTAGTGAAGAGGATAGAAATAAGATCCTACGATTTTTTTTCAGGTTTTTACTGGTTTTTATACTTATGGGTATAATTGCGTACCTATATCAGGTATATTTTCACCATAAGTCTCTTTTAGTTGGTTTTGGATTTAAAAAGGGGTATTTTGGAACAAACATATTCCCATGGAATGACTATAATTTAATTTTAGGCTGGGGTGGATATGATCATCCCTCATTTATTTCTTTTATTTTGAGTTTAATGTATGGTGTGGGATTTTATTTATGGAAAACAGAGAAAAGTAATGTATTTCGGATATCCACATTCGAAATGATTTTTTATACAATAGCTGCAAGTGTTCTAATCATTGTGTTGCAAAGTAGAATTGGAATGATATTAATGCCTTTTGCTATTTTTATTAATTTACTTATTGCTTTAAGAAAAAAGAAAAAACTGCTATATAGTTTAATTGGATTATCAATAGTAAGTCTTTTTATAATATATTTTTTTATATATAGTACTCATAAAGAATATTTCTCGGATCAGGCAAGATTGAAGCAAACCCAAATTATGGTATCGTATATTAAAGATCATTATTGGACAGGAACAGGAACCGGAGCAATGAGAGTAATTAATACTGAACACCAATCTGCACATAACCAGATTATTGGAGAATTATTTCATTTGGGAATTCCCGGGTTTATTGTTTTTTGTGTGCTAATGGGAGCATTATTGTATTATATTATTAAAGAGAAAAATTACATGTTGCTGTATTTTTTTATTTTATATTTCTTATTAATGCAAATTGATATGGTTTTAGGAACTCAGAAGGGAATAACCTATTTCACGCTATTCATAGGTGTGTTCATTCGCCCAAAGTTTTTTACAAACCGAAGGCGTAAATTGATTCACAAACACGATTCGAATAGTTTATCGTTAGATTTGTAATGTTGTATTTAAAATAAATGAAAAACCCTGTTGCAAGTCTGCAACAGGGTTTTTCAAGTTTGTTTATCTAATTTATTAATCCAGTTTGGCCAATGCTTCTTTGATCCAACCCAGGGCTTTTACAAGATTTTCGTCGGAAGTTGCATACGAGAGACGAATACAGTCGGGAGCACCGAAAGCACCACCACCCACACAGGCCACATGACCTTCTTCGAGTAAATACAAAGCTAAATCACCAGAAGTTTCAAGTTTTTTTCCATTGAACGATTTTCCGATATAATGGCTTGCATCTGGGAAAATATAGAAAGCTCCCTGAGGATCGTTTACTTTTAATCCCGGAATTTGACGAGCTAAATCAACAACCAAATTTTTGCGGCGTTCGAAAGCAACCCGCATTGTTTCGATGCATGATTGATCGCCGGTATAAGCGGCTTCAGCTGCTTTTTGAGTAACTGAACATGGTCCAGAAGTATATTGACCCTGCAAAGTGTTACACGCCGAAGCAATCCATTTTGGTCCTGCAATCCAACCTAAACGCCAGCCAGTCATTGCATAACCTTTTGAAACTCCGTTTACAATCACAACGCGTTCGCGAACGTTTTCAAATTGTGCAATACTTTCGTGGCTGCCGAGGTAGTTGATATGTTCGTAAATTTCATCTGAAACGATGATTATATTAGGATATTTTGCCAAAACATCTGCCATCCCTTTCAGTTCTTCTTTGCTGTAAACACTTCCGGTAGGGTTTGAAGGTGAACAAAGAATAATCATTTTGGTTTTTGGCGTAATAGCAGCTTCTAACTGTGCAGGTGTAATTTTAAAATCCTGCTCAATGCCTGCATATATTGTTACAGATTTTCCATCAGCCAATGTTACCATTTCTGGATAACTTACCCAATAAGGGGCAGGGATAATTACTTCGTCACCTTTACTGATGACTGCCAGAATAACGTTACAAACTGATTGTTTGGCTCCATTGGAACAAACAATTTGATCCGGTTTATACTCCAGATTGTTTTCAGATTTTAATTTAGCACAAATAGCATTACGCAAAGCAGGATAACCGGGTACTGGTGAATAAAACGAAAAGTTATTATCCACTGCCTGTTTAGCTGCTTCTTTAATATGATCTGGTGTATAGAAGTCGGGTTCACCAACACTCAGATTTATTACATCGATACCCTGAGCCTTTAACTCATTGCTTTTTTGCGACATGGCTAACGTTTCAGAAGGTGAAAGCGCTGCTAATCGATCAGATACTGGAAACATAATTTTGACGGTGTTTTTGAGTTTATTATTCTTTTTCGACTACAAAAGTAATGAAAATTTGGCAATCGGGTATAGAATTGACGTAAATCTTTCTTAATTTATTAAGAAATACTTAATTATTGTCGAAAATTGCTGTATCAGCCTTTTTTTTGACTATTCTCAAATATATCAGGATTGCTGTTTTTTTATAAAATCAATTTTGACTCTAACATTTCTTTTCCGTCTCGGTAACCAAGTTCGAAAATTTCGTGGCCTTTATCAATATCAAAGGTGTCGTAATTACCCATATCTACAGGTTCAATCAATAAATCGCACATTTCTTTATCGCCAATAATGTTTGCTTTAAACATGAAATGGTAAGTGCGCGATGCAACATTCATAAGCGATAGTTTATATTCATCAGCTACCAATGGACTCGCATTAATGCCAATCACTTTTTCGCAATCGTCGCGAATGATCGAGACAGGAAAATTTTTCAGAACACCTCCATCTACGTAATTTACACCATTTATTTTTTTGGGGATAAACAAAACAGGTACACTGCATGATGCAATAATCGGATTGATTAAATTTCCAGAACTAAAAGTTTCACTCTGACCTTTATCGAGATTTGTTGCAACAATCCGTAACGGAATATTTAGCTCCTCAAATGTTTTTGCACGTAAAGTACGATACAAAAAATCTTCAAAGGCATCAATCCTGAACAATCCACCATTAGGAACACGTAACTTTGTCATTTGCCGAAAACTTATATCCTCAAAGAAATTTGCAATTTCATCCGGTGAATATCCATCGGCATATAAAGCGCCTACAATCGCACCTGCACTTACACCTGAAATAATGTCAGGTTTAATGTTTTTTTCTTCGAGCGCCTTCAATACACCTGCGTGGCATAGCCCCTTTATGCCTCCACCACTGAGTGCAATACCTGTTTTATAAGGTTTATCTTTGTAAAATTCTAAAAGATCCATATTGCT
>CAYNHC010000080.1:0-9130 GCA_964396705.1 uncultured Paludibacter sp.
ACCTTCTGAAACTCTTTGAATAGCTGTTAATGCTTTTTGTAATGATTCGTAATGACGAACATTGTTTACAACCACATCACCGGGTTGAATATCAGAAAGTTGAGCTGCATTTAACAGTGCTTTTTCAAGTTCGTCTGTGTTAATACGCTTTTTTGCTGAAATATATAACCGTTCACCTTCAAATTGTTCAAAAAGCTGACCCAAAACTTCCATTTCCTCGCCGTGAATTTTGTCTATTTTATTGAAAACGAGTATCACCTTTTTCCCTGCGGCACGCTTTGCAATTCTTTCGGTAAGCCATTCGATATGTTCACTTACCTGTGTACAATCTACAATCCATAATACTATAGAAGCTTGTTCAATTTTTTGGTAAGTGCGTTCAATTCCCATGCTTTCAATTTTATCCTTCGTGTTACGTATTCCGGCTGTATCAATAAAACGGAAAGTAACTCCACCCAGATTAACCAAATCTTCGATAGTATCACGAGTTGTACCGTGTATTTCGGATACAATGGCTTTCTCCTCGTTAAGCAAATAATTCAGTAAAGTAGATTTACCTACATTCGTTTCACCAACTAAAGCAACAGGTATTCCGTTTTTTATTGCATTTCCAACATTGAACGAATTGGAAAGCGTTGAAATTACCTGTTCAATTTCTGAAGACAATGCTTTAAGTTGTGATCGATCCGCAAATTCCACATCTTCTTCCGAAAAGTCAAGTTCAAGTTCAACAAGCGACACAAAATCAAGCAATCGGGTTCGAAGTCTTTTAAGTTCTTCGGAGAAACCACCACGCATTTGGTTCATGGCTATACGATGTGAAGCCGCCGAAGAAGAAGCAATCAAATCGGCAACAGCCTCAGCTTGAGATAAATCCATTTTCCCATTCAAAAATGCACGTTGAGTAAACTCACCTGGCGATGCAAGTACACAACCTTGTTCAACAAGCAATTGTAAAATTCGCTGTTGAATATAAATTGATCCATGACAAGAAATTTCAACTACATCCTCACCTGTAAATGAATGTGGCGTTCTGAAAATTGAAAGGATTACTTCATCAATTATTTCATTTTCAGCACTAACAATGCTTCCAAAATAAATTCTGTTTGCTTCAGAATTATTCAAATCAAAATCGCTCTTGGGGGATCTGAAAATTTTTGCACAAATTCCGATGGCATTCATTCCTGAAACACGTAACACAGCAATTCCACCTACACCCGGAGCTGTAGATATTGCAGCAATTGTTGAACCCCTTAACCCTGAAGAAGATTTAATCATATTTTCGTTGGTTGAAATATTTTTCATAATCAATTAAATTTAAGTATGTGAATTGCCATTTGTTCCTTGAGGGATAAAGGTTTTATATCCTTTCAAGTACAGTTGTAACTAACTTTTCAATGTAAGGTTTGTAATCGGTGTTAGCAGCTTCCACACGACGATTGGCAATAATACAACATACAGTCATCGCTTTATGTCCCATGAGTTTAGCTAATCCGGCTATTGCAGAACCTTCCATTTCGTAATTAGTAATTTTATATTTACCATATCGGAAACTTTCAATTTTGTCATTGATTTGCATATCAGCTAAATTTATACGAAGTACGCGACCTTGCGGTCCGTAAAATCCATTAGCTGAAATTGTTACACCTCGCAACATATCATCTTTACCTATTCTGTTTACCAATTCATTATCGGCATCCACTACATATGGCGCTGCCAGTTGAGAATTCCAGTCAAGATGTTTCTTCATTGCCTCCTCGAATTTCAAATCACTTACCGAATCACGACCCGCGTAAAAATTCAGCATTCCATCAAAGCCTATCGATTTTTCGGATATCAGAAAACTACCCAGTGGAAGATCAGGTTGCATACCACCGGAAGTACCGATTCTTATAATTGTCAACTGTTTTAACTCAGGTTTCTCGGTTCTGGTAATTAAATCAATATTGGAAAGTGCATCCAATTCATTCATTACAATGTCGATATTATCAGTACCTATTCCTGTTGAAATTACTGAAATACGTTTTCCTTTGTAAGTACCTGTGATTGTATTGAATTCGCGACTTGAAACTGAACATTCCTGTGTGTCAAAATAATTTGCCACTAAAGCCACCCTGTCAGGGTCGCCTACAAGAATTATATTATCTGCTAATTGTTCTGGTTTTAAATGTAGGTGGAAAATGCTTCCATCGCTATTTATTATCAGTTCTGATGGAGGGAAATGTTTCATAATTATTAATGAGTTTATTTAGTTGTCTTTGTTGAAAGGGAAAACCACAAAACTACTCAAAAATTATGAAAACTCAAATATTTTTTAAACGAAACGAGGAAACAGGAAAACGGGGAAACAAATTGACGTGGAAACAAGGAAATAAGGATAAAAGTAGTCATGTAAATAGCGAAGCAAGAAAATAAAAACTACAAACTTCAAACCTTTCAAACATCAGACTTTCTTATTGTCTTAATTTCTTAATTTCTTAATTTCAAACCCTGTACAAACAAGGCATGCCTTTTATCTTCAAACCACTAACTTGTCAGCTCAATGTTATCTTTAATTTCATCAACACATTGTTTCACAAAAGGAAAACGATCATAATCACCCCTTTTCTGAACACCATTCCAAAATATCAAATCTATATCAATCGGAACTTCTCCACGCTGATTGGTTAACGACGACCGACCCATATCATTCTCAATATTCTTAAAAATGCGTACAACTTCTTTATAAGTATCGTCCGAAATTAATTTAAGCGCCTGATTATGGAAATCTGTACTATATTTTTTACCAATGGGTTTAGTAATAAGTATCGCACTTTCGTCGAGGACTTCAAAAAACTCATTTAATTTCTCTTTTGCTAAAATCAGATTATTCTCCTGATTTATATTAGCTCCAAGCATTACTATCGCTGTATTCATTGATAATCATTTTTAAAATCCAAAATATTTTAACGGAATGAATTGAAAAAATAACAGATTACACTGTTAAAGTGAAAGTGGAAAATAATTTCTCATTTAACTTATTTAACAAAAAAAACCGAAGAAATGTTCTTCGGTTTTTTAAAATTTATTGAATTAATATCTGTAATCTTTCAGCTGTTCCTGCAATCGCTTGCGTGCAAGGAAAATACGGCTTTTAACAGTTCCAATGGGTAAATTCATGGTTTCAGCTATTTCTTCATACTTATAACCCTGAACATGCATTGAGAAAGGTATTCGGTATTCATCTGCAAAAGCCTGAATGCTGTTGGTTATCTCGCCTATAGCATACGAACCTTCGGGACTATCGAACCCTGAGTTTTGAGGCAGATTAAGCAGGTGTAAGTCTTCGGTTTTGTCAAAAACAGTTTGGTTTCGTACAATTTTACGATAATTATTAATAAAAATATTCTTCATTATCGTCAACACCCAACCTTTGAAATTGACATTATCAGTAAACTTTTCCTGATTATCCAATACCTTTAGTGTTGTATCCTGTAACAAGTCGTTCGCTTCCTCACGATTCAATGTAAGAGAAAAAGCAAAATTACGCATGTTACTTTGCAACGCTAACAATTCATTTTCAATGTGAACATTTGTCATACCTAATTTTTGTTTGTGTGTGAATAAATACTATTAAGCATTATGATTGCTTAATAGTTAATGTTCATCTAAAACGGAATTTTTAAAAAAATTTCCTTTGTTGAAACAAGTATTTGATTGTCAGTTGTCTATACTGAATAATGAAATTTATAAGAGCTCCTTCGAAAATTTTGTTCTAGATTTTCGTTACAAATATACGTGATTTTTTTTTATTTTATTACTTTTGAAAAAAATATTTTATCAAATGAAAAATAATTATATAATTTTCACATTTGTATTTATTACAATATGTTTATTTGGTCTGAAAGCTGAAAAAGTTTTCTATAAAATTGACTTGAAAAAAGAAATTGGAAGCACAACCTGGCTTTATATCAAAAACGGATTTATCGAAGCCGATTCAATAAAATCGGATGCAATTATTATACATATGAACACTTATGGTGGCGAAGTTTTGTATGCCGATTCTATAAGAACAAAGATATTAAACAGCAAAAAACCTGTTTATGTTTTTATTGACAATAATGCTGCTTCGGCAGGGGCATTAATTGCCATTTCATGTAACAAAATTTTTATGCGCCCGGGTTCAAGTATAGGAGCCGCAACAGTTGTTGATCAGTCAGGACAAAAATTGCCTGACAAATATCAATCGTATATGAGGGCAACGATGCGCGCTACAGCCGAAGCTCATGGAAAGGACACTATCATTAACGGAAAAGATACTGTTATCAAATGGAAGCGCGATCCACTGATAGCTGAAGCAATGGTTGATGATAAAACAGTCATCCCCGGTTTAATTGACTCAGGTAAAACATTGACATTTACCGCTTTGGAAGCTGCAAAGCATAATTACTGTGAGGGTTTGGCCGAAAATATAAATGAAGTTATTGAAACTCATCTAAAAATAACCGATTATAGGATTGAAACATTTAATCCGACGGCATGGGATAATATTAAAGGATTTTTAATGAGTTCGGTGCTGCAGGGAATTTTAATCATGTTGATAATTGGAGGCATTTATTTTGAACTTCAATCACCCGGAATTGGATTTCCTTTAGCTGTAGCCGTTCTCTCCGGAATCTTGTATTTCGCTCCTTTGTATATCGATGGATTGGCAGCCAATTGGGAAATACTGCTATTTATTATCGGAATAATTCTCATCGGGTTAGAAATTTTTGTGGTGCCCGGATTTGGAGTAACAGGCATTTCGGGAATTGTACTTGTAGTTGCAGGTCTTACTTTGAGTTTACTCAATAATGTAGATTTCAATTTTCAACCTGTTGAAAATAAAGCAATAAGTAAAGCATTGATGACAGTAATTGGCGGAATGGCTCTTTCGTTCGGATTAATAATATATTTGAGCGCAAAAATTGGAACAAAAGGTATTTTCAAGCGGGTTGCACTGGAAAAAACACTCGACAATAAATCCGGATATATTGGTGTTCCGGTTGAAATTAAAGAAATTGTTGGGAAAACCGGTATTGCATCTACTGTATTGCGCCCATCAGGCAAAATTCAAATTGAAGGAAAAACTTATGATGCAGTTTCTGAAGAAGGATTTATCGAGAAAGGAACTACTGTAAATGTAATCCGTTACGAAACTGGGCAGGTGTATGTTGTTAGAAAATAGGAAAATAAGAAATTGAGAAAATTGAAAGTCAAACGTCGAACATGAAACATGAAACGTCAAACTTTCAATTCTTCAAATTCTTCAAATTCTTCAAACAGTCTTTAAAGAATATGGTTTTCGGCGCAATAAGATGAGCGAACAAAAGGTCCGCTTTCTGCTATTCGAAATCCCTTATTCAGCGCAATTTGTTTGTATTCTTCGAAAACTTCAGGTGTAATATATTCTGTAACAGCAACATTCTTTCGCGATGGCTGCATATATTGACCTATTGTAATAATCGAGCAATGAGCAGCAAGTGCATCATCCATTAACTCAAGTACCTCGGCTTTAGTTTCTCCCAATCCGAGCATAATACCCGTTTTGGCAACTACTCCTCTCGATGCAATGTGAGCCAGCACTTTTAAACTGGTATCATATTTAGCTTTCGTTCTGATAAGTGGCGTAAGTCTCCGTACTGTTTCCAGGTTGTGTGAAATAATATCCGGTTTTTCATTAATAATAAAATCAATCAGTTCATGTTTTCCATCAAAGTCAGGGATTAAAACTTCGAGTGTAGTTCCGGTATTTACTGTTTTTATGGCACGAATTGTTTCAGCCCAATGATTGGCACCTTTGTCAGGCAAATCATCTCTATCGACAGATGTAACCACAGCATGTTTTAAATTCATAAGCTTTATTGATTCAGCTACTTTTAGCGGTTCTTGGGCGTTAGGTGGTAACGGTTTTCCACTTAAAGTGTTACAAAACTTACACGACCGGGTACAAATTTCCCCAAGTATCATCAATGTGGCAGTACCTTTGTTCCAACATTCACTCAAATTCGGACATCGTCCACTTGTGCAGATGGTGTGAAGTCCATTTTGTTTTATAACGTTATGAACGTGAGCGAATTGAACATCGCTTTTCATTTTAGTTTTTAACCATTCCGGTTTTCTTATATATGTCATTGCTTATGTTTCTTTTTAAATTTTGAACTACAAAGATACATTTATTCTGAAACAGGATGAAATCATTGAAAAAATTGAAAATCGTTATTAATTTACAAATTATTCTTAATCTATTGAAAATGAATTGATAATTTAATATATTATCGATTGAATTAATTATTTTTGATATGATTTTTTAGATTAAAAAAATAGTGTAAAAATAATTGTGTAATTTCGTAGTCTTTTTTAAGACTCATTTTGAACATATCAGCAAATAAAAACGAAGTAATGAATTTTAAATCAGTATTACATATTCTCACAATATTTTTATTGTTTGGTTTGGTGATTTTTAGTTCTTGTAAAAAACTAAAAATTGAAAATCCGCATGATTTAAAAGATGTACTCAAAGAAGGCCGGCTTGCTGTGATAACTGACAGTAGTAGTTTAGGCTTTGAATTTATTGGTGACAGCATTTCAGGTTTTCAATACGAGATTATTAAGGCATTTGCCGACAATCTGGGGGTTGAATTGCAAATTTCCGAGCAAAATGACATGGCAGAAGCCATAAAGGGTTTAGAAAAAGGTGAATGCGATATCATTGCCCATTTTGTTCCTATAACTACCGAATACAGTGATGTATTATCTTTTACCGAATCATTATTTACATCCCGTCAAATGCTGGTGCAAAGAATTGCCAATGACAGTGTTAGCAGTAAATTTATATTAACTCAAACTGATTTGGCAAACGATACAATTTTTCTACCCGCAAATTCGCCCTATAAAATGAGGATAAAACATCTCTCGGATGAAATGGCTGAAACAATACATGTTGAAGAGTTGAATAATGTTAGTATTGAGGATTTAATACAAATGGTTTCGGAAGGCAAAATAAAGAATACAATTTGCCCTTATCAATTTGCTAAAAAATATCAGAAAAAGTATCAGAATATTGACATTTCATTGCCTTTAGGATTTAGTCAAAATTATGGTTGGGCAGTGCATAAAAATTCAAACCATTTATTAGAAAAATTGAATAATTTTCTCACCGATTTTATTGGGAGTTCTGATTATTGGGATTTATATCGAAAATATTATTAAAAAGGAAACAAGTTACAAGTTACAAGGAAAGAAGGAAACATTCAAACTTTATAACTTTATGAACTTTATAACTTTACAAACTTTACAAACTAAAAAACATGCCATTAAATATACCAACAACATTACCGGCAGTCGATGTACTTCGCAAAGAAAATATATTCGTAATGGATTCGGAACGAGCTTCAACACAGGAAATTCGTCCCTTGAAATTGGTAATATTAAACTTGATGCCGATTAAAATAACAACAGAAACTGATTTAATCCGGTTATTATCGAATTCACCTTTGCAGATTGAAATTGATTTTCTTCATATGGAAAGTCATACTTCGAAAAACACGCCCATCGAACATTTGATGACATTTTATAAAACTTTTGAAGAAATAAGCAAGAGTAATTACGATGGAATGATCATTACAGGTGCTCCTGTTGAATTATTGGAATTTGAGGATGTAAACTATTGGCCTGAAATCACTAAAATTTTCGATTGGGCCCGTACACATGTGACCTCCACATTTTTTATTTGTTGGGCAGCTCAGGCTGGATTGCATCATTACTATGGCATTCCAAAATATCCGCTTGAAGCTAAAATGTTTGGAATTTTTGAGCATTTTAAACACGATTCACAAAATCCGATATTTCGGGGATTCGATGATGTGTTTTATGTTCCACACAGTCGTCACACTGAGATACGTGCCGAAGATATACTTAAAAATCCCGAATTGACTTTGCTTTCGGAATCGCCTGAATCGGGCGTTTATATGGTCATGGGACGTAACGGTCGTGAGTTTTTTATCACCGGTCATTCCGAATATTCACCTTTGACTTTGGACACTGAATACAAACGAGATTTAGCTAAAGGTTTGCCTATTAACATCCCTCAAAACTATTACCGTGATAATAATTCTGAAAACGAACCGCTTGTACGTTGGCGTAGTCATGCCAATTTACTATTTACCAATTGGTTGAATTACTTTGTTTATCAGGAAACTCCGTACGATTTGGAGAAAATACATTAACCCCTAGCCCCTAAAGGGGGATAAGAAATAATACATTTGTGTTATTAGTAGATAAAATTAAAATGAAATTAACATCAAATATATTAACCAAAACTAACTTCAATTCCCCTTTAGGGGTTAGGGGTAATATTGAACTCCTCTCCCCTGCCAAGAACCTTGAATGCGGTTTGGCTGCTATCAATCATGGCGCTGACGCTGTGTATATCGGCGCATCTCAGTTTGGTGCCCGCGCAGCTGCTGGAAATTCGATGGAAGATATTGAAACGCTGGTGAAATATGCGCATCGTTTTCGTTCTAAAATTTTTGTAGCATTAAATACGATACTTACAGATGAACAGTTACCGGACGCGGAAAAGTTGATTCATCAAATTTACAACACAGGAGCCGATGCGCTGATTGTGCAAGATATGGGTATTTTGAAAATGAATTTACCGCCCATTGCGCTTCATGCCAGCACTCAAACCGATAACCGAACCATCGAAAAGGTTCGCTTTTTGCAGGATGTTGGTTTTTCGCGCGTGGTGTTGGCGCGCGAGTTAACGTTGAAACAAATTGCAGAAATCTCTTCAAATACCAATGTTGAGCTCGAAGCTTTTGTACACGGTGCATTGTGTGTGAGTTACAGTGGACAATGTTACATGAGTCAGGCCATGTGCGGACGTAGCGCCAATCGGGGTCAATGTGCGCAATACTGCCGCTTACCTTATAATTTAACCGATGCGGATGAAAATATTTTAGTAAAAACCAAACATTTACTTTCGCTCAAAGATTTGGATTTATCCGATTCGCTGGAAGAAATGATGCAAGCGGGTGTTATGTCGTTCAAAATAGAAGGACGACTGAAAGATGCTGATTATGTGAAAAATATAACCGCTTTTTACCGA
>CAYNHC010000080.1:9230-13584 GCA_964396705.1 uncultured Paludibacter sp.
GGTGTGGAGGAAATTCAACCCGGTTTTGAAGTGATAGCGGCCGAAGGTGTTCCTTTGATGTTTACAAAACACTGTATTAAATACGAAATGGGATGGTGTCCGCGTGAAGGTCACAAATCCACTTTCCGGGAGCCGCTTTTCCTTAGAAATAACGACCAGCGGTATGAATTACGTTTCGACTGTGCAAAATGTGAAATGATGGTGGTGAAAGCGGAATAAGATTTATATATTTCAAACTCTTGGAACCTTTCAAACCCTCAACATTCCCCTAAACCCTCTAACACCATAATATGATTCGGCACCGTTGTGATAGGTGAAAACATGATTGTAACGCCTGTCACAAAACAATGCACCACCAAGTTTACGGATTTCTGCAGGAGTTAATATCCAACTCGAAGTTTTAGTATCGAAATTACCAAGTTGTTGAAGTTGCCTGTATTGTTCTTCGGTTAAAAGTTCGATGCCCATTTCAGCAGCCATATCCAATGCGCTGTTTGCTGGTTTGAATTCTTTTCTCGAGTTTAAAGCTTCACGGTCGTAACATAAACTTTTACGGCCTTTGGGGCTTTCAGGTGAGCAATCCATAAAAATAAAATCATCTGTTTTTTCATCATATTCAACCACATCGGGTTCGCCACCGCTGAGCTCCATTTCATTCAGCGACCATAGCTTTTCAACATTTGACTCTAATTTAGCCTGTACTTTTGCCCATTCAATATTCTTGTGGCGACTCATATTTTTTTCAAATCGCGCATTTAAAACTTTAAAAAGTTCTTTTCTTTCATCAGCTGAAAGTTCTTTTTGATTGTATGTTGACATAATGTGTTAGTTTTAATCTAAAAATCCTTGTTTTTTTAAGACATTCAGAAATTTTTCTGAGAAAAATTCATTGTTCTTTTTGGTGTAGCGAACATCCGTAAATACCTGAGCCAATGTTTCCTTCTTGTTTTCGGCAACAAAGTTCTTATAAAATTCGCTGTTTTCTTTTTCAGCGTAAAGTGCATTAATTTTATTCGCTGTAAAATCGGTGTAAGTTTCAAAATGAACCACTGATTCCATTGGCAACCTATCAGTTAACTCAGGTATTTCGGCTGGATATCCCACAGTAATGGTTGTTACAGGTACAACTAATTTGGGCAAGTTGAGAATATCAATAATTTCACCGGCATTGTATGTTGTTGTGCCAAGATAACAAATCCCGAGTCCTGCACTTTCGGCGGCTACAGCAAATGTTTGGGCAAAGATGATTGCATCGATGGCAGCAGCCATAAACGATTGAAAATTATCATACCCAGGATCAGCATCACGTTGTTCGCACCATTTTGTAAAGCGATTAAAATCAGCACAAAAGGTCAAAACAACCGGTGCGTTTGTGATCATCGGTTGATTGAAATGTGTTGGCGCTAATTGCTTTTTTATCTCGGAATCGGTAGTAACCACCACGCTGTAAGCCTGCATATTTCCTGTATTCGATGACTGTGCTGCGACTTTTAGTAATTCGTTCAGTAATTCGCTTGAAACCTGTTGGTTAGTATATTTACGTATTGTACGACGATTATTTAATAATGACATCATAATTTTATTTGTTTTCGATGAATGTACAAAGATAACGAGATTGAGTCAAATTAGTTTGATTTTAGCATTGATCGAAACTGTTTTTTAGTAATTTTACAGCTCATTGTTAAACAAATCACTCATTGTTTCGTTATATTTTCAAAAATTAAATCGTAAAAATTTTAAAAAATATCAGAACTATGGCATTACAAGTTGGCGATAAAGCTCCCGCCTCATTAGGAGTAAATCAGGATGGAAAAGAAATCCTATTATCGGATTTTGCAGGAAAAAAAGTAGTATTGTATTTTTACCCAAAAGATCAGACACCGGGTTGCACAGCACAGGCTTGTAGTTTACGCGATGCGTATAACGATTTAGAATCAGCTGGTTACGCTGTAATTGGGGTAAGTGCTGACAGCGCGTCTTCTCATCAAAAATTTATAGCCAAACAAAATCTCCCTTTCAACCTTATAGCCGATACCGAAAAAAAACTATCGGAACAATTTGGCACATGGGGCGAAAAATCGATGTATGGGCGCTCGTATATGGGGATGTTCCGAACCACTTTTATTATTGACGAAAATGGTATTATTGAACGCATAATTTTACCTAAAGAAGTCAACACAAAAAACCATGCAGACCAGATTTTACAGGTAAAAGCTTAACCTTTTAACTCTTAAAAAGTTACACACTGAATATAAAATTTCAGTGCCTGAAATAATTAATAAGTTGCGGAGAACTCTTCAAATATTCTCCGCAACTTTTTTTTATGAAATTTTGTACAACTACAAACTTTTCACACTCGTATATATTCCAAAAAGAAATCTTATTTTCCAAAAAACAACAAATATACTTGCAAGCAACATAAGATTTAATCCTGAAAAATAACAACAAATTTTGGCAGGTTAGCAAAGTTCACTACTTTTGATGTTTCTTTTTAAATCCGTAACACTATATAATGCATAACTTTAAAATTTATTTAGCAATAATACTTGCAATGATATTTTGGTCAGTATCTTTTATTTGGACCAGAGTAGCTATTGAATCATTTAATCCCGTTACGCTTATAACGTTGCGTTTGATAATTGCTTCGTTACTACTTTATATTTTCACAAAAATAACGGGAAAGTTTCAACGGTTACGAAGCATTGATATCAAGTGGTTTATCCTTTTGGCCTTTTTCGAACCGTTTGTTTATTACCTTGGCGAAACTTATGGTTTGACAATGGTAGAATCAACACCTGCATCAGTTATTGTTGCTACCATTCCACTTTTTGCGCCAATATTAGCATATATTCTTTTGAAGGAGAAAATTGGTTGGATCAATATTTTAGGAATATTAATTTCGCTTTGTGGCGTTTTCGTTGTAATTTATAAACCCGGCGGAGGATTAAATGCAAATCCTTGGGGAGTGGCTTTATTATTTCTGGCAGTTTTTTCAGCCATTTGTTATACGGCAACACTTCGTAAAATCTCAACTCATTATTCAATTCTCAACGTTATATTTTATCAAAGCATAATTGGGTTAATGTTTTTTATCCCTACATTTTTTATTGTCGATTTTTCAACCATCAAATCGTTACAAGTTACTTCTGAAGCACTTGGAGCATTGATTATGCTTTCGGTTTTTTGTTCTGTTATAGCATTTGTATTATTTGCCTGGGTAGTTCGCAAAGTTGGTGTGGCACGTACAAATGTTTTTGTAAATTTGATTCCTGTATTTACAGCCATCTTTTCGTGGTTATTTATGAATTCTACAATTTCACTTTTTCAATGGTCAGGAATATTAATCGTAATCTCAGGCTTATTTATCAGCCAAATGGGTAAGTTCAAATTTAGATTTAAATTGATTAAAGGTACTGAATTTTAAAAAAAGTACAAATTTCACATTGATATGAATTATGAATAATTCAAGTATTGCTCCATGCGGTGTAATTTGCGATATTTGTTTGGGGTTTCAACGAAACAAAAACAAAAGAATGGTAAATTTATAACGACAGACCTAAGCGTTTGCATGGACAGCCGGTTTGACAAAATTGTGAAAATATGAAAAAAGATAAACAAATATTTTATGTAGCAGAACAGCTCTTTGAGCTTGGTAATGTAGAAATTGTTGAATCAGTTTTTGCATCGGATTATGTTGTACATGATGGAGATAAAACACACAAAGGTCAGAAATTTATAAAACGTTTTATCGGGCAACTTAGAACCGCCATTCCTGATCTAAAAATTTCACATATTGAATTCCTCTCCCAAACTGAAGATATTATAACCTGGCAAAGAACTTTTAGTGGAACGCATAAATCGAATTTAAATGGCATTCCTGCAACTATGAAAAAAGTTAGCTGGAATGAAATAGTTGTAACACGATTTGAAGGAGAAACAATTATTGAAGAATGGATTGTTTCAAGTTTAGCGTTTCATCTACTTCTGAAACAATCAAAATGAGATCAGAATACTACATTCAACAAAATGACATTCAATCATTTACAAGCCAAAATGTCTTTCTTCTCAGAAACATTGAATACTAACATTGGTAACAATATCTACCTAAAAAAGCAGTATTTGAACCTTTTTTATTATTCAAATGTTTGAAAGTTTTGTAAGAGTTTAAACAATAAAAAGAATAATTATGTCAAAAGTCAGTACGTATCTTAATTTTGAAAGTGAAACTGAAGCTGCTTTCATATTTTATAAAGCCATTTTCGGCACCGATTTTACCAGTGGTGGTTTTATGCGATTTGGAGATGTTCCATCTCAGGATGGAATGCCTGAAATGCCCGACGAAGTAAAAAAATTA
>CAYNHC010000081.1:0-7867 GCA_964396705.1 uncultured Paludibacter sp.
TTAAGAAATTTGAAATTGTAACTGAAAAATCGTAAATTTTAAAACTATGGATACAACAAAACCCTATACTTTTGATCGGGTAGTACGCATTATTATCGGATTTACAGTTTTACTACTCATTTTTTTATTGGTTAAGCGTTTGAGCGATGTTTTATTGCCTTTTTTTATTGCTCTTTTACTTGCCTATATGCTCGATCCTATCGTGAGTTTTTTTCAGTTTAAACTGAGACTTAAAAACCGGATTTTATCCATTGTCACTGCATTAACTGTTTTGGGAGGAATACTCACAGGGGTTATAATATTGCTTATACCTAATATTGCTAAGGAAGTATCCAAACTTACCGAAATTATTAACCTTTATGCGCAAGGCATTAATGTGGATACTTTATTGCCCGTTGTTTGGCAGAATCAGATTCGTGATTATTTGTCAGAACTTGATTTTCAGTCGGTTTTGGCTGATGAAAATATTATGGCAGCCCTTAAAAAAATAGCTCCGCAATTTTGGATGCTGTTAAATGGATCATTAAGTTTAATTCTTGGATTTACAGTTGTTTTTATCATTTTTCTTTATCTTATTTTTATTCTTGTCGATTATAAAAGAATCACTGATGGAATATCCGAAATCATTCCTATAAAATACCGACCATTGATTACGGGAATAATTAAAGACATGGAAATTGGAATGAACAGGTATTTTCGGGGACAGGCTTTGGTTGCTTTAATTGTAGGGATAATGTTTGCGATAGGTTTTAGTATTATTGGTTTACCATTGGCAATTGTTTTCGGGTTATTTGTTGGAGTCTTAAATCTTGTTCCATACTTACAAACAATTGCTGTAGTTCCGGCATTGCTGCTTGGTTTTCTTCAGTCTGTTGAAACGGGTAACAGTTTTTTATCGATAATGGTAGGTTTGGTAGTGGTTTTTATAATTGTTCAAGGTACACAGGATTTGTTTTTAGTGCCTAAAATCATGGGAAAAGTTACGGGATTGCATCCTGCCTTGATTTTACTTTCACTATCAATTTGGGGTTCGCTTATGGGAATCATTGGACTTATTATTGCCCTTCCGCTCACTACATTGGTTATTTCGTACTATAAACGATATGTGTTAAAAGAAGAAGAAACTCCACCGGAAATCGATAATGCGGAAATAAAACAGGAAATTATCGTAACTGATGAACCAGATATGTAAAAAAACAGCGGTTGAACTTCAACCGCTGTTTTTTTTGACTGATAATGAATTCTAATCTTCGCCTTCAATTTTGATATCCCTTATCATCAACTGAATGTTGGTATTGCCGTTGAAAGTATTTTCATCAATCGTATAACAAATATCCAAAGGATTTAATGCTTTTAAATGATCGTTAAACTCATGCATTCTGAAAGCAATTCCATTCATAACGTTTTCCGAGCTTGAATCTATAAGCTCAAGTTTTAGATGTTCTTGTTCTTTTCCCACTAAACGGCTTGTGCCGAAATCAAAAACTTTTTTAGAAACAAAAACGGGTTTCATATTGCCGGGTCCAAAAGGTCCGAACTGTTTTAAGACCCTGAAGAATTTTGGAGTGATATCCTTGAATTCAATGAGTGCATCTATGTCAATTTGAGGATATGTTTGCTCTTCGAGAATGTTTTCGGATACAAATTGTTCAAATCGTTCCGTAAAGATATTGACATTTTCTTCCTTCATCGAAAGTCCTGCTGCATACATGTGTCCTCCGAAGGTTTCAAGTAAATCGCGACATGACTCGATGGCTTTGTAAATATCGAAACCGGGCACCGAACGCGCCGAACCGGATGCAAGCCCATTTGAATTGGTAAGTACAATGGACGGTTTGTAAAACTCTTCCGATAACCTTGAAGCCACAATTCCTATAACTCCTTTGTGCCAGTCAGGTTTATAAACAACCAGCGATTTGCGGGTTGCATACCTCTGATCTGAACTGATTAAACTGATTGCTTCGTCGGTAATATTTTTGTCAAGATCTTTCCTGTCGTTGTTGTATTCATTTATCGTATCACTTTTTTCCTTCGCAAATGCCGGATTGCTCGAAACTAATAACTGAACAGCTTCGGTAGCAAGTTTCATGCGACCTGAAGCATTGATACGCGGACCAATTTTAAAAACGATATCACTTATTGTTATTTCTTTCTCAGTGAGACCGCAAACTTCGAGTATGCCTTTAATTCCCACACTTGGATTTGTATTGATTTGTTTCAATCCAAAAAATGCAAGAATACGGTTTTCGCCTGTTATCGGTACGATATCCGATGCAATGCTTAAAGCCAAAAAATCGAGTAGGGGAGTTAGCTGGGCAAAATCAATGTTATTGCGGATGCAAAATGCCTGCATTAACTTAAATCCTACACCACAGCCCGAAAGATGCTTGTAAGGATAGTTACAATCGTCGCGTTTTGCATCGAGTACTGCAACAGCCGGTGGTAGTTCATTATCGGGAGTGTGATGGTCGCAGATAATAAAATCAACACCTTTACTATTGGAGTATTTTACTTTTTCAATGGCTTTAATGCCACAATCGAGTGCAATTATAAGTTTGAAATCGTTATCGGCAGCAAAATCAATTCCCTGTATCGAAATCCCGTAACCTTCAGAATAACGATCGGGAATATAAAAATCTATATTGCTCGAAAATTGCTGTAGAAACTTATAAACCAATGAAACAGAAGTAGTTCCATCAACGTCATAATCACCATAAATTAAAATTTTTTCGTTGTTTTGCATGGCCTGCGTTAATCTATCGACAGCTTTATCCATGTCGGCCATTAAAAACGGATCGTGCAAATTGGAAAGATCAGGACGGAAAAAGTTCCGTGCATCATCAAAGGTGTAAATTTCCCTTTGAACCAACAATTGGGCTAATATTGGACTAATACTTAATTCTTCTGCTAACTTATTTTTAATCTCAATTTGTTGTTCATCAAGGGCGTTTAAAATCCATTTATTTATCATTGTGTTATATTTTTTCTTGCCGGCTGGAAATTCATCTCATATCAACATCTGATAATCAAGCACCTAAATATCATAACTCTTTATTATTTCCAATTTGTAAAAGTACATTTTTTTTTTCAATCTTACTTCAGCTACATAAAAAACTTTTGGTTCTAATTCCACTTTTAGCGAATCAGAACCCCTGATTTTTTAAGAAAAGGTTTATATGTGTATCTTGATTGGAAAAACAATATATTAAACTTAAAATTATTATCTTTGTATTCTGTTGCTTTTTGTAAATAATAAAATCATTCGTAGTTGTGTTAGAATTGCTCAGTTTGATTTTATTTTTTTAATGACATAAGAAAATACTAATACTGAAAATTATAAAATGAATATATACCTGATACAGAAAATAAATAAAATTATAAAAATTCGATTTGTTAAAAATTTTATAGTTTGGATTTTGCATATTTTCAACAAACGTTATTTAGCTATATATTTCGATCCGGTTTTGGCATGTAATTTAAGATGTAAATCCTGCTATTTCAGTAACGAAGAAAAACGAAAGGAATTAAAAGGAGTTTTTAAAGCGGATGAATTAAATCAGATTGCAAAGGCTGTATTTTCGAGGGCATTAAGACTGCAAATAGGTTGTGGGGCTGAACCAACTTTATTTCAACACAATCCGGAATTAATCAGATTGGCGAAAAAGCATAAGGTAAGTTATATTTCGCTTACTACCAATGCCAATTTATTAACCCCTGAGTCCACAAAAAACCTTTTAGATGCGGGGTTGGATGAATTAACCATTTCACTTCACGGCGTAACAAAGGAAACCTACGAAAATTTAATGACGAATGCCTCTTTCGATAAATTGTTGGAGGTGTTGCAGATACTCACTGATTTAAAACCAAACTATCCTGCTTTTAAGTTAAGATTAAATTATACGATCAATAACCGGAATATTGCCGAATTAAAAACTTTTTTCGATGTGCTTGGTAAGTATAAAATTGATATACTACAATTGAGATCGTTGAGGGATATTGGGGGCGAAATTCAATCAGTTGATAGAAATAATGAATTCAATATTGAATTGAAAAATGCAATATTATCGCTTAAAAATGAATGTAGATCAAAGAAAATTGCTTTTATTGAACCCGATAGTTTTTCGGTAGATAATTTGGAAAGTAACGATGATGATAACGCTTCATATTGTTACATTTCGCCAAGAACTTTTTGGCAACCCGATTTTGATTGGAAAAACGAAACATATAATGAATATTCAAAGCGTACTAAATATGCTTCGAAGTTATTTCGTAAAATTTTCGCATAAATAGACTTTATTGAATAAATATTTGAAATGGATAATAAACTGCCATCAACAATTAACGAAGACCTGAAAAAAGCATTGGATATACTTCACTCAGGCGGTGTGATTTTGTACCCAACTGATACTGTATGGGGACTGGGATGTGATGCTACAAATGAAAATGCAGTAAAACGGATTTTCGAAATAAAAAAAAGAACCGATACCAAAGCTATGTTGGTTTTGGTTGATAATCCGGCGAAACTGCAAGGCTACGTTAATGAGATTCCTGAAATGGCTTGGGAACTGATTGAATTAACAACAAAACCACTTACAATTATTTATCCTGAAGCAAAAAATTTGGCAACAAACCTTATTGCTGAAGATAAAACCATTGGTATAAGGGTTACAGAAGAAATGTTTTCGAAGAAATTGTGTGAGCGTTTTCGTAAGCCAATTGTTTCTACATCGGCCAATGTGAGTGGTGAGAAAACGCCATCAACTTTCCATGAAATTACTCAGGAAATTAAGTCTTCAGTAGATTATATTGTAAATTTCAGGCAGGATGAAACCACATTACCAAAGCCCTCGTCAATAATTAAACTCGGAAAAGGAAACCTTATACAAATAATCAGAGAATAATACAATACGATTATTATGAACAAAAGTAAACTCCTTTTAAAATATTTAATCTACGATTTTATTTCTGCAATTATAGTTTGGTTGTTATTTATCATTTTTCGCAAAGCGGTAAACGATATCCCAATATTTGATATCATCCAAATCCTATTACCACAATCTTATTATTTTACCAGCTTATTGCTTTTTCCTTTCTATTGTTTGTTTATCCATTATTTAACGGGTTTTTATTTACAGCCCGATAAAGTAAACCGGATAAATATGGTTTCCGGTACATTAGTTTCTTCTTTAATTATTTCGGTAACCGTATTTTTCGTGCTTAAACTACGCGATGTTACTATTTCGTACCAATATTTTTATTACTCATTGCTTGTATTATTTTTGTTTTTATTTGTTGTCATTTATTTTTTTCGTAACCTTATTGTTACTGAAGTCAGACGAAATTATAAATCAAAGAAATGGACCAAAAACACATTAATCGTTGGGATTGGCGCCAATGCAAAAAAAATTGCTAACGAATTAGAAATTAACGATGAACGAAGTACATTGGTTGGATTTGTGACTGTAAATAAGAAAAATAATGCTACTCTCTCAGAAAAAAATCTCGGAAATATATCACAAATTGAAACTATAATTCATCAAAATAATATTCAGGAAATAATAGTTGCATTAGACAGCAGCGAGGAATATCTTCTGTTTGAGATAATAAATTCCCTGTTTAAATATAATATAAACATAAGGTTTACACCACGACTTTACGAAATACTAAGTGGTAGTGCCCGAATAAATAAGCTGGGAATTAGTCCGTTAGTGAGTATTACTGATTCGTCAATGTCTGATTGGGAGGCGAGTTTTAAACGTTTTCTTGATATTGTGGTTTCATTTATTTCACTTCTATTGCTTTCTCCATTTTTGATTTATTATATGATTCGTATAAAAATGGACTCTCCGGGTCCGGTGTTTTATAAACAGGAAAGAATCGGACGATTTGGAAAACCTTTCAATATTTTAAAATTCCGGACAATGTATTTAAATTCGGAAAAAGGAACGCCAAAACTTAGCAGTGAGAATGATAATAGGGTAACGCCCCTTGGAAAAATGCTGAGAAAATACAGAATAGATGAGATTCCTCAGTTTTGGAACATTCTGAAAGGTGATATGAGCCTCGTAGGTCCACGTCCTGAACGGAAGTTTTATATCGATCAAATTGTTGAACAAGCGCCGTACTATTGTCTGATATATAAAATAAGACCCGGATTGACTTCATGGGGTCCAATCAAAATTGGTTATTCTGATACCATCGAAAAAATGATCGAAAGGCTCAATTATGACATAATTTATATGGATAATATGTCGTTATTGAATGACCTTAAGATTTTAATTTATACCATAGAAATTATTTTTAAAGGTAAAGGTGTCTGATTTTCAAAATCTTTCCTTGTATCCAATTACACACTCAATATGCATTTTTTAATGTAAAATGGATAATCAAATTTAATTATTTATCTTTGCGAAGGTATAATTTCAAAAATAGGTATGGACAAGAATGAGTGGTATTTGAGAATGATTGCCTGGCGCGATCAACATATCAAACAGCAACAGTTTATTTTATTATTGAGCTTCATTGTCGGCATTTTTGCTTCCATTGCAGCTTTCCTCCTCAAATCGACTATACATTTTATTCAACAGTTACTCACTGAAAACTTTAGCAGAGAAAATGTTAATTATTGGTACCTGGTATTTCCTGTAATTGGAATTTTAATATCCTCATTATTTGTCAGGTATATAGTTAAAGACAATATTAGTCACGGTATAACACGAATTTTATACGCCATTTCCCAAAGAAAGAGTATTCTGAAACTACATAACGTATGGACATCTTTAGTTGGAAGTTCAATTACGATTGGTTTTGGTGGATCGGTTGGAGCCGAAGCGCCAATTGTATTAACAGGTTCAGCTATAGGTTCAAATCTGGGTAATTTCTTTAAACTCGACCAGAAAACACTTCTGCTTTTGGTTGGTTGCGGTGCAGCAGGTGCTATTGGTGGTATTTTCAAGGCGCCAATTGCCGGATTGGTATTTACCCTGGAGGTTTTAATGCTCGACATGACTTTGACTTCGATAGTTCCGTTGCTTATTTCATCGGTTACAGCCACAGCAATGACCTATATTTTTTCGGGTAACGGTTACATGTTTCAGTTTACATTAATTGAAAGTTTCATTGTTAGTCGAATTCCTTATCTTATTGTACTTGGAATAGTTTGTGGGTTAGTTTCATTATATTTTATCAGGGGAATGAACTGGTTTGAGTCGATTTTCAGACGATACAAAAATCCATATTCAAAGTTACTTGTTGGAGGAGCTACATTAAGTATTCTTATCTTCTTGTTCCCTCCTTTGTATGGTGAAGGTTACGATATTATTAATCAATTGCTGAGTGGAAATTCAGCATCGGTACTCGACCGGAGTTTGTTTCTGAATTTTGGTGATAGTCCGTGGGTATTAGTTGTTTATCTTACTCTTATTGTAGGTTTTAAAATTTTTGCATCGGCAGCAACAAATGGTGCCGGTGGAGTAGGGGGAATTTTTGCACCTTCATTATTTGTAGGTTGTTTAACAGGATTTGTACTAGCCAGAATATTGCAAATTTTCGGTATTGATGTTCCTGAAGAAAATTTTGCACTTGCAGGTATGTCTGGATTAATGTCGGGTGTAATGCATGCTCCGCTTACAGGGATTTTTCTGATTGCCGAATTGACAGGCGGTTATAATCTATTTATGACGCTGATGATTGTTTCTACTGTTTCATTTATTACCATTAAATTGTTCGAACCCCATAGTTTATATGCAATGCGACTTGCTCAAAAGGGAGAATTAATTACTCATCACAAAGACAAAGCAGTATTAACTTTGTTGAAAATGGAAAATGTAATTGAAACCGATTTGAGTATTTTAACTCCCGAAATGAC
>CAYNHC010000081.1:7967-13319 GCA_964396705.1 uncultured Paludibacter sp.
TTACCGGTTGTTGATAATCAAAAACGTTATGTAGGCTATGTGTCAAAATCAAAAATATTTAGTTCGTACAGGCATGTACTTGTGCATTTCTCAGATGAATAAAGCATTTCAAACTCCTATTTTTATCATTATAAAATTGCAACATGAATACAATTAAATCTAATTTAAAAAATCTCTTTGTCAGGACAAATACGCTGTTTATTCTTGATAAATTAAATTTTCTTTCTTCAGTCATTAAAAATTTATCAATGAACAGAAGATTTAAAAAATTGAATCCTGAATTTGTTTTACCATCTGATTATTATTTGCATGAAACATATTCATTGAATTATAAAAATTATAAAGATAGTGGTGAAGAGGTTGCCAAAGAAATTCTGGATTGGACATCCGTATATTTGAAAAAAACAGATAATATTCTCGAGTGGGGTTGTGGTGTTGCTCGAATTTTACGTCATGTCCCTAAACTTGTTGATAAAGGAACTCAAATTTATGGGATAGATATAAATGAAAAAATGATTAAATGGGATGCGGAAAATATCTCAGATGTTCAATTTTCAAAGTCAGACTATTATCCTCCAACTGATTTTGTTGATGCTAAATTTGATTTAATTTTTGCAATTTCAGTTTTTACGCATATCGAATCGGATTTACAGGAAAAATGGTTTCAGGAAATTATGCGTATAACAAGGCAAAATGGTATTTTCCTTTTTACAACGCATGGTAAAAAACATGAGCAAAATCTTTTGAGTAAAGAGCAAAACCTCATCAATGAAAATGGCGCATTAACCATTAATTATAAGCAAAAAGGACATAGAATGATGGGCACTTACAACCGCTATGAGAACCTTAATGAAATAATAAAGAAATATTTTGATGTGCTTGAATATTATGATGGTGAAAAATATCCTGAAAAGGTTGGAGGTCAGGATTTATGGATTGTCAGAAAAAGATAAAATGTTCACTTTCTAAATCCGGTTTCAGTTTTTTCAATTAAAATTTATAGATCAATGTCAAAGCAAAAACTTACATATACAGATGCTGTTTCAGAATTAGAAACCATTCTGCATGAACTTGAAAATAATCAGGAAGTAAACATGGATTTAATTTCTGAGAAAATTAAACGTGCTGCTTTTTTAATGGAATTTTGCAAAAAACAATTACACGAATTAGACGTGGAACTTGAAAAAATGTTGGAGCAACTTGATTAATTAATCATGTTGATTTCATAATTTTTAAGTCCGGCAAAACTAGTCAATAGACTTATTGAATGTTTTACAGCTTCCTGTAAACCTTCAATTCCGTTATAGCTGTTGATTATCATTAATAAATTTGTGGTCTCATCTGTAATTTTGGTGCGCTCATTATCGCTTGTGGGAGTGCCTATTCCTCCAATATCATCCCGATAAAGCGGCAATCCTTCTACATTCAACAATCCGCGTCCAATTGCTTCAAACTCATCATTCGAAGTGCCAACATTCAACTGTAAATCACCCTGAATTTTGTCACCGTCGAATCCACCTATCGAAAAACCACTTTTTATTGAAACAATATTAATAATATCAACTAAGGTATTTACTTTATAAATAGGTATTTGTCTCACTATTCGACGACACAAAGCCTCGGCTGAAGGTCGGTAGCGGTTCGGATCTTTACCCAACGTTTTGTAAATTTTACGGGTAGCAGCTATTGCAGTGCGATTTTTTATATCTTCAATTTTAAATGTAGAACGAATTATCTCTGTTTCCTTTTCCATCTCGTTCCAAAGTTCGTCGGAGGTTGGCGGATTTAAAACTTCACAACTTAATATTGCTAGATGAATTTCAGGACAAGCTTCTTTTATGGCTGAAGATATTTGAATATTCATAGAATATGTTTTATTTCAAAAAAATACCATTTAGCATACGGCCCGATTTTATTCCTAACCTGCGTGCAGAAAAGAATTTCTCATACTCGGTAAAATTGCAGATTCCGGCAATTTCAATATGATGAACCGGTACACCCATTTCAGTTAAGAGCCATTCATTTGCTTTCCAAAGGTCAAGATAATAATGATTTTCTCTGAATTTAGAAAATTCATTAATTGGGAAACCCGCTGTATCAAAGGCTTTTATGACATCTTCGCCAACATTGTAAACATTTAGTGATATCGAAGGTCCTATTGCCGCAAAAATATTTTCGGGATTACTTCCAAAATCCGTTATCATTTTATCAATCAATTTGCTGGTAATTTTTTTGCAAGTACCTCTCCAACCTGCATGGGCAATTCCAATAATGTGTTTCTTTTTGTCGTAAACTGTAACGGGAACACAATCGGCAGTAGTTACGCCTATACAAATACCCTTTTGTTGAGTAATTAATCCATCTACGCCATTTAAAAATTCAAATTTGGCTTTTTCATTTAAATCGAAAAATGATTCATCGATTGTTTTTACGACAGATTCGTGGGTTTGAAATGGTATAATTATTTTTTCCGGGTTAATACCAATTTTATGACTTAAAATATGAAGATTATGTTTCCGGTTTACAGCATTGTCGCCACAATATGGTCCGATATTAAATGATGCATAATTGCCCACACTTACACCTCCATAACGAGTTGTGCAAAAGTGGGCAATGTCTTCAAATTTATTTAATATTCTATAGTTGATTAACGACATCTGAATTATGTTGTGCTGATTATCATGTGTTTAATAAACGCTCTATTCTTGTATAAGCTTTTTTTGAAAATCTCCATTTAATAAATTATAAATCGTCCCATCCAATTCCTTTGTATTTGCTTAAATCATCGTCTTCATCATCTTCTTCAAATATAAAATCATCATCTTCATCGTCATCAAAATCATCGTCTGAAATAAATTCAGGTTCCGAGATGTGCATTGAATGGTGAGATATTTCAACTATTTTATTGGATTCTTTATTCAATTCGTCCCAAATTAAATCTTTCAATTCGGTAATTCCCAAACCACTAACCGATGAGATAAATACTGCCTTAACCTTTTCCGGAAGTTCTTTTTTTATTTCTCCGATTAATTCTTCATCAAGCATATCGCTTTTTGTAATGGCAAGAATACGTTGTTTTTTTGTTAATTCGGGATTATAGGTTTGAAGTTCGTTGAGCAAAATTTCAAATTCCTTTTTGATATCTTCACTATCGGCAGGAATCATAAAAAGTAAAATTGAATTTCGTTCAATATGACGCAAAAATCTCAATCCCAATCCTTTTCCTTCCGATGCACCTTCGATGATTCCCGGAATATCGGCCATTACAAACGATTTTCCATCGCGGTACGAAACAATTCCTAAATTCGGAACAAGAGTAGTAAATGGGTAATCGGCAATTTCGGGTTTTGCTGCTGAAACTACAGATAATAAAGTTGATTTTCCGGCATTAGGAAAACCTACTAAACCTACATCGGCTAACACTTTAAGTTGTAAAATGACGGTTTTTTCAATAGATGGTTCACCAGGCTGTGCAAATCGGGGCGTTTGATTGGTTGCAGTCCGAAAGTGCCAGTTGCCTAAACCACCCCGACCTCCTTTGATTAATGTAACTTCTTCACCATCATGTGTAATATCACATAAAAATTCACCTGTTTCAGCATCGTAAACCACAGTACCACATGGCACATCTATAATTTTGTCTTCGCCTTCTTTACCAAAACTTCTGCTCAGACTACCACCTTCGCCATCTCCGGCATGGATATGTCTGGCATATTTCAGATGTATGAGTGTCCAGTGATTTTTATTTCCACGAAGTATTATATGTCCGCCCCGACCGCCATCGCCGCCATCAGGTCCTCCTTTTTGTGTCAGTTTATCGCGGTACAAATGTTTTGAACCTGCTCCGCCTTTTCCCGAACGACAAAATATCTTTACGTAATCAACAAAATTTGAGCCTGACATATTTTTTTTATTTGTATTTTAATGAAAAATTAAAGCGTAATTACTTTAAATTATCAAGTACCGAAGAAATTCGTTCAAAAATTTCGTTTACAGTACCCATACCATCAATTTTGGTATATTTGTTTAAATTTTTATAGAAGTTACTTACTGGAGTAGTTTTACTATAGTAAATATCTAACCTTTTTTTTATAGTTTCAAAATTATCGTCAGATCTACCTGATGTTTGTCCTCTGAAAAGAAGTCTGTTAATGAGCTCTTCATCTTGAACACTTAAGTCAATAAGTAAATCGGTTTTCATGTTTCGCAATTTGAGCATTTCTTCAAGTGCCTCAGCCTGATCCACATTGCGGGGAAAACCATCAAGAATTAATCCTTTCGAATTTTTTGGTAAATTATCAATTGTTTTTTGTAGAATATTGATAATCATTTCATCCGGAACAAAATTACCGTTTGATATATAACTGTCGGCAATAATTCCAAGTTCCGTTTTCGCTTTTATTTCGTTACGCAATAAATCTCCGGTTGAAAGATGATTTAATTCGTATTTATCCACAATAAGTTTGCTTTGGGTTCCTTTTCCACATCCGGGAGCTCCACATATAATAATATTTATCATTTACTTTGATGTTTAAAAATAATGATCCTTAAAAATCAGATTATGAAGTATTTAATTAAATTACTGTATATATATCTCTCAGATTTCGACCGTAACCATCATAGTCTAAACCGTAACCAACAATAAAATCGTTTGGAATTTTCATTGCTATATAATCAATTTGGATATCGCGCTGTAAAGCGTCGGGTTTTTGCAAGAATGTAGCAACACGAATACTGGAAGCACCTTTCACTTTTAAAGAACTTAAAATACGCTCCATGGTAATTCCAGTATCAACTATATCTTCGATTACTACAACGTTTCGTCCTATTACACTTTCGTTAAGTCCGATGATTTCTTTAACGTTGCCTGTAGTATATAAACCTTCGTAAGATGAAAGTTTTACAAAAGTTATTTCGCTTGGGATGGTAACATATTTCATTAAATCGGCTGCAAACATAAATGCGCCATTTAACACACCAATAAATAACGGATTTTGGTCAGCCAGATCATTATTTATAGCTTCACCTACTTTTTTAACTGCTTCCTGAATTTTTTCTTCGGGTATGGACAGTGAAAAATTCTTGTCCTTAATTTGTATTGTGTTCATAATCTGTAAAATATTGTTCAGGAAACTTCTTGTCCTTATTGATTTTAAAAATTTGTACAAAAGTACAAAAAAATCATGGGTTAATACAAACTATTAAGATTACATCAAATATAAATCGGTTATTGTTGTTTGAAATTTCTTCTGAGCCGGTATAGTTCAAACCATTTTGCAAACTCATGAAATTCCAAATAATGGACAAAATATAATGTCGTATAATTTAAAAAGAATAGAACGCGGATTTTAC
>CAYNHC010000082.1:0-13233 GCA_964396705.1 uncultured Paludibacter sp.
ACCATCAATAACATCGGGGTTGCAATGAAATCGTATGTTTTTGGTTTGTCGGCAGGTGTTATGACCTTTTTTATGTCGATGCAGAATGGAATTATGCTGGGATCATTTCAATACTTTTTTTACGAAAATGGAGTTTTCGAACAGAGTCTGCGTGGAATATGGCTTCATGGTGCGATGGAAATTTTCAGTATAATAATCGCTACCATGGCCGGGTTTATATTGGCCGGTTCTATACTTTTTCCGGGTACATATTCCCGTTACCAATCATTTGTTACAGGTGCGCGTCAAAGCATGAAAATTCTAATCAGCACTTTACCTTTTTTTGTTATGGCCGGATTTATTGAGGGTTTTGTAACACGTTTGTCAAATACTATGCCTTTGTGGCTAAATGTTTTAATCATTGTGCTTACATTGTCATTCATCTCATTTTACTATTTAATATTACCTTTTATTCATCATAAAAAACAAAACTATGTCAGAATTTCAACTTTACAAAAAACGTAATTTTAGCGCCTTCATTAACGACAGTATTCAATTTTTTAAACTGTACGGCAAGAACTATTTCAAAAATTATATCACTATCAATGGGGCTTTGCTGCTTGTTTTAAGTGCTCTTTTTTATTTTACTTTCAAGGATTTCTTCGGTAATATGATGAATCCTGAAACAGCTAACAACTGGCTTTTAAGTGATAACAATATTTTTTTAGTCATAGTTCTTTTTTCGCTTTTCTTTCTTGTCTCGATTGCTTCTTCGGTGCTTAGCATAGGTCAACCGATTGTATATGTGAAACTGATTGAAAAAACAGGACGAAACGATTTTTCATCATCCGAAATATTGCAGGAAATTCTTAAAATTGCAGGAAAAATTATTGTTTTTGGAATTATATCAATTTTCATTTTTTTTCCGGCCATGATGATTTTAATGGTGCTCGGCGTTGCATTAAGTTTTTTACTTGTAGGTATTCCAGTTTTAATCATTGGGCTTCCGGCTATGTTGGTATGGTCCATTCAGGCTTTGATTGTTTATATTTATGAAGATGCAGGATACTTTGAGGCTTTGGGAAAGGCATGGAAAATTTTATTCAGCAACTTTTGGCACATAGTAGGATCGTCAATCATAATTTACATTTTTGTATCCATTGTTCAAAGTGCAATAAGTATGGTTCCTTATTTTATGATGATGGCGTCATTAATCTCATCAGGTTCTAATCTTGATGCCTTTGAATTTCCACCGTCGATGGTATTTCTGTATGTTTTGGGCATGGTAGTTACTTACTTGATGCTCAATATATTTTACATTCAACAAACCCTGGTTTATTACAGCGCCATCGAAGAAACCGAACATTTACAGGCAATATCTGAAATTGACAATATAGGTGGCAATGAAGCATAAAGCATTTCTGCTTTTGCTGCTGTTTGTGAACATTCAACTTATTGCACAGCAAAACAATACTTTAAATAACATCCAGTCCATCTTAACTGATAGTTTTGATTTCGACAAAGATAAATTGGTGAAAAAAATGTTTGCCGATTTACCTTCCGATACCACAAAACGTCATGTAGGAAACTTTAAACAAGATTTCAAGTCGGAATATTTAAACGACGAAGAGTTTAATTACACAGGAAATGGTAGTTATTCGTATTGGCAACAATTAAAGAAACGCTTGATTAGCTTTCTGGAAAAATTGTTTGGCTATGCTCCGGATGCACCTACCCCCAAGTTTATTGATATTTTGATAAAAGCACTCAGTGGCATCGCAATACTTATTGTGCTATTTATTGCTATTCGAATATTCATCCGTCACAAAGGACGCTGGTTTTTCGATAAAAACAACGATGAGCTGACGTTGGACATTTATGATACTGAAAATCTGATTGAAAAAGCCGATTTTCGTCAACTTATCGCCGAACATGAGAAAAAAGGAGATACCCGTTCCTGCATTCGATTATATTTTTTATGGATTCTTAAAACATTGAAAGATAAGAATTTGATAAACTGGCTGCCCGATAAAACCAATTCAGAATACCTGAGTGAAATTACCGAGCAAGCGCTGAAAAATAAATTTTCGTATTTGTCATATCTGTACGAATATGTTTGGTATGGCGAGTTCACACTCGATAATAACGATTATTTGAAAGCAAAGTCAGCTTTCGAAAAATTATTACAGAAGGAGGTGCAGAATGGGTAAAACAATCAAATTATACTTAGCCGGAATCTTCCTTTTGGTGCTGATTATTTTACTGATTGACACTTTCAGGGTTAAACCAACCAATTGGAAACCAACCTATTCTCTCGATCATAAAAACCCGTTCGATCTTTATGTTTTTAATCACGAAATTAAAAACATAATTCCTGAAAACAGAATAAAGCGAATAGTAAGGACACCTTACGAATACATTCAGGATCAGAACGGAACGGTTACTTATCTTGTGATAAAGCAAAATATGTATATTATTGGCGATACAGTGATCCTTGAAGAAGTAAAAAAAGGAAGTAATCTATTTATTAGCTGCGAAAATTTAATCAGAAATATTACCGATTCTTTAGGCTTGAATTATACCGAAGCCGACTCAGACTTGTCATTGAAAAAACTGGATATGCTCAGGCTTTCGCTTACCAATAAAAACTGGGGCAATGCTGATTATCAGTTAAAACCGGTGCTAAACACATTTGCATTTGTAGATGCTGACTCAAGCACCACAACTATTTTGGGAACTGAAAAATTACCTGATGGAAAAATATATCCAAACTTTCTGAAAATTAAATACGGAAAGGGATATGTTTTTATTCACAATCAACCGCAGGTATTTACAAACCATGCTTTATTGGGCAACAGAAGTTCATCCAATTATGTGGCACATTTACTTTCGTACATTCCGAAAAACATGCCTGTGGTTTGGTTTGTGGATGGTCAAACATCAAATCCGGATGCTCCAAAAACCGAGACAGGACTTTCGGTGGTTTTCAGGTATCCGGCATTGCGGGCAGTGTGGCTTTTACTTATTTACGGACTTGTGTTGTATATTTTATTCAATTCAAAACGCCGTCAGCGAATTGTGCCTGTTATCAAACCATTGCGAAATACAACGGTAGAATTTGTGCAAACCATTGGTAATCTGTATTATCAACAAGGAAATGTGGCCAATATTATTGATAAAAAAATAGTTTTTTTCCTTGACCGAATTCGCACCAATTATTTTATTGATACATCAAAATTAGATGAACGCTTTGCTGAAAAACTAAAAAGTAAATCAGGAAAAAGTATTGAATTAATAAATGAAATTCTCGAATTTATTAATAAATTCAGAAAAAACAAAACTGCTGAGAAAAATGATTTGATTCATTTAAATAAACTTATTGAAGAATTTTGGGATAAAAACATAAAACAAGAATAATAGGTATTATACAAGTTGTATATGTTTGATTAATTGAATTTTAAATTTAAAAAAAAATGGAACGCTGATTTGCGCTGATTAAGCGGATTTGAACTGATAAAATGCTTAAACGGATTTGAAAAATGGATTTTAGACCCGATAAATCGGGTCTGATTTAAAGAACTAAGTTTAATCCTCTTGCCAAAGGCAAGATCTAATCCGTTTTCAATCCGCGTATATCTGTGTGCTATTATCTTTAATTATCTAACTAATATAAATTCTAATAATTAATTTACAAGATATGGAAAACGAACTAATTGAATCAACAGACATTCATTTCGAAACCCGAATTGATTTAAAAGAGATACAAAAACAAGTAAATGCAATACGTACCGAACTTAAAAAGGTGATAGTAGGGCAGGACAAAGTGATTGATTATTTATTGGTTGCAATTCTTGCCAACGGTCATGTATTGCTCGAAGGGGTTCCGGGAGTTGCTAAAACAATGGCTGTTAAACTGCTTGCCCGTACGTTGAGTGTAAAGTTCAGCCGAATACAATTTACACCCGATTTAATGCCCTCTGATATACTTGGAACATCGGTTTTCGATCTTAAAAAATCGGAATTTGAGTTCAGACGGGGACCCATTTTTGCCAATATGATATTGATTGATGAAGTGAACCGTGCTCCGGCAAAGACACAAGCTGCGCTTTTCGAGGTGATGGACGAGCGCCAAATTACAATCGATGGAAAGACCTATGTAATGGATTCCCCTTTTTTGGTAATGGCGACACAGAATCCGATAGAGCAGGAGGGAACCTATCCTTTGCCCGAAGCACAATTAGACCGTTTTATGTTTAAAGTGGTGATTGATTATCCAAATCTTGTAGACGAGTGTGAGATTATTCGCCGTGAACATGAAGCATTAAATGGTGATAAAACTGTTGATGTACAGACAGTTGTTCAAAAAGCCGATATTGACAATGTGAAATCTATAGTTCGCAGCGTATTGGTCGAGCAGAATATTATTGAGTATATTGCCCGCATTGTTCAGGAAACCAGAGAACACCCGTTTTTGTATCTCGGAGCTTCGCCTCGCGCTTCTCTTGCCATACTGAATGCTTCGAAAGGATTTGCAGCGCTTCATGGGCGTGATTTTGTAACTCCGGATGACGTAAAAGATTCAGCTTTAGCAGTGCTTCAACATCGAATTATTGTAGCTCCTGAAAAAGAAATGGAAGGTGTAAAAACCGAAGAGATAGTGAAACAAATTATTGATTCTCTGGAAATTCCACGTTAAATGAAAATTCTTAAATCATTGTATATTAATCATTTGTTTTTCAATATTCTATTGGGTATTGGGGGCATATTTTTCATCTCTTTTTTTGTACAGTGGTTGTATTATATTGCCATAGCTTTGCTTGTCGTTTTCTTACTGATAACTTTTGCTGATATTTTTATTTTATTTTCAGTAAAAAACGGACTTGAAGCTGATCGGCAATTGCCTGAACGCTTTTCAAACGGCGACGATAACGCAGTTGTCATTCAAATCTCAAATTTCTATCCATTCACTGTAATATTAAGTGTTATTGACGAAGTTCCATTTCAGTTTCAAAAACGCAATTTTCTACATTCAATAAAATTAACGGGTAACAGCAAGCACGAAACAAAATACTTGTTACGACCTACTGAACGCGGTGAATATCAATTTGGAAGATTAAATATTTACGTTCAAACAACTTTGGGTTTAACTTCCAGACGTTATGTATTTTCGGAGAATGTAATCGTTCCAACATATCCATCATTTATTCAGCTTCGCAAATATGATTTATTAGCTTTTTCCAACCGATTGACCGAATACGGAATCAAACGAATTCGTCGCATAGGACATACCATGGAGTTTGAACAAATAAAAGAATATGTTCAGGGAGATGATATCCGAACAATTAACTGGAAAGCATCGTCGAAAAGAAACCAGTTGATGGTCAATCAGTTTCAGGATGAAAAATCGCAACCTGTTTATCAAATAATTGATACAGGCAGAACTATGCAAATGTCTTTTCATGAATTAAGTTTGCTGGATTATTCAATCAATTCAACTTTGGCATTGGCCAATATTATTCTTAAAAAGCAGGACAAAGCGGGGATGTTGACTTTTTCAAAAAAAGTTGATAACCTGTTGGCAGCTGAAAGAAGATCGGGACAAATGGAGAAATTCATGGAGAAACTTTATAATATTAAAACGGACTTTTCTGAAAGTGATTTTAGCCGATTGTATGTTGATATTAAACAATCGATAAAACAACGCAGCGTAATTTTACTTTATACTAATTTCGAAACTATAGATGGATTACGCCGTCAATTGCTTTATTTAAAGAATATTGCAAAAAATCATTTTTTAATTGTAATATTTTTTGATAATACAGAATTGAATAAAATAATTTATAAGTCATCGAAAAATATTCAGGAAGTGTATGATAAAGTAATTGCAGAAAAATTCGCATTTGAAAAAAAGTTAATAGTCAGCGAATTAGAAAAGCATGGCATACAAACAATTCTCACACAGCCTGAGAATTTAACCATCAATAGCATAAATAAATACATTGAATTAAAAGCAAAAGGGGTAATATAAAAAAAGCAAATTTTGTGAAAGATAAATTATTTTTTGCTATTTTTACAGCGATATTAAATTCTATAAAAATATATCAGGTGGAATCCGAAAAACCTTACGAGTAGGAAAAATCTATTAATCTAATTAAAAGTATGAATTGGTTTTTAAAAGTTTTAAAGCAGTATCTCGATTTTAGTGGTCGTGCTCGCCGTAAAGAGTATTGGATGTTTGCATTATTTACATTAATTTTTATGATAGTTGCAGCAGTTCTCGACAATGTTTTAGGAATTGCGTTTTATGGAACTGGTCCAATTTACATGATATACTCATTGGTTGTGTTAATTCCGAGTTTAGCTGTATTAGTGCGCCGACTGCACGACATTGGAAAAAGTGGAGCCTGGTTTTTTATTTCATTCATACCGATTGTAGGTGCAATTTGGTTATTGGTTTTATTAATCAAAGCAGGAGATGCAGGTGATAATAAATATGGTTCAGACCCAAAAATTGAAGTTACTCAATAACTTTCAATCTAATTCAAAAGATACCAAGAAGCTGTTTCAATCGACTTGAAACAGCTTTTTGTTTGAATATGATATTAAATATGAGAGCTAAGTAATGAGAATAATATAATATCATATTAATAAAACCAGTAATGTGCTGTTTATCTACTTTTTATTTAATAGTAAATGGTACATTTTTAAATAGTAAATACTTATATATTTCGATAGTTATAAACCTTATGATTGTTTATAATGTTTTCATCTTTCCCTGCATAAATTAAGTTTGAAACACCCGCTCTTTCTGGCACAATTTTCCTGAAATAATCAAGCCCTTTTATAAAGTGAAGAGTGAATGTTTCGGCCGATTTAATTTCGTACATATTTACCTTGTAACCATCTTCCTGCAACACATCTACTTCATTGCCATGATTATCGCGGTAAAAATATAAGTTGTTATCCAGACCTGCATTAAAGCGTTTTTTGAGTAATTCGAGCACCACCATATTTTCAAAAAGCGATCCACGTAACGGATGTGTTTCAACGTGTTTGGTATTTTCAATCCCCAGAAGGTACGAAGCCAAACCAACATCGTAAAAATATAGTTTTGGCGTTTTTACAAGTCTTTTACTGATATTTACTGACCATGGCTGCATCAAAAAAACGATAAATGTGGCTTGTAATACTGAAAGCCATGATTGAATAGTCATAACTGAAACTCCAACTTCTGTGGCTAGATTACTTGCATTAAAGAGTTGTCCGGTTCGTCCTGCACAAAGCCTGATAAATTTCTGAAAACTTACTAAATCTTTAATGTTAATCAGCTGTCGCACATCTCTTTCAAAATAAGTTTCATAATAATTTCGATATGCTTTTGTAGGTTGCAGATTATCGGCATATATTCCGGGATAAAAACCTTTGAGCAGATAATTATCCACTGTAAAATCGGAAGTCATTTCTGCTATTTCGCTTATACTGAATGGTAAAAGTTTTAATATTGCCACACGTCCTGCTAAACTCTGACCCACGTTATTCAACATGGATACATTATTGCTTCCTGTCAAAATAAATTGTCCCTTCTGTTTTTTTTCATCTACAATGCCCTGAATGTAGGATAAAATATCAGGATAACGCTGAAATTCATCAATAATAGCGCCGTCCATATTCGCTGAAAAAAATGCACGGGGATCGGTCGAAATAACCGCCCTTGTATCCGGGTTTTCTAATGAAAAATACGGCTTATCCGGAAAAACCTGACGAGCCAATGATGTTTTACCTGCTTGTCTTGGACCGGTAATCATAATTACAGGATATTGTTTAGCTAAATCCAGTAATTCAGTTTCAATTTTTCTATGTAACCACATTTTGTACAGTTTTATACTTCAACTATAAATTTGTACAAATATAATAGATTTATTTGTATATAAAACAATTATATGACAAATATTTTCAATAGAGAATCAAAATCAAAAGAATACATTCAAATTTCGCCAAATACAACTTGTTTATTTCAATCTTTTCTGTTTTTTAAACCATAGAAAATAACTACCTTTGCATGCAAATTGAAGAAAATCAATAGATGCTATTATACATTTGATAATAAACAATTTATCTTATTTTTCTTAATTTCAATTTTCTATTTTCCAATTTCTAATTTTATACAAAACAATGATTCAATTTTTTCAAACTCCCGCCCAACATGTTTTTGTGGTTCAAAGCAAAAGCAATTTGTCGAACGAAGATGTTAGTAAATTAGAATGGCTTTTTAGCGAAGCAAAATTGACGAACCTGTCAAATATCGAAGGTAACTTCGTCGGTCCGCGCCGCGAAATGATAACTCCCTGGAGTACAAATGCCGTTGAAATCACTCAGAATATGGGTATCAGCGGCATTCTTCGTATAGAGGAGTTCCGTTTGATGCCTCACACGCCATCGGCGCAAGGTGGTTTGGAATATGACCCGATGCTCGAACGCATCTATTCGGGTCTGAATCAGGAAATTTTTACTATCAACAAACAACCGGAATCAATTCTATATATTGATGATGTAGCTGCTTACAACGAAAAGGAAGGTTTGGCATTGAGTCCCGATGAAATTGACTACCTGAATAATGTAAGTAAAAAAGTTGGACGCAAATTAACTGATAGCGAAGTGTTTGGATTTTCGCAGGTAAATTCGGAGCATTGTCGTCACAAAATTTTCAACGGTCAATATGTAATTGATGGCGAAGAAAAAGAACTGACACTATTCAAACTCATTCGCAAAACTTCGGAAGAAAATCCTAACAAACTTGTTTCGGCTTACAAAGACAATGTGGCTTTCAACGCCGGACCAAAAATTGAACAATTTGCTCCCGCAAGTGGTGATAAACCTGACTTTTTCCAAACCAAGGAGATTGATTCGGTAATTTCGTTGAAAGCAGAAACACATAACTTCCCAACAACCGTTGAACCTTTTAATGGTGCTGCTACCGGAACCGGTGGTGAAATTCGCGACCGCCTCGGTGGTGGAAAAGCGAGCTTACCGATTGCCGGAACAGCTGTTTACATGACTTCGTACCCACGCAACGATAAAAATCGTAGTTGGGAAAATAATATCGCTCCACGCAAATGGTTGTACCAAACGCCGGAGCAAATTCTGATTAAAGCTTCGAATGGCGCTTCTGATTTTGGAAATAAATTCGGGCAACCGCTTATTTGTGGTTCATTGCTGACTTTCGAGCATCAGGAAAATGACAAGAAATTTGGTTACGACAAAGTAATCATGATGGCTGGTGGCGTTGGTTTTGGAACCATGCGCGATGCGCTGAAAGGCGATGTAGCTGCCGGCGAAAAAGTAGTGGTTATGGGTGGCGACAACTATCGCATTGGTATGGGTGGAGCTGCTGTTTCGTCGGTTCAAACAGGCGAATACGACAATTCTATTGAATTAAATGCCGTACAACGTGCCAACCCCGAAATGCAGAAACGTGTTTCGAACGTTATCCGCACATTGGCAGAAGCTGAAACTAACCCGATTGTATCTATTCACGATCATGGTGCAGGTGGACACCTCAACTGCTTGTCGGAATTGGTGGAAACTACCGGTGGTAAAATTGATATGTCGGCTTTACCTATTGGCGATCCAACCCTGAGTGCCAAAGAAATTGTAGGTAACGAAAGTCAGGAACGCATGGGCTTTGTGATTTCTGAAAAAGAAGTAGAGAAAGTTCGTGCCATTGCCGAACGTGAACGTGCACCGTTTTATGTGGTGGGTGAAACTACCGGCAAAATGGATTTTGTATTCGAACAAGCCGATGGACAAACGCCTATCAACCTAAAATTAGAAGATATGTTCGGAAAACCACCTCGCATGGTGATTACCGACAACACCATAGAAGAACATTATGCAGCTCCCGAAATTTCGGAAGATAAACTGCAAAGCTATATCGAAAACGTATTACAAGTAGAATCGGTGGCTTGTAAAGATTGGTTGACAAACAAAGTTGACCGTTCTGTTACTGGTAAAATAGCTCGTCAGCAATGTGCCGGTGAAATTCAGTTGCCATTGAACGACCTGGGTGTTGTGGCACTCGATTTCCGTGGAACGGTAGGTATCGCTACTTCTATTGGTCATGCACCAATGGTTGCCATGGCCGATTCTGAAGCCGGCTCTGTAATGGCAATTGCTGAAGCATTGACCAATATTGTTTGGGCACCATTGACCGACGGGTTGGATAGTGTTTCGCTAAGTGCCAACTGGATGTGGCCATGTAAAAATCCGGGTGAAGATGCCCGTTTGTACAAAGCAGTTGAATCTTGTTCTGACTTTGCATGTTCGTTGGGCATCAATATCCCAACCGGAAAAGACTCCCTTTCAATGACTCAGAAATACGGCGATGATAAAGTATTTTCACCCGGAACGGTGATTATTTCAGCAGGTGCTGAAGTATCGGACGTGAAGAAAGTGGTTTCGCCAGTTTTGGTTAACGACGAAAAATCGGTTGTTTATTATATTGATTTCTCGTTCGACAACCATAAATTAGGTGGTTCTGTATTGGCACAAACGCTGAATAAAATTGGCGACGATGTACCAACCGTAAAAGATGCTGAATACTTTAAAGCAGCTTTCGACAGCATTCAGGAAATGATTGGCCAAAATCTTATTTTAGCCGGACATGATATTTCGGAAGGTGGTTTGATAACTGCCATGCTCGAAATGTGTTTTGCAAACACAAAAGGCGGTTTGAATGTAAACCTGGATTATATTGCTGAAAACTCATTGGTAACCATGCTTTTTGCTGAAAATCCGGGTGTGTTGATTCAGGTAAAAGACCGCAAAGCTGTTGAGAAAATACTTGTTGAGAATGGTGTCGGTTTTGCACGTATTGCTACGCCAATTGCTGAACGCAGGTTGGAAATTAGTCGCAAAAAAGAAGCATATTCGTTCTCTATCAATGATATGCGTGACTTGTGGTTTAAACCTTCGTATTTGCTCGACCGCAAACAAAGTGGTGAAGTATGTGCACAATCGCGTTACAACAATTATAAAAACCAGCCGCTTGAATTTGCTTTCAATGCTTCTTTCAAAGGTAAATTGTCGCAGTTCGGCATTTCGCCCGATCGCAAACCAAGTGGCGTGAAAGCGGCTATCATTCGCGAAAAAGGTACCAACGGCGAACGTGAAATGGCTTATGCACTTTACTTAGCAGGTTTTGATGTGAAAGATGTTCACATGACCGACCTTGCTACTGGTCGTGAAACGCTCGAAGATGTGAATATGGTGGTATTCTGCGGTGGATTCTCTAACTCCGACGTTCTGGGTTCGGCCAAAGGTTGGGCAGGCGGATTCCTGTACAACGAAAAAGCCAAACTGGCGCTCGATAATTTCTACAAACGTACCGATACTTTGAGTTTGGGTATTTGTAATGGCTGTCAGTTGATGGTGGAATTAGGCGTAATAACTCCAGAGCACGATGTGAAGCCACGCATGTTGCACAACGATTCACACAAATTTGAATCAGGTTTTGTGGGATTAACTATTCCTGAAAACAATTCGGTGATGTTAGGCTCGTTAAGCGGAAGCAAGTTAGGTGTTTGGGTGGCGCACGGTGAAGGAAAATTCTACTTGCCAAAAGCAGAAAACGAATACAATATTATAGCCAAATATTCACATGCAGGTTATCCGGCCAATCCAAACGGTTCTGACTATGCCACAGCAGGTATTTGCTCGACTGATGGTCGTCACTTGGCTATGATGCCACATCCTGAACGTGCTATTTTCCCATGGCAATGTGCCAACTATCCTGCCGACCGCAAAAACAGTGACCAAATCACTCCTTGGGTTGAAGCTTTTGTTAATGCAAGAGTATGGGTGGAGAAAAATAGTAAATAGTTTGTAGTATGTAGTTTATAGTAACGGTTTCGCAGAAATGTGAAGCCGTTTTTTTTTGTAGTTCAATTCCTCTTCGCCAGCACATTCTCACTTCCCCAAATTTCCAGTTCACGAATAACCGACGAAAGGCTTTTACCAAGTTCGGTGAGTGAATAATCTACGCGTGGAGGTATTTCTTTGTAGTGTTCACGCAGAATTAGTCCATCGGCTTCCAGTTCTTTAAGTTGTTCGGTGAGTACTTTTCGCGAAATGTCAGGTATGCGTACTGCTATCTCTCCAAAACGTTTTGTTCCGTTCGTGAGCGAGTAAAGTATAATTGCTTTCCATTTACCACCTATCATATTGAGGGTTGCAGTTACGGGACACTTAGTTTCTGTTATTGTTTTTGCCATAATGGTTACTTGAGGGTTACTACTTTTTTGTGGTTACCAAAAGGTAACTTGTTTCGAATGTAAACTATTATTAGTTACTTTGCGTAACAAAAGTAATACAAATAATTATATCTCGAAAATAAATTAAAAGAAAGGAAACAAATAATGAAAATTGGAGTAACAGGAGCCACCGGACAGTTAGGTCGTTTAGTAGTTGAGAGTTTAAAATCGAAGGTTTCAGCAGAAACAATAGTTGCGTTGGTGCGTAATCCTGAAAAGGCAGCAGATCTCGGTATAGAGGCTCGTTCATTTGATTATACACAAGCTGAAAATTTAGTGGCTTCGTTAAAGGGTATTGATAAATTGTTGCTGATTTCGGGCAATGAAATTGGTCAACGTTTACCACAACATTTGGCTGTAATTGAAGCAGCTAAACAAGCAGGTGTAAAGCAACTGATTTACACCAGTATTTTACATGCTGATAGTTCACCACTGTCGTTAGCAGTTGAACATGCGGCTACAGAAAAAGCCATCAAAGAATCAGGACTTACATATACGATTTTGCGCAATGGTTGGTACACCGAAAATTATGCAGGATCAATAAAAGGAGCAGTTGGTGCGGGTGCTTTTATTGGTTGTGCCGGAGATGGCAAAATTGCTTCAGCAGCTCGTGTTGATTATGCCGAAGCAGCATCTGTGGTATTGGCAGGAACAGGTCACGAAAATAAAACCTACGAACTGGCCGGAGACGAAGCATACACACTGACTGAACTTGCAGCTGAGATTTCGAAACAAAGTGGAAAAACGATTCCATACAACAACTTAACAGAAGCAGAATATGCAGGTATTTTGAAAAGTTTTGGATTGCCCGATGCTTTGGCTGAAATGTTGGCAGATTCTGATACAGGTGCTTCAAGAGGTGGATTGTATGACGATTCAAAGGTATTGTCGAAATTAATAGGTCGCCCAACTACATCGTTGTCTAAGGTTGTTGCTGATGCATTGG
>CAYNHC010000083.1:0-3963 GCA_964396705.1 uncultured Paludibacter sp.
ATTTCAAAAGCATTATAAAGCACTTCCCATTCCTGATCGAACTTACGAAGATTGCAACTAAAAAAGTTCAATTGAAAGCCTGCATTTTTTAATTGTTGTATTCTTTCGTGCGAGAATTTTCCCCACACTTCCATCCGTTCGCGGTCACGCTCAGCAAGTTGAAGTTTTTGCTCTAAAGATTCTTTAGCTAAAAATTTATTTTCAATTTTTACGAGTAATTCTAATCCTGTTGTTTCAGATGTTTCGGCTTTTAGAATTGCTCCTTTTGGAATTAATTTTTCAATTCTATTTATTACTGTTTTTATACGGGCTGCCAACTGCATTTTTTCCCTAAGAAGATCATTTTCTGCAATTCCTTCGGGTTTCTCAATCACGTGTAACACACCGGTTTCTCTGACTTTCTCAAGAAATTCAGTGTATTGACGGTGATACACCAAAAAAGAATAGCGTTTCATTTTCACTATCATAATTCAGCCTCCTTCAATTTTTCCTGGCGTGATTTAACAATTTTCTGTGACGATTTTGAAAGGTTTTCTTCATCTTCCATAAATCGTTTTATTTTACGAATGGCATCTTCATAACCCGGAATCTGTACTTTTTCAAAAAGATTCACTTTTTGTGTGGTTTTTTTACGGGCATACTCAAGCAAATGCAGTTTTTGTGCTGAGAATTCCTGTTCGATACCCACTTGTGCCAATTCTTTAAGTTGAGTAAGTCCATCGGCAAACCACTTGGGCGAATTAAACAGACTAAATGGTTTAGTTTTGTAAACCACTTCATCTAACAATGGAATTCGAACGCCTGCAATTTTCTTAATGCTCATCTTCACATCTTCCACCTGCAACAAGGATGTATCGAATTCACCCCACAAAGCAAGCATTTTATCGTAAGCAGTAATACGCTGCTCTAACTCCTGCTCTAACTTTAGAATGTCATCTTTGGCACGTTTCACCTCCATGCGCAAAGCACTTTCTTTATTTTTAATGGTAGGCAAAGCACGAACACGCATCTTCAGATTTTTTTCTAAAGATTGCAGCGAAGTTTTATTATATTGAAATTGTAATGCCATAAATATCAGTCTGGTAAAAAAACTATTTCGTTATTTTTATATAAATTGGCTCTTCATCCGACACTTTATCCGATCCGCCTTTTCGTTTTATTGTATGTTTAAATTTCAAAACTGCTAAATTAAATTCGAGAGTTGTTTCGGTTTCACTTAAATTCAATTCATCTTCAAAAATTTCCGAAAAAATTTCTCCACTTTTCTGCATCAATGATTTTTTCTTCTGTTCTTCAGGTACTTGAGATATTTCAACTACGGTACGCGACAATTCTTTAATTTTTGCATAAGTCTCAATGATTCCGATTGTGGTTTCAGTTGCCTTTTTACTTTTTAGAATTGTAGCAAGCATATAAAGTCCTTTTTCAGTAAAGGCTTTAGGTAAAACATTCGAGTATTTTCTTTTATCAATGTGGTCGAAATTTTCGACCACATCAGTGTAATTGTCTGATTCAAATGAATTTGAAGAGTTAACACCTATTTTTATCTGCCTCCATTCCGAATTTGTAAGTTCAAAAATGTAACCTTTAGGAAACTTTTCAGAATTATTTTTAACAGCTTCATTTACCCGCTTGGTTTCAACTCCATATAGCTCTGCCACATCAAAATCTAAAAGTACTTTTTGATTGCGAAAAGTAATTATTTTACTTTCTATATCAATAAATTTCACAATATCAGACATAGTTTCATTTTTGTTTGTGGTCAAAAATTTTGACCACAAAATTGGTTTGCTTAGGATTGATTACTTCCAATATTTATCCACCAATTCCTGTTTGATATTTACTTCAGCAGGTTTAAAATGGTCGGCAAGCATTTCCCAGGTTACATCCAACATTTTTGTTGTATCAATATTGACATCAATGGCTAATAATTTGGATGAATAATCTTTGGCAAAAGCCAATGTGCGATCATCGTAATCTGTCAAATCGAAACCATTTTCAAGTTTGGTTTTAGCATTGGCAGCATCTGCAAAGAGTCGCACAGCAGCATTCATCACTTGTGGATGATCTTCACGGGTTTTTTTGCCGATAACCAACTGTTTCAAACGCGATAACGAACGGAACGGATCGACAATAACTTTACCAACATCGGTATCACGACGAAGAAACAACTGGCCCTCAGTAATATAACCCGTATTATCCGGAATAGCATGTGTAATATCACCACCCGAAAGAGTTGTTACTGCGATAATTGTGATGGAACCTCCGGCAGGGAATTGTACTGCTTTTTCGTAAATTTTGGCCAAATCAGAATAAAGTGAACCCGGCATCGAATCTTTGGATGGAATCTGATCCATACGGTTCGAAACAATGGCTAAAGCATCGGCATACGAAGTCATATCAGTTAATAGTACCAACACTTTTTCGTTCTTATCAACAGCAAAATATTCTGCCGCAGTAAGCGCCATATCAGGAATTAAAAGACGTTCAACGGGCGGATTCTCAGTTGTATTTACAAAACTAACGATACGATCGAGCACTCCTGCATTGTTAAATACATTTTTAAAATACAGGTAATCATCATTTGTTAAACCCATTCCACCCAAAATAATCTTATCAGTTTGAGCACGCAAAGCCACATTAGCCATTACCTGATTATACGGTTGATCGGGATCGGCAAAAAATGGAATCTTTTGACCGGAAACCAGGGTGTTATTTAAATCAATACCTGCGATACCTGTTGCAATTAGTTCTGAAGGTTGTTTTCTGCGAACCGGATTTACAGAAGGACCACCAATTTCGCGTTCTTCGCCTTCAATTTCAGGTCCGCCATCAATGGGATTACCAAACGAATCGAAAAAGCGGCCGGCCAATTGTTCGCTTACTTTAAGAGATGGAGCTTTACCCAAAAAAACCACTTCGGCATTGGTAGGAATACCTTCAGTACCACTAAAAACCTGTAAAGTAACTTCTTCACCGGATATTTTAACCACCTGTGCCAATTTCCCGTTTACAGTAGCCAATTCATCATTACCAACATCTGTAGCTTTGAGCGTACATGTAGCTTTGTTGATTTGGATTATTTTAGTATAAATCTTTTGAAATGCTTTTGTTGCCATTTATATTCTTTTTTCGTTTTTTTACTTCGTATCAAATCTATTTTTCAGTTAAACCCGTTTTCTTTCAGCCAAAATAGCATTCAATTCTCCGATATATTTTTCAAATTCTTCTGAATGAAACGCAGAGTAATTCATTTGTTTACAAACATTTATAATTCGTTTGAAGTAATCCATCACATCCACAAATCCATTAAAATTAAAATCGGCATGACAAATTCCCATCACCAAATTCAGCATAAATTCCTGACGTTCGATGGGTGTAACAGCATCAATATCATCGAAAGCATCTTGTTGAAGTATAACAAAATCAATCACTTCCGACTTCCAAAAAGTAATATGATAGTCAACCGGCACGCCGTCATCACCCAAAATATTTATTTGCTCCTGAACTTCTTTACCGCGTTGAAGTATGGTTTTCATGTCGTTCACTTTACTCGTCCAATCGGGCGAAATACGTTTCGATATATATTCTTCAAATTCTGGATATTCGATATATTTTGAATAACTGTCAATCGGATTAATAGCAGGATATCGTTTGCGGTCGGCACGGGCTTGTTCTAACGCATAAAAACATCGGGCTGCTTTTTTTGTACCTTCGGTTACAGGTTCTTTAAGGTTACCACCGGCTGGCGAAACAGTTCCGATAAAGGTAATTGAACCGGTTTGTCCATTATTCAGATACACATAACCTGCACGACTGTAGAAAGTGGCAATAATTGCCGACAAGTCCATTGGGAAGGCATCCTGTCCCGGAAGTTCTTCCATGCGGTTACTCATTTCGCGCAATGCCTGAGCCCAACGCGAAGTAGAATCGGCCATCATCAACACACGCAAACCCATAGCA
>CAYNHC010000083.1:3973-13130 GCA_964396705.1 uncultured Paludibacter sp.
AATTGTCATGGCAGTATAAACAGAAGCTTCGCGCGAAGCAACCGGCATGTTTGAAGTATTGGCAATAATAATGGTACGTTCCATTAATTTACGTCCTGTATGCGGATCTTCCAATTCCGGAAATTCCACGAAAATTTCCACAACCTCATTGGCTCGCTCTCCACAAGCAGCAATTACAACAATATCAGCTTCAGCTTGTTTCGAAATTGCATGTTGCATTACCGTTTTTCCAGTACCGAAAGGACCTGGAATAAATCCGGTTCCACCTTCCACAATCGGATTGGCTGTATCGATAATACGAACACCTGTTTCGAGCAATTTGAAAGGGCGGGGTTTTTCGACATGGACAGTAACGGCTTTTTTAACAGGCCACTTTTGTACCATTGTAACTTCAATTTCTTTCCCCTCAGCATCAATCAACACAGCTATTGTATCGAGTATTTTATGTTCGCCTTTAGCAACAACAGATTTCACAGTGTATGAACCTTCAAATTTGAAAGGAACCATAATTTTATGCGCCTGATGGTTTTCGTCAACCTGTCCGAGCCACGAACCGGCTTCCACTTTATCACCTACTTTGGCTATGGGTTCAAATTCCCAAAGTTTTTCAGTATCAAGCGGATAATTATATTCACCACGTTGAAGAAAAACGCCTGTGAGTTTGTCGAGGTCGTTCTGTAGTCCGTCATAATTGCGCGAAAGCAAACCTGGTCCGAGCGTAACTTCGAGCATGTGACCGTAAAATTCCACATCGTTGCCAACTTTCAAGCCACGAGTACTTTCGAAAACCTGAACGAAAGCATTTTTACCTACTACTTTCAGCACTTCGGCCATCAGTTTTTGATTGCCTAATTCGATGTATGCTATTTCGTTTTGAGCCACGGGACCATCCACTTCCACCGTAACTAAGTTGGAAATAATTCCTTTAACTTTTCCTTTTGTTGACATAAGATTATTAATGTACCAATTTGCCAATGCGATTTACAGTTTTTTATTAAATCGCAATTTGAAGGCAGTGAGCTATATAAAAGTTTATTTTTCTATTCTTTAATCGTTGCTGTATAACCAATTGGATTCAGCGGTTTCGTCTAAATTTTATTTGTTTCAGAGATAATATCATCAGTTCTCTCCTCTGTTTGAGGTCGCAATTTGCGACCTCAAACTTTCAAACTCTACCTTTGAAAATTGAAATATGAAATCCAATGAAAATCGTCTAATATTCCCCTTTAGAGTTTATCCGTCCACTGACGGAGGTTAGGGGCTAATTCTCAAATGAAACTCCCTCTTTCAAACTTCCAAGTAATTCTCTGAAAATCTGTCCGCCTTTTTCCATCGAAAGCATTTTCCACCGATCAATCATCTGTATTTTCAATACATAAGCCAGCACTTTTTCAACCGAAAAATAATTGAAAAAGGTATTTTCTTCAAGCCATGCCCATTTAAGCGCATCAATTTTCTTTTCGCGTTCGAGTAGGTCATTTTCTTCAGCAATGCGTAAAACCAAATCGAGTTGCTCGAACATACCTGTCAATCCGAAATCGCGCGAATTACTCTTACGAATGGTCGTTGCCACTTCATTATTTCCAATGACCAACATTTGTTGATCGAAACCATGATTTCGACATGCTATCGCAGTAAGTATATTGTTGACATTGAGATTAAACTCAAACCATTTTTGCAAAAATTTGTTTTCACTTTTCAGCGCATCTTCATAATATAAAGTTGCTAAATGGTCTTCGGGTGAAATGCCTTCAACTGCATTCTTTTCGTCGGAGATTTCAGTATAAAATTTTTGGATATGCGGGAGTAAGTATTGATCTTTAGGATTTTCCGAATCTTTCATTAACGCTACAAGCTGCAACCAATCTGCAGTGGATATATTTCCAAGTGGATTTAATGCAGCATCTTTATTGGCAAGAAATGTCAAGAAATTTCGGTTATCATATTCCGCAAAAATTAATTTCAGCAACTGTCCATCAGATGCCGAAAGTTGTTCCAATAGCTCCTCTTTAAGGTCGGGCAATGAAACATTTATTTTCGTATCTTCGGCTTGTAAGTCAGGCAATCCTGCTATCAGGCAATAATAATTCATTTATTATTTCGTGTTTTGTGTTCCATGTTTCGCGTTTCTTATTACATGCTCGCTCACGTTTATCGTATCTTGCGTTCGCATGTAATTAACCGAGATTTAAAACAACATTTCTACTAATTTTGGACGCAGGAATTCTTTGAAATAGGCAATAAACTCATCATCGCCGAAAGTAATTTTATAACCTTCTTTTTCTGGAATAATAGCAAAATCTGCTTTTAACCCATTAGCTTCGGTTATTTTTACACCTTTATTTAAAATATCTTTGGCATTTGTAACAAAATAATCGGTCAGGGCTTTTACATCTTTTGCTTCCACTGTAATTGATTGATTTTTTCCCCAGTCCTGAACAAGCGCAAGTATAGTTTTTTGCATAAATGCTTTATCAGTGGTTGCAGCCTTTACCGAAGATGACACAATTGTTCCGCAAATTAAATCGGCAATCTCGGTTTTAAGTGCATTAACAGATTGTTGAGCAAAAAGTTTTAACTCAGACTGAGTATTTTTAGCTAACTCAGAAGATTTTGTTTCAGCATCTTTTATAATAGCAGCTGCTTCTGACTTTGCTTTTGAAATTATTTCAGTTGCTTCATTCTCAGCTTTTTCAACTATTGCTTTTGCGTCGGCATTTCCCTTTTCAACTCCTTCGAGGTAAATTTTATCGGTGAGTTCTTGAAGTTTTGTATTCATAAGAATATATTTGTTTTTGCTTTTTTTCTTTTGTGGTGCAAATTTAGCATTAATTCCCTCACAATTAAATTTTTTTTATTTTTTTATAACATTGATTGCAAATATGAAAATAATTTACTTTAATAATTCTACACAAGGTTTTTTTGTGTAATTTTGTTTTAAACACATACAAAATAATTTTATCTTATAATAACTAATGAAAAAAATTGGCATATTATCTGACACACACGGAATGCTTGACGACCGTGTATTTGAGCATTTCGAAAGTTGTGACGAAATCTGGCATTGTGGCGACATTGGTTCATTGGAAGTAATAAATAAATTACAAAAATTCAAACCATTGCGGGCAGTATGGGGAAATATTGATGGATATGATATCAGAACTCAATTACCGCAACACAACCGGTTTATGTGCGAAGATGTTAAAGTGTGGCTCACGCATATCGGAGGTTATCCTGGTAATTATGATGCACTAGTTCGTCCTGATATTTTCAGACAACCACCCAAACTTTTTGTTTGCGGACATTCGCATATTCTGAAAGTAAAATATGATAAAACACTAGACTTATTACATGTTAATCCGGGTGCTGCGGGAAAATACGGTTTTCATCTTGTACAAACCCTTGTGAGATTAGAAATTGATGGAGATAAAATTCAAAACTTAGAAGTTATTGAGTTAAATAAAAAAGGTTGACGTAGTTTTATACATGTTGTTTTTTATGTATGTTTGTATTTTAAAGTAAAAAGAATGATAAAAATAATATCACCTTCAATTTTGTCAGCCGATTTTGGTAATTTACAATCAATGGCTGAAATGATAAACTCCAGTGAAGCAGAATGGTTGCATTTCGATGTGATGGATGGGGTTTTTGTGCCCAATATCTCGTTTGGCTTTCCGGTAATGGAAGCTGTAAAAAAACATTGTAACAAAATGCTTGATGTTCACATTATGATTGTTCATCCCGAAAAATATGTGCAGCGTTTTGCCAAGGCAGGAGCTGGGATGCTCACTTTTCATTATGAAGCAGCAGAAAACCCCGGCAAGGTGATTGATTTAATAAGAGCTGAAGGGATTAAAGTTGGCATCACTATTAATCCTGATATACCGGTAAGTGTTCTCGAACCTTTTATCAATAAGGTTGATATGGTGCTTTTAATGACTGTTTTTGCAGGTTATGGCGGGCAAAAATTTATTGAAGAAAGTTATAATAGGATTGATGAACTCAAAGCAATGATTGATCGCAAAAATCCGGCTTGTTTGATTGAAGTGGATGGTGGCGTAACTTTGGAAAATGCATCCAAACTATTTGAACATGGGGTGAATGTTTTAGTGGCGGGAAGTACCGTTTTTAATGCGCCTGACCCAATGAAAATGATTGTTGATTTGAAAAATGCCTGATTGATTTTTATTTTCTGATACTTTTTGTTCCTTTTTCGCACGTTTACACGTTTACTTTTTAACTGATTTAACTATGAACTTTTTACAGCGAACGCCTTTTTTTCGTTTATTATTCCCATTAATTGCAGGGATTATTTGCTTTCAACATCTTCAGTTTAATCTGATGTTCTTAGTAATCCTTACTGCAATTTTGATATTAATAATTGTCTTGTCTTTTTTTCTACAAACATCCGGTTTACAATTTAAATTCCGTTGGATATTTGGTTTTTGTGTATTTCTGTTGCTTTTTTTATTAGGAATCTTTGTTTCTGAGCAGAGAGACAAAAATTTTGTTTTTCAACACATCAACAAAAAAGGAATATTTAGAGTAGAAATTATCGAATCGCCCATTGAAAAGAAAAATTCATTTTTGTGTCGAATAAAAACGTTGGCATATTTCGATTCGATTAATAATATGCATTCTACCAAAGGCAAAGCAATTATTTATATTGCTAAAGACTCGACTTCAGCTCGTCTAAAATCAGGGGACATACTTTTAACAGAAACAATATTTCAAAAGCCTGATGGTGTACTCAATCCTAATGGTTTTGATTTTGCTACTTATCTCAAACGTCAACAAATTGGTGCTACAGCATATTTAACTAAAGACAGTTGGAAAATGTCAGGAACTAATAACAGTTTCTCAATTTTTCGTCAAGCTGAAAAGAGTCAACAAATCTTACTTGATATTTATCACAGGTTTGGTATTAAAGGCGATGAATTTGCTGTTTTGGCAGCTCTGACTCTTGGTAGCAAAGATGCTCTACATCCTGAATTACGACAAAACTACACCACTAGTGGAGGAATGCATATTCTGGCTGTCAGCGGATTACATGTTGGAGTAATTTACGTTGTGCTTGGTTTTTTGTTTGGTTTTCTAGATCGAAAACCAAAATTAAAAATACTGAAAGCTGCTTTGATTGTTTTGTTATTATGGACTTACGCTTTTATTACAGGTTTACCCCCCTCAGTTATTCGAGCCACTTTGATGTTTTCATTAGTCGCAATTGGATACAGTCTTGAGCGTAAATCGCAAATTTATAACACAATTTCTTTTGCCGCATTCATCATGCTAATCTACAATCCGGATTTTTTGTTCGATGTTGGTTTTCAGTTGAGTTTCAGTGCAGTGGTAAGTATTGTTTATTTTCAACCGAAAATTGCAAAATGGATTGTTATTAAAAATAAACCTTTACGATGGGCTTGGGACTTGACAGCCGTTTCACTGGCTGCCCAAATTGGGACTGCACCTTTTTCGGTTTTTTATTTTCATCAATTTCCAAATTATTTTCTGATTACCAATTTTATTGCCATTCCCTTTGCAACGTTTATTATTTATACTGCGGTTGCATTATTCGCCTTATCCCCTGTACCTTATATTTCATCATCCATTGCATTTGTGCTGAATTGGATGTTAAAAACCCTGAACTTTTTGATTGGAGCGATTCATGATTTTCCCTATTCACTTACAATTACTTCAATAAATATTTGGCAGGTATTATTTGTTTTTGGTGCAATATTCTTATTTGCCTTATATCTTAACAATAAGAGATTTCAACCTTTGGCAGGTGCATTAGTTTTTATATTGCTATTTCTGAGTGTAAGTATATACACTAATTTTCGAACCATAAAAACGAATCGTTTTGTGGTTTTTGCCGATAATAAAAATACGCATATCGATTTTATTGAAGGCCAGAATCATTTTATATTTACAACCGATAGCACTACAGTTGAAAATGCAGCTAAAAGTTTTTGGCTGAGCAATAAGCTAAATATAGCAAAAAATGTAACTAATGAGAAATGGTTTTTAAATGGTTATGCGGACTTCTTTGGAAAAAGAGTTTTAATTCTTACTGATGAATCCCTAAAAAGAAAAAAAGCTATAGAACCTTTAGTTATAGATTATCTTATTGTTGGAAATAATCAAAAACCATGTATTAAAGAAGTTCTTGAGTGCATTCGTCCCCAAATAATTATTGTTGACAAAAGCATTTCCTCCTGGTATTCCCAGAATATCCGACAAGTTTGTGATGAGAGAAAAATTCTTTTTTACTCTGTTGCTGAGAAGGGCGCATTTATTCTGAACATTACGGAATAGTTTGCAGTTATACATCATTGAATCAATATCGCAAATTTTTTGTTATTTTTGCGGTCAAATTAATAAACCTGAGTAAAAAATGATTAGCAAAATTATTGCAGAAGAACTTATACACAAGGTACAAAAAGCTATTGACAAAGTTGAAAGAATAGCAATAGTAGTTCACGTAGGTCCTGATGGCGATGCTATGGGTTCTTCGTTGGCTTTGTGGCATTACCTTATGACTATTGAAAAAGAACCTGTTGTAATAGTGCCCACTGCTTTTCCTGATTTTCTGAAATGGATGCCCGGAGCCGATTGTGTATTGGTTTATCAGGAGTCTAAGGAAGCTTCAGATAAGATTTTAGAGAATGCTGAATTGATTTTTGCCCTTGATTTCAATGTGGCGAGTCGCCTCGATAAAATGGAACAGGCTGTAGTCAATTCAAAAGCACAAAAAATCCTTGTTGATCATCACTTGCATCCGGGCGATTTCGCACAGGTTGCAGTATCATATCCTGAAATTGCTTCGACAAGCGAATTGATTTTTAGGTTAATTTGCCGTATGGGTGATTTTGCAAAAATAAATCTGGCTTGTGCGGAGTGTATTTACACAGGAATGATGACCGATACTGGTGGTTTTACATACAACTCTAATAAATTCGAAATTTATATCATTATTTCGGAACTGATTAAACTCGGTGTAGATAAAGATGACATTTACCGTAAAGTATTTAACACATATTCGGCTGACAGAATGCGACTTATGGGGTTTGCATTATACAAAAAAATGAAAGTTTACCCAGAGCATAAAGCTGCTTTAATAACTCTTTCTGCCGAAGAACTGAAGGAATTTAATTATAAAAATGGCGATTCTGAAGGTTTGGTCAATATGCCACTTTCAATTGATGGTATTGTTTTTTCGGTTTTTATGCGTGAAGAAGCCGACAAGATTAAAATTTCTTTACGGTCGCAGGGTACTTTTCCTGCGAACAAAGTTTCAGCCGATTTATTTAACGGAGGTGGTCATTTGAATGCAGCCGGTGGCGAAAGTTATAACTCTTTAAAAGAGACTCAAAAAAAGTTTGAAGAAGCATTGGAAGATTATAAAGATTTTTTGTAACACTCAAATACAGCTTTGTATTTAAAAAGACAGATTCTAATCTTTAAAGATTGTCACCTGAATTTCAATTAAGAATAAAAAAAGTCCTCAAAATGAGGACTTTTTTTATTCTTCTTCTAAAATTTCTTCTACTTCATTTTCAGGTCCGAAAACCGATAGCTGACGTTGAAAAACTTCATCGAGTGAAATCTGAAAAGTTTCAGTATGCGAAATGCCTTCAATGCCCGTCATTTTATCAATAATAATATGTAATAAATGTCGGTTATCTCTGGCATATATTTTTACAAACATAGCGTACTTTCCGGTAGCATAATGACATTCTACAATTTCAGGAATCTTTTTCAACTCCTCAGCAACATTAGAAATAGATTTGACATCACGAACTGTAATACCTACAAAGGCACATGTTTGATATCCAACTTTATAGTTATCAATTACAAACTCCGAACCTTTAATAATTCCTATATTTCTCAGTTTCTGAATTCTCTGATGTATGGCAGCTCCGGAAACGTTACATTCGCGTGCTACTTCCAGAAAAGGAATACGTGCATCCTGAGATATCAGCTGCAAAATTTTTTTATCTAACCGGTCTATTTGATGGTGTCCCATTGTGATTTAAAGTTACAATTAATATGTATTATTCTAATCTTTATCATTTCTCCTGCAAATATATTAATATTTTCAATATTTTTCAATAAAAATACAATAAATTGAAAGATTAAAAGGAAATAAAAAATCTTTATCTATATTTTCCGGTATTAATATCATTCAACATGCTTAAATAACTTTGATACCTGGATGTACTTATGAAATTAGTGTTCACAGCTTTCAGCACGGCACAATCGGGCTCGTGAACGTGTGTGCAATTTGAGAATCTGCATTGTTGTGAATATTTAAAAATTTCTTTAAAATAATGACCAATCTCACTTTCCTGCATGTCAATTGTTCCGAAACCCTTTATACCCGGAGTGTCTATTACATGTCCGCCATCTTTCAATTCAAACATTTCCGAAAAAGTGGTCGTGTGCATTCCTTTGTTGTGATACGATGATATTTCAGCCGTTTTTGCCATTGAATGTGGCGCAATTATATTGATAAGTGTAGATTTACCAACACCCGAATTGCCGGACATTAAAGCAGTTTTATCTTTTAAGAAAGTCAACAACTCATCAGTATTTTCAGATTTTAATGCTGAAATCTTAAAAACAGGATAATTTAAAGAAGTATATAAATTAACTAAAGCTTCAAGATAATTTAATTCATAATCATCGTAAAGATCAATTTTATTAAAAACCAAACATGCTGGAATGCGATAAGCTTCGGCTGTGGCAAGGAATCGATCAATAAAAACAGTAGATGTTTTTGGGTAATTAACAGTTACAATAAGTGCGACTAAATCAAGATTCGCAGCTAAAATATGTGATTGCTTCGAAAGATTTGACGAGCGGCGAACGATATAATTTCTCCTGTCGCAAATGTCTGAAATCATTGTTGAACCATCTATGGCTGGTATAAATTCAACATTGTCGCCCACAGCTATCGGATTGGTGCTACGAATATCTTTGAGGCGCAGATTTCCTTTTATTCTGCACTCAAATAAATCGCCATTATCAGTTTTTACCTGATACCAACTACCTGTATTTTTAACCACCAATCCTCTCATTTATTGCGTGTTCCTTGTTCCTTGTTTCGTGTTTCGTGTTTGAAGAGTTTGAAAGTTTGAGGTTTAATTTCTTACTT
>CAYNHC010000084.1:0-3115 GCA_964396705.1 uncultured Paludibacter sp.
TAATAAAAAAAGTCTGAAATTAAAATTTCAGACTTTTTTTTATGACTTAAAATTTAACTATTTCTTATCTAATGTATAGTTAATTAAATATATTAGAACCTCAGACCGCTAAAATCCTTCTATAGCACACATAATCTGTACTTTACATCACTTTTAAACATCATTGATAATTTTCATTTTAGAAATTAAACAATTCATCGTGAATTGATATAGATAATTTGCATATAATTTTTAAATATATAGTAAATTTAATATAGTAAAAATATTTGCAATAAGAGTAGGAGTTAAGCGTAATGATACTATGATTCCTCTTATTAAAATCCCACTTACCAAAAGCTGTATAACTTTAAATTGGAGTAAAGTATATTTTAATTCAATTTAGAAGAACTTCATTAATAATGAAATAAAACTGTTTTCAAAAAACATTTAATAAGGAGCGTACACTTCATCTTTCTTAATGTTAAAAAGCAGCATCCTGTAATTTACAATTGTAATACTTGATTGGATTCACAAAATAATTTGTGAATTTCACAAAAATACATTAGATTTATCGATAAATAAATTCACAAAATAACACTGATAAATTCATATTTGCAACAAAATTACAAATGTAATATTTTAATAATGTGATTAACAATAAACCACTAAGTTACTATAATAACATACTAAATATCAGTTATATATATCAATTATTTAAATTAATAAGTTAGTAATTACTTAACTATTGTAATATCTATACCAATATCATTAGTAATATTCAATATAAAGTAAATAAGTAGCTTATAATCAGTATGTATAGATACGTATATTTAAATTAATAATTTATCATACTAAATATTGACTTTGTCCACATAAAATGGGTATATAACATTCATATTCAATGAAAATATCCACTAATCATACTATATGAGTAAATATACATAAGCCAATTGACAAATGTATATAATACACACATGTAAATAATTTGCATAAGTGAATTAATTCACATATATTTGTATCGAAATCTGAATTGTAAATATTCACAAAAATATGTTTCATTATGGACGAGAAGGAAAAGATTGAAAAGATCATGCAAATAGAGAAATTAAATTCTGTACAGTTTGCAGCTGAAATTGGTATTCAGGGTTCTACTCTATCACACATTTTGAATGGGCGAAATAAGCCAAGTCTGGAAGTTCTAAAAAAAATCCTTAATCGCTTTCGCACAATCAATTCAGATTGGCTTATTTTGGACACTGGGACGATGTATCGACTGGAAAAGCATTCTCAGGCGCCTTTACTGTTCCCTTTAGAAGATGAAAGTAGTTCTAATACAGTTAATTATGACATAAAAACAGATAATAATATTCAACCGAAATATCCTCAAAATAAAATTGAGAATGCTTCAGTCGATACAAAATCCGTTTCAATGTCTGAAATTTCAAATTTGATAAGTCAAAAGTCAGAAGTTAAATCAAGATCCGTTGAAAGAATTATTGTTTACTATTCAGATAATACTTTTCAGGAATTTACGACTAAATAATCATCTCTACAGATTTTTTTATGTCAACCAAAGTTATTTCAGAATTGTCCATTTTTTGAGTTTTCATTATTTAGTAGTAATTTTGCATTCAATAAATGATTTAATCATTTCTGAATAAAAAAAATAACAAATACTTTATTGTATTGATATAAAATTAGTACATGATAAAAAAATTCATGCTTGATTTGATTGTAAAGAGCAATGAAACTCTAAATAATCAATATTTTCTTTTAAAATTGACTTCTGATAAAGAACTTCCCCAAATGCTGCCCGGCCAATTTGTTGAAGTTCGGGTTGATGACTCCCAAAACACCTTTTTAAGGCGTCCAATTTCAATTAATTATGTTGATAGAGAGTTGAACGAACTATGGTTGTTAATTCAAATTGTAGGTGAAGGAACGCATAAATTAAGCACATTGAAAGATGGTGATACTTTAAATTTGTTGATGCCGCTGGGAAACACATTTAGTTTACCTGAAAACAAAGACGCAGAATTACTTTTAGTCGGAGGCGGTGTTGGAATTGCCCCACTTCTTTACTGGGGTTCATATCTTTTTGACAACGGTTATAAATGTAATTTCTTACTCGGGGGACGCTCGAAAGAAAATTTATTACAACTTAGTGAATTTTGCAAATTCGGAAATGTATATACCACTACAGAAGATGGTACATTTGGTGAAACCGGATTTGTTACACAACATTCGCTGTTGAAAGCCAAAAATTTTGATGCAATTTATACTTGTGGTCCCACACCAATGATGAAGGCTGTGGCTTCATATGCAGAGAATTCAGGCACTTTTTGCGAAGTTTCGTTAGAGAATACTATGGCGTGCGGAATAGGAGCTTGTTTATGTTGTGTGACTGATTCAATAAAAGGAAATGTATGTGTTTGTACCGAAGGACCGATATTTAATATTACAACGCTGAAATGGTAGATTTAAAAGTAAAATTAGGTAAATTACAATTGAAAAATCCGGTGATGACTGCATCCGGCACATTTGGCTATGGCACCGAGTATTCCGACTTTATTGATATATCGAGAATAGGCGGTATAATTGTGAAGGGTACTACTATTCGCGAGCGTCAGGGGAACCCATATCCGCGAATGGCTGAGACTCCTTCTGGTATGTTAAACGCTGTGGGACTGCAAAATAAGGGTGTTGACTACTTTATTGAACACATTTATCCTGAGATAGAAATGTTCGATACAAATATATTTGTGAATGTGTCCGGTTCGACGATTGAAGACTATATAATTACAGCTGAAAAGCTAAATTCTCTCGAAAAAGTCCCCGGAATCGAATTAAATATATCTTGTCCGAATGTAAAAGAAGGTGGAATGGCCTTTGGAACTACTTGTTTGTCTGCTGCTCAGGTAGTTAAAGAAGTGCGAAGGGTGTATAGAAATGAGCTTATGGTGAAGCTTTCGCCGAATGTTACTGACATTTCAGAGATTGCAAGGGCAGTTGAGGCCGAAGGTGCCGATTCTGTATCTTTAATCAATACCTTATTGGGTATGGCGATAAATGCAAAAACCCGCAAGCCTGTTCTTTCTACTGTTACAGGTGGTCTTTCAGGACCGGCAGTTAAACC
>CAYNHC010000084.1:3215-8179 GCA_964396705.1 uncultured Paludibacter sp.
TCTGCCTGTGAAAAAAACTTATATGATCGTTGCTTTATTTTTTGCAATGACTTTCATACAAAATTCTAATTCGGTTTCAAGAATTTTCGAAAGCGATTTTTCAGAAAAAGACGATGAACCTGTTACCTTGGTCTTTGTCGGGGACATTATGGGGCATTCACCTCAGTATAAAGCTGCTTATGATAGTAAAAGTAATACATTCAACTATGATATTTGTTTTAAGCATATCAAATCATATATTGACAGTGTAGATATTGCTGTAGCAAACCTCGAAGTACCATTGGCAGGAGTACCATACAGTGGTTATCCTAATTTTTCAAGTCCGGATGCTTTATTGGATGGTATTAAAAATGCAGGATTTGATGTAATTCTTACTGCTAATAATCACGTATTCGATAGGCGAAAAGCAGGTCATGAAAGAACTCTTCAGGTTATAAATAGCAGAAATTTAAAACATGCCGGTAGTTATCTGAATAAAAATCAGAGAGATTCAATTTATCCTTTAATGCTTGATGTTAAGGGTGTTAAAATTGCATTGCTAAATTATACTTATGGTACAAACGGTATGCAAATTGAAAAACCAAATATAGTTAACCTTTTGGATACAAACGTTATAAAGAATGATATTCGTACCGCCAAGAGTAAAGCTTCTGATTTGATAATACTTACCATACATTGGGGTACTGAATACCAAACTCGGGCTAATAATGAACAAAGGAAACTTGCCCGACTGTTTACCCGTGAAGGTGTTGATGTAATCGTAGGTGGTCATCCACATGTAGTACAGGATGCTGAAACAATCGAAATTGATTCAACTCACAAATCCACAGTATTTTATTCGTTAGGTAATTGTATTTCGAACCAGCGCGAAATAAATACCAATGGAGGAATAATGTTGAAAGTAACCATTGGAGCTAAATCAAAGAAAGTTTTGGAAACTTCTTACATGCCCGTTTATGTACATAAAGGCGTTTTAAATGCTGAATATCAGTATCATTTAATTCCTACAACAGATTTTATTAAATACCCATCGCAATTTCCAATTAACAAAACCGACAGTGCTGCACTAATGTATTTTGATAAAGAAACCAGAAAACGTTTATCTGATTTTGATGTTTTATAAAATAAGTTGAAAAGATTTTTTTTTAATTTAATTCAAAAAATGAATCATTCCATTAGTAATACTGTAGATGAAATAATTGCTGACTTAAAGTCAATGTCTTCAACCAAACATTTCGACCAACTTAGAAGATTTGGGATTAATACTTCTACAGCAATGGGTATAAGTGTACCAATGCTTAGATCTTATGCAAAAAAAATCGGTAAAAGTCATGAATTAGCCGTAGAGCTTTGGAAAACGAATATACATGAAGCGCGTATATTAGCATCAATGATTGAAGATCATAATGTTATTACAGTAAAACAAGTTGACGAATGGGTAAGCGACTTTAATTCATGGGATTTATGTGATACTACCTGTGATGTTTTGGGTCGGACGCCATTTGTATTGAATCTGATTGAAAAATATTCGGATCATAAAGAGGAATTTGTTAAGCGAACTGCATTTGCACTGATGTGTGAGCTTGCTTTTCATGCTAAAGAAATTCAAAACGAACAGTTTATAGAATTTTTTAAGATAATTGAAAGAGAAGCCTGGGATGAACGAAATTTTGTCAGAAAAGCTGTGAATTGGGCTTTACGTCAAATAGGAAAACGAAACGAGTTTTTGAGACTAAAAGCCATTGAAACTGCCGAAATTATTAAGACTCAGGGAACAAAATCGGCACGATGGATTGCTACTGACGCATTGCGTGAATTAACCGATGAAAAGGTCATTAAAAGGGTTAACAGACAGAGAAAAAAGTAATAAAAATTAGGGTGTCCCGGTTATGGGAACACCCTTTTAAGTTTTTAAATTAGTTTTTATCTCTTATTATTTTTCTGCATAAAATAAATTATCACTACCATTTACCGACATATTGATTACAACCAAATAATTCTTGTATTGTTCCGGAGTCAGGATATGCTTGGCATTACCAAGGTTAAACCATAAAGCTTTTTCGGCAGCTACTTCATTTTCTTTTTCCAAAGCATTTTTTATCTTCATTTCAGTAAGTTCAAAAACATACTTCAACTGATTCTCCTGTTCGCTATTTGTATTCAGATAACGAGTTAAAGAGTTGAATGTCTTTTCGTTATTTAACTTATAAAACACTTTGTATTCGTACAAATCTAATGCATAAGTGCTCGACAATGTGGCCAAAGCAACTATTACTAATACTATAATTTTTTTCATATTCATTTTTTTTATAATTTTTATTTTAAATCACTGTTTTACAAAGAATTATCTTTGTGTATTTTATACTTTTTAATAACTTAATTCTGCAAATTCAATAACCCTACTATTATCAATAGTGGCATAAAGAGCAACTACAAACTTATCGTATTGCTCGGTTGTTAATACTTGTTTTAAAAATTCTAAATTTGAATTCATTGCTTCTTTTGCGGCAAATTCATTTTCTTTTTCAATGGCTGTTCTGATTTTTTGTTCAGTCAGCTTAAATTCTGTTTTTAACTGATTTTGCTGTTGCTTATCAGTATTCAGATAGCGCGACAATGAAGTTAATGTTTGTTCATTGCTCAATTTGTAAAATACTTTGTATTCATATAAATCCAAAGCATACGTTGCAACGGTTGTAAATGCAACAAAAACTAAAACTAATACCTTTTTCATACTCTTAAAAAATTTTGAAAATTAAACACATTCTTTTATATACCTAAAAAAAAGAACAAAGCATACCCTTTTTTGTGATGATTCAAGGTATCTTTGTTCTGGCTGTCATAGAAATTAATTTCTTTTGACAATGCAAAATTATATGTTTTACAACATGTTTTCCAAATATTTTCTGTTAAAAATTGAAATCATTTCAATGTTTTAACATTGTGAAAAATGATTACAGAGGCTATTATTCTAATTAACAGGTATATATAAAAATATGCAAGGATATTACAAAAATGTTACAAAATTGATTTTAGAGGAATAGAAGGTATAAAAATTCTATTTATCTGGTAAATTTTGCTATTTAGTTTCTGTTAATTCATGAAAATGAGGAATGCCTGATAAAAAATGGTATTTTGAGTTTACAAAATCCACTTTGCAACAATAATGTTCCAATCCATTACTAATCATATAAAACTGAACATTTAATTTAGTATTATAAACAGCAGCCTGGTCAAAAGTTTGTTGCGTAATTTTTATATTGGGCGCTTTAAACTCTATAATTACAATGGGTTCGGCATTATTATTATAAACTATTGCATCGCATCTCTTTTTCATTTTATTCAGTATAAGCTGCTTCTCGATGGCTATTAAAGATGAAGGATAGCCGAAGTTTTCAATTAAAAAACGGATAAAATGCTGTCGAACCCATTCTTCTGGAGTTAATGATACATACTTTTTACGGTTGATATCAAGTATATACACTTTATCTTTAACATTTTTTGTTCTGAAATTATATAAAGGCAGATTTAGTTGTAACATTTTTTCGTATTTTTGTTTTTCTATCGTTTGAACAAGAAAGATTCAACTTTAAGTAAATGCGAAATTACTAAATTAAGTTTATAATGAAAACCAAAAAAGAAATTATCGAAAACTGGTTACCAAGATACACCAAACGTCCTTTAGAAGAATTCACCGAATATATTATTCTGACAAATTTTAATAATTATGTCGAGATATTTGCTGAATGGTTTAATGTGCCTGTTCTTGGCAGGGATGGTACTATGATAAATGCTTCGGCCAACGGTATTACCATTATTAATTTCGGAATGGGTAGCCCCAATGCAGCTTTAATTATGGATATTTTGACAGCGGTACATCCTAAAGCTGTATTATTTCTTGGAAAATGTGGTGGATTGCGTGATAAAAATGATATTGGAGATTATATTTTACCAAGTGCCGCTATCAGGGGTGAAGGTACATCAAACGATTATTTCCCTCCTGAAATTCCTGCTTTACCTGCTTTTAACCTTCAACGATCGGTTTCGTCGAATATTCGTGACTTTGGAAAGGACTACTGGACAGGTACAGTTTACACTACCAATCGTAGAGTGTGGGAACATGATGAAAATTTCAAGGATTATCTTCGTTTAACCCGTGCGATTGCAATTGACATGGAAACAGCTACTTTGTTTACAGTAGCTTTTCATAATAGCATTTCTATCGGAGCTTTACTACTTGTTTCGGATATGCCATTGAGAGCTGATGGTATAAAAACTGCTGAAAGTGATAAAAAAGTAACAGCCAATTTTGTAGAAGAACATCTTAAAATTGGGGTAAAAGCCCTCACATCATTAATACATAATAGTAAGACTATCAAACATTTAAGATTTGAATAAAATTTCACATCGTTTCATGTTTCATGTTTCAAGTTCTGGGTTTCGTTTTTATTTTATTAATTATTTTCGCAATTTTTTATTTTTGTGGCTAAGCAAGGTACTTCATACGATCAGATAATGAGCGATTTAGGTCGTAAAGTATATAAACCCATATATCTATTAATGGGCGATGAACCATATTATATTGATCAGATTTCGGACACCATTCAAAATAATGTTTTGGATGAAAGTCAGCGCGAGTTTGATATGTTGGTTTTATATGGAAAAGATACTGAAATGTCAACAATAGTAAATGCTGCAAAACGGTATCCTATGATGTCGCCTTTTCAGGTTGTTATTGTAAAGGAAGCTCAGTTAATTAAAGACTGGGATCCATTACAATACTATATCGGTAAACCATTGAATTCAACGATTCTTGTTTTTTGTTATAAGTACGGAACACCCGATAAACGTAAGAAATGGGTATTAGATATTGGCAAAACAGGTGTAATTTATGAATCGGAAAAATTACGCGATTACGAAATGGCTTCCTGGATAAACCGTTATACCAAAAGTAAAAATGTGAC
>CAYNHC010000084.1:8279-9988 GCA_964396705.1 uncultured Paludibacter sp.
CCTCAATTTATAAAATTCATTTCTACTTCACTACAACTTTCTGAGAAACAAATAAAGAGTGCCATTCATTTGATTGATGAAGGTGCCACAATTCCGTTTATAAGCCGCTATCGTAAGGAAATGACCGATGGCATGGATGAAGTACAATTAGGCGAAACTAAAGATCAATACGACAAATTAAAGGAGTTGGAAAAAAGGAAGGTAACTATTCTTAATACTATCGATGAACAGGGAAAATTGACCGATGAATTGAAAATTAGAATTACTGATTGTTGGAATCCGACCGAGTTAGAAGATATTTACCTTCCATATAAACCCAAGCGGCGAACAAAAGCTGAAATTGCCCGTGAAAAAGGTCTTGAGCCCTTAGCTAAAATGATTATGGCTCAAAACTCTAATAATGTTGAACGACTTGCCATTCAGTTTGTGAAAGATATGGTGCAAAGTGTGGAGGAAGCTATTAATGGAGCTAAAGATATTATTGCCGAATGGGTAAACGAAAGCGAAACAGCCCGGAATGCTGTTCGTAAAATATTTAATTATGAAGCTGTAATTACTTCCAAGCTAATCAAAGGAAAAGAAGAAGAAGCACAAAAATTTCGTGATTATTTTGATATGACCGAAAAGTTAAGTCGTTGTTCATCACATCGTTTGTTGGCTATGAGACGTGGTGAGACTGAAGGTTTTTTGCGTGTAAATATCAATGCGGATGATGATCGCTGTTATGATAAACTTGAACGTATTTTTGTAAAAGGAAACAATGAGTCTTCCGAACTTGTATCTGAGGCGGTGAAAGATGCTTATAAACGTCTTTTAAAGCCTGCCATTGAAACCGAATTTGCATCCGAAAGTAAAGCAAAAGCGGATACTGAAGCCATACGGGTATTCGTTGAAAATCTCCGTCAATTGTTGCTTGCTCCGCCATTGGGACAAAAACGTACGTTGGGAGTTGATCCCGGTTATCGCACCGGTTGTAAAGTGGTTTGCCTCGATGCGCAGGGAAATTTACTTCACAATGAAACTATTTATCCAAATCCTCCGCAGAATGAATATACACAGGCAACCCGCAAAATTCAGAAAATGGTTGAAGCCTATGATATTCAGGCTATAGCTATAGGAAACGGAACTGCAAGTCGTGAAACGGAGCATTTTATTCAAAATGTGCGGTACGACCGCGAAGTGAAGGTTTATGTGGTAAGCGAGAACGGAGCATCCATTTATTCAGCGTCCAAAACTGCCCGTGAAGAATTTCCCGATTATGATGTAACGGTTCGTGGTGCAGTTTCAATTGGACGACGTTTAATGGATCCATTGGCTGAGTTAGTAAAGATTGATCCAAAATCAATAGGCGTTGGACAATATCAACACGATGTAGATCAAACACAATTAAAAAAATCGCTCGATCAAACCGTAGAAAATGCAGTAAATCGGGTAGGAGTGAACCTTAATACTGCAAGCAAACATTTATTGACCTATATTTCGGGACTCGGACCACAACTTGCACAAAACATAGTGAATTACCGGGCTGAAAATGGTGCTTTTAAAAACAGGAAACAGTTGATGAAAGTTCCTAAAATGGGTGCAAAAACCTTCGAACAGTGCGCAGGTTTCCTTCGTATCCCCGATGCTGATTATCCTCTTGATAATTCGGCTGTTCATCCCGAAAGTTATCCGATTGTTGAAGCCATGGCAAAGGATTTAAAAGTCAG
>CAYNHC010000084.1:10088-13016 GCA_964396705.1 uncultured Paludibacter sp.
AATATGTCCGATAAATTTATTTCCAATCCTGCCGAAGTAGTAAGTCTGCATCAACATGTGAAAGTTAGTATTATTGATGTGGATGTTGTAAGAAAAAGAGTACAATTGAAATTGATATAATAAAAAAGTCAGGTAAATATTACCTGACTTTTTAATATTAATTTTACCTGACGAATTTATTTAAGTAGGCTCACTTTTAAGCTGTTATTTTGACCTTTAATAAAATAAACTCCATTTACCAAATTACTCATGTCAATATCTTTGTTTGATGCAGCAATAAGTTTTCCTGTTACATTATACACATTTAAAATTTCAGAATTGGTATTCCGAACAACTTTTCCATCAAATGAGAACGATGATAATGTTGGATTAGTAAAACCAGTAGGTAAAGTTGCTTTAGTGCTTGGAACAGTTAAACCTGCAAGAATATAAACTGCATTTCTCCAGATTGTTAAACCATTATCGGTAATATTTTTTCCTCCAGTTGCGCTTATCGCTCCAAAGTTCATACTTAATGCAATCATTCTTGAAATCGTCGTTTCCGAATCAATGGCTGTTCCAGCTGGAATATCATTAATTGCAACTGCAACAGGGGCTGCATCTGTAGATAAAATTGAAGGTACAGCTAAAATAGTTGATGAACCTGAAACTACATTTCCAGTTGAATAATTTAATGATTTAATTGACTTAGCATCACCCAATAAACCAGCATCATTTGTTAATGCATTAAAAAGTACAATTTCATTGCTTGCACCAATTGTACAAGCCTTGAACAAATCATTTGTTAATGCTGCAGATTCTACAGTTATTGACAAAGCTCCATTTGATTCCTTTCCACCGGCTGCTGTAGAGGTAGTAAGAGCTCTACCTGTTTTAAGAGAATAAGTTTTATTGTAAATAAAAGGTTTTGGAATGCTTTTAATAGCTAGCGAACCAGTTGGTTGTAGAATTCCGGCATCACCTGATAAAGCTTCCTGAACAATAATAACATCGTAATCAGCTAAATCAGTAATAACATCTGTTTTTGTAAGAGTAACTTTAACTGTAACCTGCAAATTAGGATCTGCACTCAACATCTGAATAATAGGGTCATTTTGAACAGTTGTTGCAGTTGCATCCATTGTTTTTTGAAAAGTTACATAAGCAACTTTTGTTACAGCACTTAAACTAAAAATGCTGCCAATCAATAAAATAGAAAGTAAAGTTCTTTTCATAATACAATTTTTTTAAGTAGTTAATAATTTTTTTTTAATATTTATAATGAGAATTTTTAGAGTGATTTATTTTCAATAAGTCTTCTATAATGCAAATATCGAAATTATTCTTGAATTAAATGTGTATAAATTGACATAAAAAGTAAAAGAATTATTATTTCTTACTACAAATAATAATTGCGTTGAAATCGACGCTAATTTTACAAGCAAATATAAAAATTTCACCACCATCGCATATTCCGCTTTTTTTTCTGAATTCTTCAACGGTAATAGGATAATTTCTTACAGCTATATTTGCTTTGGTTATCTCTAATTTTAAACGTTTAAAATCTTGCTTTGTACTACCTGACACTGAATTAATTTGAAAAACTCTACCCGGAAAATCAGCTATCAATTCATCTGAAGTATAAAGATGTGTATTTTTATGTAGTTTAATCAAATTAAATTTTTTTGCAATTAATTTAAAAACCCCTGATTTCATAATTGAGCTATTAGGCTCATACAGATACCTTTTTAATTCAGAACAATATTCAATTGACTCGCTATTTTCTTCGTTTTGATAATATTCAAATAGCTGATGATTTGTTTTTTGTATATTTATTGTTTTAATTTTTATATCTTTAATAATCTTATTCATTAAAATGAATAAGATTTCTTTACACTCGTTATCAACCGAAACAATATGAACTTCATAGGTTGCTGGTAAATCTCTTAAAGCACATGAAATATCCAGCATTGGAGATGTTTTAATTATTACTTTATTTGCTTTCTGAAGCAAACTCTCGGATAATTTTACCACATTGGGTTCACAATCAGAAAGAAAAACTACTTTATTACCAGATAAGTTGCGTCGGGCAGGATCAATAAAAATCACATCAGCGAAAAAAATATTCGATAAAAAAATTTCACAATCCAGGTTTTCAACCAGTATATTATTAGCACCCAATGTTTTGAAATTTTGATTTGCAATTTCGCACAATTCGCTGCTACGCTCAACATAAATTGCTTTACTGAAATTCAGTGAAAGAAAGTAGCAATCAATGCCAAATCCACCGGTTAAATCAATCAAAACTTCTCCTTCGCAAAGTGTTGATTTATATTTAGCAGTTAATTCAGATGAAGATTGTTCCAATGAAAGTTGAGGTGGATATAAAATTTCACTATTTTGGTAAAAGTGAGGCACTTTATTTCGTATTTTTTGCCTTCCTTTTATCTGTCGCAACGCAAAATTCATATCAATTTGAGGAAAGCGATTAGCTTGAAGTGCAAGTAATTGCACATCGTCATTCGAATGTTCCAAAATGAATTGCTGAGTTTCGAAATTCATATTTTTTATTTTAAAATAGATAAACAAAATTACAATTTTAAATATAAAAACCACTGTGATTGTTTAACATTTTTGTAAATATCTGATATTATTAAACTTATAAACAAAGTTGCAATATTGTTAATAAAATATTCAAACCAAATCATTTTTAATAAAAAAAGATTGTATTTTTGCAATCGATTTTGGTATCGGATTTTTTTCAAAATTCCGATAAAAGGGAATCCGGTGTAAATCCGGAACAGTACCCGCTGCTGTAAGCTCCTTAATAATTGACAGTTGTCAGTTGACAGTTGAAAATTATTAAAAAATTGTATCGAACAACACTTTTGCCACTGATTTTTTCGGGAAGGCGTTCGGATACGGGAGTAAGTCAGAAGACCTGCCATT
>CAYNHC010000085.1:0-12983 GCA_964396705.1 uncultured Paludibacter sp.
TTGGGAATCAACTACTTGGTTTTGGCATACCAACTGGCTTATCTTTGAGATTTGGTTGCTTGTCTTCATCATGTTGTTTATGGTTGCAGTATCGTTCTTTACTAAAAAACCAACCGCTAAACAGATTGAGTTTATTACTTTCACAGGAGACTACAAAGCGCTTATCAAACAAAGTTGGAACAAGTGGGATGTTATCGCTTCTCTCGGTGTAGTTGTTTTTTGTGTTGCGTTCTACTGGTATTTCTGGTAAACAGCTTGAATTGAGAAATTGAGAAAATAAGTAAGTATTTTTGTAATATTCTATTACCTTCATCCAATTACTTATTTTCTTAATTTCCAATTTCTATAATCCAATACCTATTTTCCTAATTTCTCATTTTCCTAATTTCTATTGTATAAATGAGTCCTAATTCCAATTATTATAATCTGCAGGATTCTTTTCTGGTTGCTGTTGACTGTATCATTCTCGGTTTTAAAGATAACGAAATTAAACTTCTGGTTCACAACCGTGAAATGGAACCGGCCAGAGGTGGTTTATCATTGATGGGTGGTTTTGTCAGAAACGATGAGTCACTCAACAATGCAGCTATTCGTGTTTTGACCAACCTCACCGGACTTGAAAATATATTTATGGAACAGGTGGGGATTTATGGTGAAGTTGATCGTGACCCGGGTGAACGCGTTATCTCCTGCGTTTATTATGCACTGATTGATGTCAGTGCTCAGGATGAGACATTACTTGAAAAACATAACGCATACTGGGTTAATATCAACCGTTCGAACGAATTGATTTTCGACCATGCCAAGATGGTTAACGATGCTATTCACATACTACGTCGGAAAGCAGCAATTCAGCCCATTGGATTTAATTTACTCCCCGATAAATTTACACTAACCCAGCTTCAGGCACTGTATGAAGCAATTTACAATCAGGAAATGGACAAACGGAATTTTAGAAAAAAGATGTTGAGTTTCGATTTTCTTGAAAAATTAGACGAATTGGATAAAACCGGGTCTAAAAAAGGAGCTTTTTTTTACAAATTTAAAGAGAATGGAATTACTTTTTCTGACAAAAGTTATACTTTTTAATTTAATAGCATACTGATTTGAATTTTTAATTATCTTTGCAGCACAGTTCAGCACAGTAGATTATTCACTGTTCTTAGATTAAATACATGGAAACACTAAAATCGGGATATCCCGTCAAAATTCACAATCAACCTGTAAAAAGATTTTGTCAGACGTTGGAATTGAAAAATGATCCTACGCTAATCGCCGAATATAAATATTGGCATGACAATCAGAATCGTTGGCCTGAAATTCCTGTAGGAATCAGATCAGTAGGTATTCTGGACATGGAATTATACATACATGGCAACTTGTTATTTATGATAGTAGAAACTCCGCTTGACTTTGAGTGGGATACCGCTTTTGGAAAACTTGCCACGCTGGACAGACAAGCCGAATGGGAAGATTTCATGGCGAAATTCCAACTCACAAAACCCGGTGCCAGTTCATCCGAAAAATGGCAATTAATGGAAAGAATTTTTAAACTATAAAGCCACCTAACCCCCAAAAAGGGAGAACAAGGGAATAGAAATTGAGAATGTCTTCAAACCTCAAACCCTCAAACTTTCAAACTCTTAAACAAAATATAATACAATGAAATCAGACACAAAAATTCCGCTACTTAAAGGTAGTGATGGCTCCAATTACACTATTCCGTTCATATTAGTAACCTCACTTTTCTTTTTTTGGGGTGTTGCTAATAATATGACAGACACACTACTTTCGGCATTTAAGAACATCATGGAAATGACCGATTTTCAGACATCATTTATCCAAATGGCGTTCTACGGCTCCTATGCTTGTTTTGCAATTCCGGCGGCATTGTTAATCAGAAAATACACCTTCAAACATGGAATTGTTGTGGGACTTTCGTTGTACGCTTTAGGTACATTTTTGTTTTATCCTGCTTCGCAACTGGCTTCTTATGGTTTTTACCTTTTTGCATTATATGTTTTGGCAGGAGGTTGTTCTATTTTAGAAACCGCTGCTAATCCTTATATTTTAACCATGGGTAGAAAAGAAAATATGACCCGAAGGTTAAACTTTGCTCAGTCGTTCAATCCTATCGGTTCAATATCAGGAATTATTATTAGTCAGATTTTTATTTTATCGCAGCTCAGTCAAAATAAAAATACACTTACCGATGCGCAATTACTTGCTGTTCAACACAAAGAACTATCGGCTGTAACACTTACTTATATGGGTTTGGGAGTTGTACTTTTGGCATTGCTGATTATAATTATTATGTACAAGAAAATGCCTGCATCAAAAGACACAACCGGAATAAGTTTTGGTGCTACAGTAAAATCATTACTCAAAAGAAAACATTATACTCTGGGAGTTGTAGCACAGTTTTTTTATGTTGGCGCTCAAATCGGAGTTTGGTCCTATACCATTCGCTATGTAATGTCGGCACTTGGATTAATTGATCCGGCAACTTCCGAAATTCTTACAGACAAAGTACATGGTTTTATAAGTGAACATTCATTATGGAGTGGTTTATGGCAATTAGACGAAAGCTCTACTGCCGAAAATATTGGAAACACATTCTACCTTACTTCATTAATTCTATTCACTGTTTCACGATTCATTTTTACTGCATTAATGAGATTTTTCAGACCGGGGATGTTACTTGCAATTGCTTCAACCGGTGCAATATTATCAGCATTGTTAGCCATTTTTGCAACCGGAATGACAGGTGTGGCAGGTTTAGTGGCAATATCTTTCTTTATGTCGCTCATGTTCCCTACCATTTATGGAATTGCCCTTGAAGGAATTAGCGAATCAGAAGCAAAAGTGGGAGGTTCGTTTTTAGTGATGGCAATTCTTGGTGGAGCATTATTAACCGCTTTACAGGGATTTTTATCAACTCAATTCAATAGTATTTATGTTTCATATTGGGTCCCAATTGTATGTTTTGTAATTGTTGGTTGGTATGGCCTTATTGCAAATAAGGAAGAAAAAATATTTGGCTACGAATAAGTTTAGAATAAAGAGCAAAGATCAAAGAGTAAAGATGTAGCTCCGTCTCTTATAGATTTTTTGCTTGATTTGAAAAAAAATAAAATGCAAATGGAAGTAAATTTCTCTCACTCTAAATCAAAAGTCAGGGCTCTTTGCGATGCTATCAGCAACGCAGTGATAATGGGCGAATTGAATGTGGGAGATAATTTACCCTCCATCAACGAAGCAAGTACCAAATTTAAAGTTTCACGCGATACAGTTTTTAAAGCGTATTCGGAATTGAAACAACGGGGATTGATAGAATCGAACCCAATGAAGGGCTATTTTATCAAAGGAGAAATTAATCATGTGCTACTACTATTAGACACTTATTCTCCTTTTAAACAAAATTTGTACAATCGATTTGTTGAAAATCTTCCCAAAACATGGAAGGTAGATTTGATATTTCATCAATATAACGAACATCTTTTTGAAACAATAATTCGGGAGAGTTTAGGACGTTATAATATGTATGTGGTTATGAATTTTTCGAATACTCAATTTTCTGAATCGCTAAAAGTTATACCTGAAGGGAAATTACTTTTATTAGATTTTGGGAATTTCGACAAGCAATCCTATTCATACATTTGTCAGAATTTTGACCAAGCTTTATACGATTGCTTAAACGAATACAAACATTTGATATCGAAATACAGCAAGTTGGCAATGGTTTTTCCGGAAGAAACTTGTCATCCTGAAAGTTCAATAATTTTTGTAAAACAATTTTGTGCGGATATAAATATTGAATTCGAATTGGCACCTAACATTTCAGAATTGAAGGAAATAGAAAAAAATGTCTTGTATTTTATTGTTTCGCATACCGATTTAGTAAGAGTAATTCAGGAAAGTAATGCTAAAAATTTAATAATTGGCAAAGATATTGGGGTTTTGGTTTACAATGACGAACCTTTACTTGAAGTAATTCAACAAGGGATTGCATCGGTTTCTATTGACTTTGGCTTATTGGGAGAAAAAGCTGCTCAATATATCAAAACGAAAACATTGATCCAGGAATATCTGCCTACAAAACTCTTATTAAGACCATCTTTATAGAGGCTGGTCAAACTTTTATAAATATCATTTTTTTATCAATAAAACAGCACAGAGCAGCACAGAAATAGAAGATTAAATACATTTTTTGCATTAAGGTAAAAACTCAAGAAATAATATAATTTAGGAAAAAATGAAAGCAACAATTACAGAGGGCACACAGCAGATTGCCCAAAACAGAAAAGAAAAAACAGGTCGTTTGCAGGGAGAAAATCCTAAAATAGGGATTCGACCCACCATCGACGGACGTCAGGGCGGTGTACGCGAATCGCTCGAAGACCAGACCATGAACATGGCTATTAACTTAGCCAACTTTCTATCATCAACATTGAAATACAGTGATGGTTCGCCGGTAGAATGCGTGATTGCTGATACGACAATCGGTCGAGTGGACGAAGCAGCCGCCTGTGCCGAGAAATTTAAAAAAGAAGGCATTTCAATTACGATTACTGTTACTCCTTGCTGGTGTTATGGCAGTGAAACCATCGACATGGATCCACATAAAATAAAAGCCGTTTGGGGTTTCAACGGAACCGAACGTCCCGGAGCAGTATATCTGGCAGCTGCATTAGCGGGTCATAACCAGAAAGGATTACCAGCTTTTGGCATTTACGGACGTGATGTACAAGATGGAGGTGACAACGAAATCCCTGCTGACGTACAGGAAAAATTACTTCGTTTCTCGAAAGCAGCGATTGCCGCAGCTACTTTGAAAGGAAAATCATATTTGTCAATCGGTTCAGTTTCGATGGGAATTGCGGGTTCAATTGTCAATGCCGATTTCTTTCAGGATTATTTGGGAATGCGCAACGAATACGTGGACATGAGTGAAATCAGCCGTCGAATTCAATTGGGTATTTTCGATCCGGAAGAGTTCAAAAAAGCGATTGATTGGACAGCAAAATACTGCAAAACAAAAGAAGGTGATGATACCAACGATGATGATAAAAAGAAATCGCGTGAAAAATTAGACGAAGAATGGGAATTTGTGGTTAAAATGACCATTATTATGCGCGATTTGATGATTGGCAATCCAAAACTTCGCGAACTTGGATTTTTGGAAGAATCACTCGGACACAACGCCATTGCTTCCGGTTTTCAGGGGCAACGCCAATGGACAGATTTTATGCCCAATGGTGATTTCTCGGAAGCCATGCTTAATACTTCGTTCGATTGGAATGGAATACGTGAGGCATTCGTAGTGGCAACAGAAAACGATTCGTTGAATGGGGTTGCGATGTTGTTTGGAAAATTGCTGACTAATACTGCGCAAGTTTTTGCCGATGTTCGTACTTACTGGAGTCCTGAAGCTGTTGAGCGCGTTACAGGATACAAACTTGAAGGTCAGGCTGCTAATGGTTTAATCCATCTTATCAATTCAGGTTCAGCTGCTTTGGATGGTAGCGGCCAACAAACCATTGATGGCAAACCTGCCATGAAGCCATTCTGGAATATTACTGAAGAAGAAGTTGAAAAAACACTCGATGCTACAACCTGGTATCCGGCAGATTGCGGCTACTTCCGTGGAGGTGGTTTTTCTTCTAAATTTATAACCAAAGGGGGTATGCCTGTAACCATGGCACGTATCAATTTGATCAAAGGCTTGGGACCTGTACTTCAATTAGCCGAAGGTTGGACTGTGGAAATTCCTGCAGAAGTACATAAAACCCTCGATGACCGCACCAATAAAACCTGGCCTACAACATGGTTTGCACCACGCTTGACAGGTGAAGGTAATTTTAAAGACGTGTATTCGGTTATGAATAACTGGGGCGCTAATCATGGCGCATTTAGTTACGGACATATTGGTGCAGATCTGATAAGTCTTGCTTCAATACTTCGCATCCCTGTTTGTATGCATAATGTTGACGACGAAAAAATCTTCCGTCCAAGTGCTTGGGCTGCTTTTGGAATGGATGCCGAAGGTGCAGATTACCGTGCATGTCAAACTTATGGAGCTCTTTATAAATAATTGCAAATAAAAAATCTTCAAAAAATAAGTTTCAACTTTTTAGTTGGAACTTATTTTGTTTTTAGAGGGTACAGATACATGAATTTATCGTCTGAATTTTATCATTTCATTCTTAAAATATTATGAAACACAAATGGCTTCTTTACTTACTTCTATTGGTTATTATAAGTTCCTGCTCTGTTTCCGTAGTGAAAAATCCGGCAATAATAGAACTTATCGACACGAATTACAGTTTTTCAACCGATAATTTTAATTTGTTTTGTAAAGAAAACAATATTAGAGCAGATCAAAAATTTCAATGGGAAAACCATTGGGTAATTTATGCTGATAAAACACAAATAGAGCCGCTAGCTTTGAAGTTGGAACAAAATTATCCACGCTTGAAAATCAATTTATACAACGAACCTTTTTATAATTTTAACCGTGAAAAATCAACTGGAGAAAAACCTGCTTCAGAATGGGAGCATATTATTATGACTGCCAATTTAGTTCAGGACACCATTCTTCAAAATGAATACATGGAATATCACCGTACTCAGTTTGAAAAATGGCCTGAGATTTCAAAAGGTTTTTGCAATGCCGATTTTCAGCAACTGTTGGTTTTTCGGAATGGTCGTCAGTTGATGCTGGTCATCAGCATTCCAAAGGGTAAAACATTGGACGAACTGAACCCTAAAACCACCGAAAACAATCCGCGTGTAAATGAATGGAATAAAATTATGGCCAACTATCAGGAAGGAATTGAGGATGCGCCAAAAGGGAGTACGTGGGTGGAATTTACAGCCCCCTAAATCCCCCGAAGGGGGACTTTAAAATAACAATTCGATTATTTAGATGAATTAAAATATACATACTAATCAAAAGCCTCCCCTTTGGGGAGGTTGGAGGGGCTTATGCAACAAACAAATTACCAGCTTTTTGACTTTTTAGATTTTAGTCCTGAGTTGAACCAGGGCGATCGTCTTTGGCGAGCATGTTCACCAACCAATATCACGGAAAATAATGGTGAAATTTTCGTTACCATTCCTTTTCAAAAACAAAACAACTCTAACGAAATAACACCGGATGTTTCGGCGACAAAAAAAGAATATGTTTTGCGTATTAAAGCGTTGGGCAGTAAAATTTTACGTATTTCCATGGCTTTGTCCGGCGAAATAATGGAAGATTCAGTAATGCTGGAAATGGATGCACGTTTGCAACCAACGGCATTGACTTTTGAAAAAGCTGAACAAGAATGGATAATAAAAGATACTGCCGGAAATAAAAAAGCGGTTATCAACTTCAGCGAAGCCAAGACCGACTGGTGGAGCGATCTTGTTCCTGCCCCAGCCGAAACCATTCACCTGAGTTTCTTCCCCGACAGTAAAAAAGGAGTAACACTTTCTGCTTATGATATGTTCTCTCCTACCCGTCACGATGCTTTTGCACTGGCCTATGTGGAACGAAACGACGAACCACACGGTGCTACATTTTCGTTGCAAGCCAAACCGGACGAATGCTATTACGGAACCGGGGAACGTTTCACTAAAATGGATTTGTCGGGAAAAACTTTTCAGCTTCGCAATCAGGATGGGCAAGGCGTAAACAATCGTCGAGCTTATAAAAATATACCGTTTTATCTGTCGTCCGAAAATTACGGATTGTTTTTGCACACTACTTCTTTTGCGAAATTTTCGTTAGCCGACCATTCAACCCGTTCAGCACAAGTAATGGTTGAAGAACCGGTTGTTGATTTCTTTTTGATAGGCGGTGAAACGCCCGAAGAAATTTTGTTCGGCTATCGTCAACTAACAGGCTTCCCTACCATGCCACCACTTTGGAGTTTCGGAACATGGATGAGTCGCATGACTTATTTCTCGGCAGACGAAGTGAATGAAATTTGTGACCGAATGCGCGCCGAAGATTTTCCGTGCGATGTAATTCACCTCGATACAGGTTGGTTTGAAACGGACTGGCTTTGCGAATGGAAATTCAACGACGAACGATTCCCTAATCCACCTGAATTTATTCAAAATCTCAAAAATAAAGGCTACCGCGTAAGCTTGTGGCAATTACCGTACATTTCGTACAATGCCATTCAATACAAAGAAGCCGACGAAAAAGAATATATCAGCAAAAGCGAAAGGCTGATTTCGGGATCATCCAATTTCAGTGTGCAGGATTTTGCGGGAACAATTGACCTCACTTACGACAAAGCAACCGATTGGTACAAAGATTTACTCCGTAACTTACTCAAAATGGGTGTGGCGTGTATTAAAACCGACTTTGGTGAAGACATTCATCTCGATGCTGAATATCGAAATATGTCTCCCGAAAAATTGCACAATTTATACCCGTTATTATATCAAAAAGCTGCTTACGAAGTAACTAAAGAGGTGACAGGCGACGGCATTATTTGGGCGCGGGCCGGTTGGGCTGGTTGTCAGCGTTACCCGTTGCATTGGGGTGGCGATTCAGCTTGCTCGTGGGATGGATTGGCTGGTTCGCTCAAGGGTGGATTGCAGCTTGGATTATCTGGATTTGGATTTTGGAGTCACGATGTACCCGGTTTTCACGGCGTTCCCAACTTTATGAATTCCGTGTTACCCGAAGATATTTATGTACGATGGACGCAGTTCGGCGTTTTCACATCGCACTTGCGCTATCATGGTTCGCACAAACGGGAGCCGTGGCATTATCCGAACATCGCGCCTATTATCCGAAAATGGTTGAAATTGCGTTACCAACTGATTCCGTATATTTTACAACAAAGCGAAATTACAACTCAAACTGGGATGCCGGTATTACGTGCACTAATTTTGCATCACCCTAATGACAGAACCTGTCGCCAGATTGACGACCAATACTATTTTGGCGAAAATATGTTGGTCGCGCCGGTAATGAATTCGGAGAACAAACGCGATATTTATTTGCCTGAAGGAACATGGGTACATTTCTTTACCCGCGAAGTGTTTGAAGGCGAACGATGGTTGAAAAATGTGGAAGTACCATTGGATGAAATGCCGGTTTTTGTAAAACAAGGAGCATCAATACCCATGTATCCTGAAGATGTTAACTGTACGGACGAGATGGATTTTGAGAAGGTGATTGAAATGAAATTCTAAAACAAACCGCTGAGAACGCTAAGATTATCGCAGAGTAGCCTTTGCGTATTCTTAGCGCCCTTTGCGGTTAAACAAAATACTATGCAAACCTGGAAATCAAATTTTGAAGAAACAAAAGTACATTACACCAACTGGTGGAATGGAAAAGGAATAGTGTTAACCATGTGGGAACACCTTCTTAAGGAAGGTGCACCTTACGAAAACATTTTACCACCGCCACCGCACAAGGATTTAAACCAATTATGGTTTGATGCTGATTGGCGGGCACAACAACTGCATCACACCATGTCACGCAATTCGTACATGGCTGATATTTTGCCTGTTGCCAATACACAACTTGGCCCGGGATCGTTAGCGGCCATTTTGGGTTCGGTGCTCGAAGGGCGTGAAGATACGATTTGGATTCACCAAAAACCTGATTTCGACGGACAAATTATTTTTGATGAAAAAGGTTGGAAATTGCACGAGAATTTACTCCGAAATTGCGTAGCCAATGCCAATGGAAAATACATGGTGGGTTGTCCCGATTTGGTGGAAGGACTTGACGTATTGGCCAGTTTGAAGGGTTCAGACAATATTCTGATGGATTTAATTATGGATCCGGATGGCACATTGGATCTGATGAAAAAAGTAAATGAAGTTTACTTCGATGTTTTCAATCGGATTTATGACATTATAAATGTGAATGGCGAAATGGCATTTTGCTATTTCTCACTTTGGGCGCCGGGCAAAGTTTCGAAATTGCAATGCGATTTGTCCATTATGATTTCGGAAGATGATTACCGCACATTTTGCTTACCATTTCTACGTGAGCAAACCGAAAAAATTGATTATACGCTTTATCACTTAGATGGTGTGGATGCTATTCGTCATTTAGATGCTATACTGGAACTGGACAAACTGAATGCCATTCAATGGACTCCGGGTTACGGACAACCACAGGGTGGAAGTCCTCGGTGGTACGATTTGTACAAAAAAATTCTTGCCGGTGGAAAATCGGTAATGGCTAATTGGGTAACGTTAGACGAATTAGAACCTTTAATCGACAATGTTGGTAATCATGGTTTGCATATCAATGTCGATTTTAAATCGGAAAAAGATATTGAGCAAGCGATAAAAATTGTGGAACGTTACCGGTAAAAATCAAACTATCCCAAAGTCCTAAAACTTTGGGATAGTTATAACTAATACGAAATGAAAGAATTAATTCACTTATCTACTTTAGATATTATCGTTATTGCAACTTATATAGTTGTTTTAATTGCCATTGCTTACTGGGCAAGTTTCAGTAAAAAAAACAAAAGCGACAATCTTTTTACCGCCAACAAAAGTTTGGGCTGGTTTGCCATAGGACTAACCATGTGGGGAACCAATGTTGGACCGTCGATGCTGATAGCCAATGCCAGTAGCGGTTACGAAAGTGGTATTGTTGCCGGAAATTTCTCTTGGTACGCTTTTCCATTTATTCTGCTACTGGCTTTTGTATTTGCTCCGCGCTATCTGGGCGCTCAGGTAATGACTTTGCCCGAATACATGGGAAAACGATTCGGCGATAAAACCCGACGATATTTAGCTTGGTACACCATTATCACTATTCTGATTTCGTGGTTGGGACTGACATTATTTTCGGGAGGTGTATTTATGTCGCAAGTTTTGGCCATTCCACTATCAACCAGTATCATCATTTTGGTATTGATTTCGGCAGCCTTTGTCATTGCAGGTGGATTAAAAGCCATTGCTTATACCAATGTTTTTCAGATGCTTTTATTGATTGGAGTTTCCATTTTATTAGTTGTTATGGCTGTTGTAAAAGTGGGTGGTATTTCTGAAATTGTCAGTACCACTCCCGCGAGTTACTGGAAAATGTTTCAACCGCTCGATGACCCGAATTTCCCATGGTTAGCCATTGTTATTGGTTATCCTGTCATGGGCGTTTGGTTTTGGTGTACCGACCAATCGATGGTACAAGCTGTACTTGGCACAAAAGATCTGAAAAACGGTCAAATGGGTGCAAACTTTGTGGCTTGGTTGAAGCTGATTGATATTCCATTGTTTATGGTTCCCGGGATTCTGGCTTTTATTTTGCTTCCCCATTTAACCAACTCAACCGATGCATATCTTAAACTTGTCGAAGCCGTTTTTCCTTCGGGATTAATCGGTTTGGTTATCGTGGTCATGATGGCAGCGTTAATTAGTACGATTGGGTCAGCGCTGAATTCTTTAAGCGCAGTTTTCACTATGGACATCTATATAAAACAATATAAACCCGCTGCAACAAACAAAGAAATTACGCTGATTGGCAGAATTGTAGTTTTGATTGGTGCTTTGCTTTCCATTTTTTTAGCCATCGGAATTACGTATATTCAGGGTCTGAGTTTCTTTAATATTTTTCAATCGGTACTCGGATTTATTGCGCCACCAATGTCAGTAGCCTTTTTGTTTGCTGTATTGTGGAAAAAAACTTCGCACAATGCTATCAATTCTGTTCTTACACTCGGAACAGTTTTCAGCCTTGGAGTAGGAATTGCGTATTACAACAAACTGATATTTACCAATCTTCATTTTCTGTATGTATCGTTTTTCATTTTTGTACTTTTAGCCTTTTATGTATTTGTTTTTTCATTATTGGATAAAAAATCAGGTACTAAACTTACAAAAATAGATTACCAACCTATCAAAGTAACCCGTTCAGTGAAAATTGCATGGATAGCATTGATTATCATTATGATTGGATTATATTTGTTTTTTAATTAGAAAAACAACCCCTAACCCCTAAAGGGGAATAAGAAAAGTTAGTAATGATAATCGGAATAGTAAAATGAAAAACATAAAAGACGAAAGTAATATTTGTCCCCCTTTAGGGGCTAGGGGTTCTATGTCCCATCGAGAACGTTTTTTCGCAACAATAGCCAACCAACCCGTCGATCGACCCGCTTCATGGTTGGGATTGCCTGTTCCGGCAGCTGAGCCGGAGTTGTTTCGTTATTTTGGGGTTAATTCTATTGACGAATTAAAATTAAAAATCGACGACGATATCTATCCCATCGAAGTTCCGTACAACTTTCCTCCTTCGAATCATATTGCCTGTGCTTTTAAATTTGCCAAAACAGCGCACGACGATAAACCTGATGAACGGACACTCACTGCGCCGGGTTTCTTTGAAGATTACGATGACCCTTCCGATGTAGATAAATTCCCTTGGCCCGATCCTGTTCTTTATCTTGATGTGGAAGAATCGCGTCGCCGAGCTATGGCTATTAATCCCGATTATGTTCGAATGGGCGTGATGTGGAGCGCACATTTTCAGGATGCATGTGCAGCATTTGGAATGGAAAAAGCGTTGATGGTTATGTTGGTAAATCCCGAAATGTTTAAAGCAGTGATTGACAGAATTACTGATTTTTACCTGAAAGCCAACGAAATTTTTTACGAAGCTACCAAAGGTTATTTGGATGCTGTATTAATTGGCAACGACTTTGGCAGCCAATGTGGCTTGATGGTCGATCCCGATTCCATTCGCGAATTGGTTTTTCCAGGAACAAAAAAACTGATTGATCAGGCAAAAAGTTACGGATTGAAAGTGATTCATCATTCCTGTGGTTCCATTTTCCCGATTATTGATGATTTAATGGCACTTGGCACTGATGCTATCCATCCCATTCAGGCGTTGGCACAGGATATGGATGCACAAAATTTAAAAAATCATTTCAACGGGAAAGCCGTTTTTTGCGGAGGAGTGGATGCACAACATTTATTAGTAAACGGCACTCCGAAAGAAGTGGCTG
>CAYNHC010000086.1:0-5571 GCA_964396705.1 uncultured Paludibacter sp.
ATTTTTTTATGACTTCAAAATCTCAAAAGTACAATTATGATTTGTTCTTTGGAGTATTTTGATAGTTAATTTTTTGGACTAACAACAGAAATATTTTTATTGAAAAGTATGATTATGCTCAAATACAATGAATTAAGAATTTTTATCTTCGTAAATCGGTACATGAAGCCGGGTAACTGTGCAGTGGCAGGGTGTTTTATAAAAAACTCCCGACGAAAATTAATTCGTCAGGAGTTTCATATTTATTCCCCTTTAGGGGTTAGGGGTATTTTACACTACTTTATAAACATCAACATTATCAACTTCGAATGTTTTGATAAATGCAGCGTGACGACGAACTTCTACTTCGCCGAAGTTCAAATAAACTTCAGCTGATTTGCGGAATAAATCTTCTGTATCGCGGCTTGCATCAATAAGCAACAGGTAGCCCATAATGATATGTCCGGCCATTTCTACTAGGCGACGGGCATGAAAATCAAGGTATTCCTGATTTTTTATTTCGTTGACACGTGCCACGGCATTGGCATACAAGTTAGTCATAATCTGCAGACGTTTGCGGAACGATGTAAACTCCGATTTAATGGGTTGCGCATCGTAGTCGCGAATCATTTTCAGGTAATTGCCGGTGGTTACGTGGCGGATGGCTGCTACAACCTGTAACTGAGAAGTTCCTTCGTAAATGGTCATGATACGGGCATCACGGAAATGACGTTCGCAGGCATAATCTTTCATAAAGCCGGAACCACCATGCACCTGAATAGAATCGTAGGCATTCTGATTGGCATATTCGCTGGTGAACATTTTCAACATAGGTGTCAGTGCATCAGCTAATTTCAGGTATTCTTTGAAATCAGCTTTTTCTTCGGGAGTCAGCTTGCGTTCTGATTCAATGGCTTCGTAAGCTTTGTAAATATCTACAAAACGGGTTGTTTCGTACAATAAAGCGCGCGAAGCATCCAATTTGGCTTTGATAATTGAAACCATTTCGAAAACAGCAGGGAATTCGATAATGGCTTTACCAAACTGACGACGGTCGCGGGCATAATTCAATGCTTCGGTGTAAGCAGCTGCCGAAAGTCCGGTTGACTGAGCGCCAATACCCAAACGGGCACCATTCATCAACGACATCACATATTTAATCAAACCCATGCGGCGGGTTCCGACTAATTGAGCAGGTGTATTGTTGAATACAAGTTCGCAGGTTGGTGATCCTTTGATACCTAATTTATTTTCGATACGACGAACCAACACAGTGTGATCATGTTTGTTGTCGGCTACGAAATACGATAAACCGCGTCCATCGCTGGTGCCTTCTTCCGAACGTGCCAAAACCAATTTTATTTGAGCATCTCCGTTGGTAATGAATCGTTTAACTCCATTCAAATACCACATACCATCGGCTTCGTTGTAGGTTGCTTTCAACTGTACAGCCTGTAAATCGGAACCTGCATCGGGCTCTGTTAAGTCCATAGAGCAAGTAGCACCTTCGCAAACACGTGGAAGATATTCAGCTTTGATTTCGTCCGAAGCAAATTCAGAAATGGTTTCGGCGCAGTCCTGTAAGCCCCAGATATTGGCAAAACCTGCATCGGCGCGCGATACCATTTCGCCTGACATAACGTAAGCTACCATCGGGAAGTTCAAACCACCGTACTGACGGGGTAAAGTAATTCCATAAACACCGGCCTGAATCAAAGCTTCATGGTTTTCCTGTGTTCCACGGGCGTATTTTACGCGACTATTAATTACTTCAGGGCCATCATGATCAACACTTTCGGCATTGGGCGCAATGATGTCGGCACAAATTCCTCCGATAATTTCCAGTATTTTTTCGTAACTGTCAATGGCATCTTCGAAATCGCGTGCAGCATAATCAAACTTATCTTTATCAGCAAAATTGCGCTCCTTGAGGGCAACTATTTTCTTCATCAACGGATGCGAAAGCTGAAACTTTATAGCGGGATTGTCATTAAAAAAATTCATTTCTATGTAGTTTGTAGTTAGAAGTTTATAGTTAGTAGTTTTGCGTTTATAGTTTTTGTATTATGATATTTTGTTTGAAAAATAGCATATTTATTTTTTTACTATAAACTACCCACTATCTACTATAAACTATTTACTGTTCTTTTTATAGTATTTAATCATTTTTGGAAGCACTTCTTCCACCGTTCCTGTGATTACATAATCGGCAATCTGGTTGATGGGAGCTTTCGGATCGCTGTTGATTGCAATAATCATTGAACTTTCCTGCATACCGGCAATGTGTTGAATTTGTCCGGAAATACCACAGGCAATGTACAGTTTCGGACGTACAGTTGTTCCGGTTTGCCCAATCTGACGTTCGTGTTCTGCAAAACCGGCATCCACTGCTGCACGTGAAGCGCCTACTTCGCCGCCCAATGTTTCGGCAAGTGAATAAAGCAGTTTGAAGTTATCGGCACTTCCAACTCCATATCCACCTGATACAATAATGGGTGAACCTTTGATGTTCAGTTTCGATTTTTCGATATGACGTTCAATTACTTCAATCACGAAATCGGTATCGGAAATATACTTTGAAATATCAAGTTTAACTGTTTTACCTACATGTTTTGCGTTGCGAATCTCTTTTTTCATTACACCTTCGCGAACGGTTGCCATTTGAGGACGGCAATCAGGATTCACAATGGTAGCAACAATATTACCACCAAAAGCAGGACGAATCTGAAACAATAGATTTTCATAAACCTTTCCTTGTTTTTTGTCTTCGTAATTTCCCACTTCCAGCGAAGTACAGTCGGCAGTCAATCCGCTGAATAATGCTGAAGAAACACGGGGACCCAAATCGCGACCGATTGATGTGGCGCCCATGAGTGCTATTTGTGGTTTTTCTTCTTTGAAAAGATTCACTAGCAACGAAGTGTGTGGCATAGTGGTGTATGGAGCGAGCCGTTTGTCGTCGGCTAAATAAAGAGTATCAACGCCATAAGGGAAAATTTGTGCGCCAATTCCGTCGAGTTTGTAGCCGGCAGCTACCGCTTCGAGTTTACATTTCAGCTGATCAGCCAAAGTGCGTCCTTTGGTGAGTAGCTCAAGACTCACATCGCCTACGATGCCGTCTTCTAATTCGAGATATACAAATATGTTGTTCATTATATTCCAGGAGTTTTATTTTTAATTGGATGTCAAAACGAGTTTGAAAAGTTTGAGAGTTTGAAAAGTTTGAGAGTTTTGATTTCTACGAACTACAAACTACAAACCACAAACTATCCTATCGTATGATTAGCGATTAATTCAACCATCATATCTTCAATCTCAACATCCGAAGCGGTCAGTCGTTTACTTTCTTTAGCTGTAAATACAACGCTTTCGATTTGTTTCACTTTAGTTGGTGAACCTGCCAATCCGAGCCATTTGATATCGTGTTCGATGTCGCTAACGCCCCATTCGGTAATATTGAGGTAAGGATGCGAATTGTACAATTCAGTGTAATCTGCACCTGCATCCTGTTTTTCGGTAAGCGTGGCGGCACGTTTGTATTTGAGTGTAAGTTTTGCGTGACGTGGACGACATTCGGGAGCTGAACCATTTACAGTTATAACCATTGGCAGTGATCCTTTTACTACTTCCACTCCACGTTCGAGGCGACGTTTTACAGTTATAATATTATTGGAACAATCAAGAATTTCTTCGGCATACGTTATTTGTGGTAAACCCAACTTTTCAGCAACTTGCGGACCCACCTGAGCGGTATCACCATCAATCGCCTGACGACCACAAACAATGATATCTACTTTGCCCATTTTACGAATGGCACACGCCAAAGCATACGAAGTGGCTAATGTGTCAGAACCGGCAAATTCGCGTCCACTTAGCAGAAAACCGCCATCGGCACCGCGATACATACTTTCACGAATAATTTCGGCAGCACGTGCAGGTCCCATGGTGAGTACATGAACCGTTGCACCTTCAATTTTTGATTTCAGGCGTAATGCCTGTTCAAGCGCGTTGAGGTCTTCGGGGTTGTAAATGGCAGGAAGTGCGGCACGGTTTACCGTCCCATCGGCTTTCATGGCATCTTTACCTACGTTGCGCGTGTCGGGCACTTGTTTGGCAAGAACTACAATTTTAAAACTCATTGATTAACTGTTTTAGATGAATATTTGGCTTAACTATTATTTTTTTATCGTCTTGTGTCCCGAGGTGAATTATTTTTTATTACAATGGAAATAAGAAACATTACCCCTAAAAAAACCGAATTGCAAAAATAACAGATTTTATTCATCTAACAAGTAAAAATTGCACAATAAAACAAAAATGTGCAATAAAAAATCGGGTATTTTATTATAATATCCCACAAATAATGTTTTAGTTACGTATTTTGAAATTGAATAGTTTAATGTGAAATATTTTTCCGAAATTTGCAAATTGATATAGTAATCCTTAGTTTTTATTGCTGCAAATTCAAAATGGCATAAGTTTTCAATATGAGAAATTATGCAGATGGCATAGTTTTTGAAAGCAAAAACCCGTTCATTTTATTTTCAAAAAGGAGTATGGTTTTATTGTTGAAAATATCTTATTTTTGATTTTAAATATCCTACTAATAAATTAAAAATCAAATAAATATTTAACAGAAACTATAGTCTGAAATTAAATTCAAATTCTAAGTTTTATAAAGAGTCATCAAATTTTTACATCAGATATTTCATTTAAACAATAAACAAATCAAAAAAAACAATCAAAAAAATTTATGAAAAGTTTTAATTTTTATTTAGTAGCTACATTGGTAGCATTTAGTGCCATTTTTTCTTCGTGTGATCCTGAAACAGGGATAACTACAGTTACAATTACTTTAGACGATGCAACAATTGATGCCGGAAGTGCAGTTACCGGTTCAATTACTGCGTTGGGCGGACTCAAATCAGTAACACTTTTGAAAGGTGGCGCAACAGTAGCAGGATGGCCGCTTACTTCTTTTTCTACTACATCTGCAATTTCAGGAAGCAATGGAGCTTATTCAATCCGAATTGAGAATCTTGAAGAAGGTGAATATACATTAAGAGCCATTGATAAATCGGATGTAGAAGACAACAAAACCTTTACAGTTGAAGGACTTAACACCATTGCAACAGCGACTACAATTTATTGTACGTTAGCCGATGGATCTGGTAAATCAACTTGTGCCAGTGCCGATGGAACAACTTACGAACCTAAAAATGCAACAGTAGCACAACAGGCCAAAATTGACTTTGTATATTTCAACCTGAGTGGAACATCATTAGGTATTTATTCCCCAAATTCTGTTCCTGTTGTCTTGAATCCAACTTTTTTAAGCTGGACAACTAAAAATACTACTTATTTTGCAAAAACCACTACGATTACGTATGCCAATGCAACTTACCTTGCTGTTAAAGCAGCAGCTGATGCAGCTACTGCAACCAGCGTTACAGGGCTTGCAGCGAATGATGTGGTTGTTTTTAAAACTGCTGCCGGAAAAGTTGGAGTATTCAAAGTTAACAGTATTACTTCCGGATTTTTAGCAAATGATAATGTAAATATTAATATTAAAGTACAACTTTAATTTGTTGG
>CAYNHC010000086.1:5671-12874 GCA_964396705.1 uncultured Paludibacter sp.
GTTTTTCCGAATAATTTATAACGGTTACGCGCAATTATATCGTAAATATGATCTCTGAATTTTAGAGGGAAGATTTTGAATACTTTAGTTATCCGCCAAAATCCACCTAACTCACTCAAACAATGCAAAATGGCTTCAGAACGGATATAAATCTTTCTATCCTTCTCGAAAACTACTGTGTCAGGATTTGAGTATTTAGAATGCAACATTTCCACCACTGTTTTTCCCTTGTCCGATTGCAGTGGAATGTATTCAATGCACTTTTTTTTGTCGTAACTGCGTATTAAATTCAACCATGTATTGCATAGTTTACATTCACCATCATAATATAAAATTGACTTTTTATCCATTTTTTTTTAAAACTATCAACCGACTACAAACATAGATGAAAAATGGCTCATCATTTCATATCTTTCCCGCATTCATTGTTTTTTACAACTTAGCTCCAACCGCATCTGTTGGTGTACTCGTCAGGTTGTTTTTATATTTTAGAACAATGAAATAGAAGTACATGGTGTTTTTTGAAGCGGTATTGTCTTCGAAAGATTCAACTTTTTTATCGGTTTCTTTAATTAAGATGGGTTGACCATCTTTTACCGAACGATAAATTAAAACAGAGGTCAGATCCGGATCATCAGGTAAAGTCCATTTCAATATAATTTTGTCCCCGGCTGGAATTACCGAAACGTTTCCCGGCTGAAGCATAGGCTGATTGCCGAATAAAACACTGCATGGCTGACTTACACTACTTGTGTCGAGCGAGTCGGCACCCACAGATTGAACCCTATACGTATAATATCGCCCGGCAGTTACCGACTGATCCATAAATGTATTATTCATGAAACCGGTAGTGGCAATAATATGTTCAGGCGCTTCTACTACATTTTTTGAAACTGTTTTGCGGTAAATGCGGTAACCCGTTATTGCAGAATTCTGGTTAGCAACATCCGACCAGGTGAGCATAATTTCGTCGTTTCGGACCATTGCGTTTAATTTATCAGGAACAGGAAGTTTACCTCCACTGTATGATATATTTACACGGCTACTCAACGGGCTGATATTGTACGAAGTGTTGATTGAAGCTACTGCATAGCTATAAACCGAAGGGGTAACAGATTGTGGCAAAGTATCGTTGAAAGTCAATGCCGAATCGGTTGAAAATAACATGCGCGGCAACTGTGACAGAGGAGCAACATATCCATCGCCACGATAAACATAATATCCTCTTATGTCTTTTCCAAGTCTGTGAAACTGAAGTGTAACCACATTTCCGTTTCGGGTAGCCGTAAGTTCCTGTGGCGGCAGAAAGTTTTTCTTCTTTCCCTCAAGTATTGCAGGCACACGGGCACTCGGGAGGCTGTTTCCGATGCCATCGTTAATGGTCAGATAATAAAAATAAGTAGTCGCCGGTTTAAGGTTCAACTTGTCGAAATATTCAGTTTGCTTTTGGCCTAACGATGCAATGTGTTTGTAATTACCTTCGTAAGTTTCCGAACGAAAAACTTCGATGGTGGTTACATTCATTTTGTAATTATATTTCCACCGGAGTAAATTGCCTGCTTTTTCAGGATTGGGAATAACTTCGAAGTCGGTGATAAGTCCGATATCAGCTGCTTTTGCTACAAAATAGATATTTAGCGTATCGGAAGATTTTCCCAAATTACCAAGACCATCGTGAGGAACTGCCACATAGCTGTATGTCAAACCCTTCGTCACATTTTCGTCGCTGAGCAAAGCCACCATTTTGTCTTTTTGTTTGGTGTAAATCAAATCTGCAGGTATTTCGGTGAACTGTTTCTGCAAATATGGGCTGCGATATAGTTTTACACCTGATGTGTTTGCAGGATCGGAAATTTCGTAACTGATATCTATTGAACTTTCATACATTTTGAATCGAACCGGTGTAACTGTTCCACTGAGCGGTTTGCGTGGAAAACTTACAGTTACTTCGTTCAATAAGGTTTTAGAACCGTTTTTGTTCAACTTGTTTATTTTGTAATGATATTCACCCGGTTCACGAATGCCCTCATCGAACCAGCCTGTTCCGGCGACATACTGATAACGAGGGTCGGTACTGTAAGCAAAAAGTGAATCAATTACTTGTGCATTTTGAATTCGTTTCCACAAAAATTGAATTATACCGGGTTCAATACGTGTTATTGAAGCCAATGCAGCGGGCAGATTCATTAGGTTTGCTTTACATTCGGCTTCGCTCGCGGGTGCTTTCAGTTCTGCTACCGTTTTCCATTGTGTTGTGCCGGTTTTTTTCTCAATCAGGTACGAAAAGTTTTTGGGTAATTCCTTGCCGCAGAAAACGAAATTTCCGGTGGGGTAAGCTTTGCTTGTAAATGGCTGTGCGATAGCGAACTGAATTGAGCCGAATACACAGAGCAAAGTGAAAATATATTTATTGAATGTTGGTTTCATAAATTTATATATTAAAATAAAGTTTACTAATACTTTTATGGGCAGTTAAGCGAGTTTCCACCACTACCGGTATCAAAACTGAAGCCGCTTGTTCCACCTGTGGCAATGCAATCAACCGAAACTGATTTCGAAATGGTTGTTATACCCAAACTTTGTTCTAGTGAAGCATTGAAACCTAATTTTATTTTTGCATCAAAATAGCTTGGATCTCCAACCTGGAAAACAATTTGACCTTTACCGTTTACTCCTCCACTGATACTTGTGCCGGTTATTGCCGACAATCCTGCACTAACATTTACATTAACATAACCTTCGCCACCAATTTTAAAACCATCGCTTGCATTTACATAAAAATCACCGCCAATTAATGCCAGGGCTTTCACATAACCCGATGCGATTACATAGTCGAAACTCAGGCTTTTATTAATAATTTCACGGTTAAATGCCATGAAACATCCTGATAGATTAGTCGTTTTTTGTTTGTAACATTCGTTTCGCACCGAAGGATCAATGTATGAATTGGTAACATTCCACAAATGATCGGTCAGTTTATAATGTCCGGCCATAAATCCCATATTGTAATCTCCGGCTAAAATTCCGGCAGGGATAAATGCATAACAGCCACCTGCCAGATAAAACCCTTGTGCGCCAAAACAGGTTTCAATTGTTCCGCTGTGTAAACGAGCTGTACCAAGCGTAATTTCAGTGTTAATTTTTAACGAACCTATCAATTCTTTCTTTTTAAAGTCGAAAGATTGTGTCATTGAACCGAAAGGAGTGCTTATTCCACTTAACGACATGCTTTCCGAATTGGCACTCACAGCACCCAGAATCTCAAATGTAGTTTTAGTTTCGGTTATGTTATCAGCTTTGGCTTTTGGATCAGGATCATTGTTTCTCATCCATCCAGTGTATTTCAGTGTATTCCAATCACCGTTTTCTACTTTCATCCCACCATTGATGATTTTCAGATTGTATCCTTTATTCGACGATTTTGGGGTGGTAGTACCATCGGGTTCATCTTCCGATAATTGCGTTATCCAATCCTTTTGCAAAACTACCTGATAAGATGGAGAACCTCCACCTAATCCTACCACAGGAGGAATTCCTACGCCAATGCCAATCGTATTTCCAAGATTCTGACTATTGGTTTGTGCGTAAAGTGTAGCAGGGATAGGATTGAAAGTTCTGTCGGGTTTTTCGAGTACTCTTCCTTCAATGGTGAGTAATTTGTCAGAAATGGTGATTTTCTGTTTTGTTGCTTCAAAATGTACAAATCCTTTTCCTTCGAAATCGGTAGAAACGTTTTCGAAAGCATTTATTTTATCGGTTCCTGTCCAGTTTACAGTTAAATCAATGTCACTCATGCGGGGAGCACCAATATTCAATAACCCGTTCACATTAATATAATTAGGGCCGTTGAAAATAGACAAAGGTTCAAATTTTGCTAATGGATTTCCCTGAAGTCTGGCTTTTTCAGGTTTTTGCATTAGCTGTACAATCATCTCATTGTTGCTCAGAATTTCGATGTAGTTTAAATCAATGTTATAACCATTAAGACCACCCAACTCGGGTAATGAAGCAACTTTAGAGGAGCCGCCTCCCAGCAGACAGAAGTTCCAGTGTGGTTTCATATCCGAACCCACTTTGTATTCGTAAACCAATCCTGCTTTTGTAGGATCTACTCCGGTTAACTTGATTTTTCCACCAGCCATCGTAAGTTGATCCATTTTATATTTATCCATCAAAAACATATCGCTACGTAATACAAATTTTCCGACCGGAATATCAATGATTTTCGTACGGATAGTTGCGTCTGTACTCATAATTCCGCCTTCTGTGGTGCTGAATTCCCAGTTGCGGGCTTCGAGTGTCCACTCTTCGAGTTTTAATTTAAGCGGTTCTGCCGATTTTGCAGGATAAACTTTATTTTCATCCAAAATCATATCGGGAATATTAACCCTGAAATCTTCGGGTTGTGCATTATCAATATGACATGTGAGCATTGTGTTCAGGTGAATTTTTCCTTCGGTGTCAATATAGCTTTTGACGGGATCAGCTTTTGCTGTGAAATTAATGAGTTTAAACTGTATGGAATCTGCATTTTTATCACACAGATAATAAACTGGTTTTACCTGCTGTCTATATGTAACAACTTTGGTATCCACACTTTTTCGGTAGTTTTCAGTAATTGAAAACGATTTTTCTATGGATTCTGTTTCAGTATAAGCGCTTGTTGCTACACTTACTATGTTGTTTACAAACCGGTTGTTCAGTTTGGCAAGATAAAATTCACTGCCATCGAAACTCAGGTAACTACTTGGGTAATTAAATGAATTATCAACAATTTTTATTTTACCTGTAATTTTTCCGAAATCTTCTTCTTTGGTAAAAGTCAGGGGTGTGGTATTGAATAATCCCTGTGATTTGGGCGAACTCAGATTTACATTGTATTTGTTGATGTACGATAATTTAATATTGGTAATTCCGGGTATTTCTACCGAATTTTCATGAGCAACTCCGGTTACAATATTATTTATATTTACTAAATCGTAAAGTACATCTTCAACCCTCAATACCTTATTCACTTCTTCCAGGTTAAAATCGCTGATGGCTTCAGTCCAATGAACCAGTCCTGTTACTTTTACCTGTGTGTTGCTGATCGGGGTAATTTTTTCGACCGTAAGTGGGAAACCGTACAATTTATTGATCAAACCCTGACCAAACGATGTAAGTTTCAAATCAGTAGTAGCGATTCCGTTTTTGATATCTGCCTGTTGTTCATCGCCCGAAACTGTGAAAGTTGTGTCAAGAGTAGCTAAAATATTAATTTTCTGATTGTTTACCGGTACGCCCTGTAACTTATATTTTCCATTAGCATCAGTGTAAGCTACAACCAGATTGGCGTCAGCATCAATTTTTCCGGTGGCTTCGTTTGTATTGTTTCCCAAATTGGTATTTACCTGATAATTATTAACAGGTTGCCCATTTCCTGTGCCCAATTGTGGAACAGCGGTTTGCGAAGAAGCAGTTTGCTGAATAGGATCGTAATTTACAATTGAGTTTTGTGATGATGTATTGGCTACATCTATATAAACACGAGCGTTCTTAACCGGTTTTCCATCAAGTGTAACCGTGCCAGTCACTTCACTTCCTTTTTCAAGTACTATGTTTTTGTTTTCAAATTCTTTACTTTCAAAACTTTTAACAGGAACTGTTTTGGGTATATAACCCTGTCCTTGTGGCCCTTTTATTACAAAAGTGTAATTATTGACCGAAACATTCTCGAATTCGAATTTCGCTGTGCCGTTTTGTGCTGTAGTTTTTACAGTTTCGCCCAATTGTATGGTAGCTCCACTGATTGGAGTTGCGGAACCAACAAAACCATCTTGCATTTTTTTAGTGATATTAAATTGAAGCCTGTGTTTGCGACGGAAAACACTGATTTTTCCTAAATCAATATCCTGTTTTTTTGAATCAGCCGCACTAAGCACATAAGCCGTATCAAACCAGGCTACATCTTTAGGGATAATTTTGAAACGGGTGCCTGCATTTGGAGCAATTGGAATATCTTCAAAGTTTCCAAAATCGTCTGTCTCGAATATCTTGCCTGAATCGGCTTGCAGATAACAACGTACACCATTCAATAAATTAGAGTTGATTTGCACTGTATTATTGCCTGAAGTATTTGTTGGCATATCAGCATTTATTATTCGACCTTTGATGCGTGCCGATGGATAAAGGGATAAAACTGGTGTTGATTGTTTTCCTTTGTAGGAATACGGAACTTTAAATTGATCCTTAAAATAATTGTAACCGTTGGCTTTGGCATAGAAAAACACTTCAATTGGATGAGCATAGTCATTTGAAGATTTTACATATTCATTCAACGGATATTCGTTGACCAACAGTTCTGCATAACCATATTTGTCAACATATTTTGTTTTATAATTTCCTAAAATCATATTTCCAATAAAGGTCAAAGGTTTATTTGCAATCAATACTCTGGTCAATTGATCGGTAGTCAGGTTTTTCTTCGAGACACTATCTTTTACCCTTACCAAAGCCCTGCTAAGGAGAGGCGTAAGTTCTATTTTTAATTCCATTACAGGTATTTCAGGATTTGCCCAGTTGGTTGTTTTATCTTCAAATACAGGTATTTCCTTGATTGTTGCGGTATAAGCTTTTGATCCGGTATTCACATAACTCGATGCCTGTACATAATAATTATCGAATTCAGATTGCAATAAAGAAGGTAATGTCTTGCCAAAACTTGACCCTTTGGCCTCCACCCCTTGCGAAGGCCAGAGTTGTTCAAACTTTTGTGAATAGTCAAAATTGTTTTGAAATTCTTTGACATCTGTGTCGATTTGAGCATTTATACTGTCATAAACCGGACTATTCAGTTCTTTAAAGGTGTATTTTCCATCGCCTTCGCCTAACGGTAGTTTTTCAGGTTTATCGGGTCCTCTGAAAAGCGTAACCTGCATTTCGGATAATGCCGCACCACCATCAGCATCAACAGTTTTGGCCAATACAGTGAATTCACGAACAAAATGAGTAATGTTAATCGGAGTTGATTGATTTTCAAAAGGTTGAATTTCAATTACTTCGGCCGATGGATAATAATATGGCGAAGCATCACCGTCGATAACTATACGAAACGTACGTCTAAAATCAGTATATTTATTTAGATCTGTGATTGAGGAATTAGTCGAAAGCGTTTCGTTCGGAGTAGCTACAGGAGTTGATGGTTGCGGACCGTGTCCGTACTCA
>CAYNHC010000087.1:0-7542 GCA_964396705.1 uncultured Paludibacter sp.
GTTAAAAAATCCATCGATCTGGTCGGTGGTATTTCAAAATATGTTCAAAGTGGTGACTCGGTAATCATCAAACCCAATATTGTGGGAGCGAAGCTAACCGGTGATGGCGAAAATACCGATATAAGAGTAGTAAAAGCCATTATACAACTTATATATGAACAGTATGGAAATGCATGCACCATATTTATCGGCGAAGGTTCTGCGCGCAGTACTGCTACAATGGGAGGAGTACTTTGGAAAGCAGCAGGTTATCAGGATTTAGCTACTGATACTGATTTAACAGGAATAAAATTTCAATTGCTCGATTTAAATGATGAAGCAGCTGCAGGTGTAAATTTAATTTATAAAACCACTACCCATCATCTTGCTGTTGCTCAGGGAGGAAAATACTGGATCCATAAATATTTGGTATCACCTAATGTAAAATACATCGATGTTCCGGTGTTGAAAATGCACGAACCTGGCTTGACAAATTGCCTTAAAAACCAAATAGGAATAGCTGCCGGATATCGTTATGGTTTTAATAAAATGGCTACCGGTGCAGGTGGTTATCAATTAATTCATCATCGTCAATTTACCTCTGCTTATAACTGGAAAACATGGCAGGATGAAGAACTTACAGATTTATCAAGTTGTATCGACCATTTTGATTTATGTGTGGTAGATGCATTATTATGTTTGGAAACTCAGAAAACTTTATTGTCTGGTGGTACCAATCAGGTAAGACTAAATACTATTATTGCAGGACCTGATCCGGTTGCAGTAGATCATGTTTGTGCGCGTATCATTGGTTCGAATCCGGATGATATTGCTCATCTTTCCATGGGAGAAAAAATTGGTCTTGGAACAAATGATCCTGATAGCATTACCATCTTTGGCGAAAATATAGCAAAAAAATATACCTATCGTTTCGACCGTGGAAGTACAGTTCATGCCTCTTACGGTCAGGGAAATCGTATATGGTTAATTTCTCCTGCTTTTGCATATACCAACATGACAAATCAGTATATTTCGAATGAGTCGTCATTAGCACCTGCAAAAGGTGATGCCGGTTGGTCAGCACCTATTTATTTCTTTGACGACAGAATAGATTTGGCGAGTTATCACAATCCTACCGGAAGTGTAGTAACTTATTGTTATACTAATGTTTACTCTCCAAAAGCAACTGCTGGTTCCGAACTTTGGTTAAATTCTGAAGAGCAAATGATAGTATATCTTAATGGCAAACAGGTTTATAATTACAATGGAATAGCCCGTCCCAATGGAAATTTAGTATCCGACAAACCGCTTGTTAATCTGTTGGAAGGTGAAAATACCTTGCTGGTAAAAGTGCTTCAAACTGTTGGCTGTTATGATTTTGCTTTAAATATTTGCGAACCCGGTACAAATGGGAACAGAATAAGTGGTTTGAAATTTTATATAAAAAATTACAACGAACCTGCGCCTTTGCGTCAAACAAGTCAAAATAAAAATGTTACAGTGAGCGAGAAGCTGAAAATTTTGCAAACAGCTGATCAAATAACAATTCAGAATGAGGATGTAATTGAAATTATACTTTACAATACAAATGGTGTACAACTTGCCAGAACTGTTGAAAAAAAATTAAATTTAAGCACATTAAATTCAGGTGTATATTTGATTACTGCAAAATTTAGTGATGGGTCGATTGCAAGTAAGAAAATTTTTATAAAAAATTGAAATAACCCAATTATTTAATCAGATTTGTAAAATACAATTAGTTAGAAATAATGGATTATTTTCAGACATTTGCGTCACGTTTTTTACACTCTTACACATATAATATCATTGTAGATTCCTGGGATCTGTTTACTGATTTATGGGTCTATTTAATAATTGGTATTTTTCTAACGGCTCTTTTTCAGGCTTTTCTCGATAAGCAGAAATTAAGCGATTGGGTAAAACGACACTCGCATGTTTCTATTATTGGTGCGGCTGCATTTGGCGTAATTTCTCCACTTGGTACTTATATTTGCTTGCCTATGGCCGGAAGTTTGTACCGAAAAGGCACTCCAATTGCGCCTCTGATGGCATTTTTAGTGGCATCGCCCATTTTAAATCCAACCATTTTTATGTTAACAGTGGGTGCATTCAGCTACGAAATGGCATTTGTCAGATTAATAACCGGCATTTTACTTGGAGTTGTCGGAGGTTATCTGTTTATGTATTTTGAAAACCGGGTTGGTAAAATTTCGATGGAAGAAAGTGCCGGTATTGATAAGAAAAAAGATACCGTACAAAGAACTCTTTTGCAGAAGTTTTTGAAAGAGTTCAAGGGCTCTACCTTGTACATGCTCAAGTATTTTTCGATAGCCATAGTCATTGCAGCTGCAATCAAAAATTTAATAACTGCCGATCAGGTTGAATGGATATTAGGGAGCGGTTCGTTTATGTCTGTTGTTTTTGCGGCAGGAGCAGGCATACCACTTTATTCGTGCGGAGGTGCAGCCATTCCGGTGCTTTATCAGCTGTCTGAATTAGGAATGACAAAAGGTGCAATTCTTGCATTTTTTATTTCAGGTCCTTCTACAAGAATATCGAATTTAGTTATTATGAAATCTGTATTCAATTTGAGGACTCTCATTATTTACCTGAGTTTAGTGCTTTCTGGTTCGATTTTATTTGGTTTTATATATAATCTGATTCCCTAAGACTTCAAGAAATTTACTTTTTTTGTTTAAATATGAATAAACTTCTGCTTTTTAATATTCTTTTTATCTTTAGCACTGCATGTAGTTATGCTACTGACAATCAGGTAGTTTGGAATATAGATAACCTTACTTCCATTGGCGGAAATATTGTAAACTTGTATGGTAATCCAAAAGTAATTACAACCGAATTGGGTAATGCTTTGGAATTTAATTCAACCGCTGTAACTGCACCGGGAACTAATGCAGGCGATAGAATTCAGATTAAAGGAAATCCCTTGGGCACGTCCAATTCAGAATTTACAGTCGAGATGATTTTTAAACCTTACGCAACCACAACTGATTTCGCACCACGTATTTTTCATATTTGTCGCCCCGATAGCATGAGCGGACCCAGAGTAATGACGATGGAAATTCGCTCAAAAAGTGTATGGACAACAGATTTTTATATTAAAAGCGTAACCGGTTCAGGTATTATGGGTACTACAACATATCCAACCAACCAATGGATGCACATGGCTATGACTTATAAAAACGGTGTTGTGAAAGGCTATGTAAACGGTGTTTTGGATGTAACTTATAACGGCACAATGTACACCGGAATGCCCGCCACAGCAGAAGTATCGTTAGGTGGTCGAATGAACAATGTGAATTATTTTAAAGGAGCTATCCGAAAATTGATTTTCACACCAACAGCCTTAAATCCTTCTGAATTTACATTGGAAGGCACTACTGATATGAAAAGTGTAACTAACAATAATTATCAATTGGCGCAAAACTATCCGAATCCTGTCTATACCACTACAGTAATTTCATATACTCTTGCTCAAACCGAACATGTTAAAATAGAAGTGTTTAATAACTCAGGACAAAAAGTACAAACGTTAGTGAATACGGTAATGAGTAAAGGCAAACAACAAGTTATATTTAACAAAAGTAACTTACCAACAGGAACTTATTTTTATACAATTAAAACAGCTTCCGGTTTTGTAGAAACTAAAAAAATGAGTATTGAATAATATTTCGGTTGAATTTTATAGTTATAACAGTTGAAAGTTAAACCAATTATTCAACTGTTTTTTTACTCAATTTTTTTAACTTTGCAATTCGTAAAAAACAATTTATAATTTATATCGTTTTAATGGAACAAAAAATTTTGCAATAATGAAAAAACTAACATTTATACTTATGACAAGCTTGTTAATAGCCTGTGGCGCTAAAAATGCTGATGAAAACTTCAGTTATTCTGTGGATAAATTTGCCGATATCGAAATTCTGCGTTATCAGGTTCCCGATTTTGATTCGTTGAGTCTGCAACAAAAAGAACTGGTATATTACCTTAGTCAGGCTGCGCTTGAAGGTCGTGATATTCTGTACGACCAGAACAATAAATACAATTTGTGTGTACGTCGTACGCTCGAAGCTATATATGTAAATTATACCGGCGACCGTAAATCGGCTGATTTTGAGCGCATGACAACTTACCTGAAACGTGTTTGGATGGGTAACGGTATTCATCATCATTATTCCGAAGATAAATTTGTTCCTGAATTTTCCGAAAAATTCTTTGCTGAAGCTATTTACAATTTAGATGCTTCAAAACTTCCACTCGAAAAGGGAGAAAAACCAGCTGATTTAATAAAAAAACTTACTCCTGTTATTTTCGATCCTACTGTGTATCCAAAACGTACGAATCAAGCCGATGGTGTTGATTTAATTCTAACTTCCGGTAATAATTATTACGGTGAAGGTGTTACTCAAAAAGAAGTGGAGGAATTTTATGGGAAAATGAAAGATCCGAGCGATCTGCAACCCATTTCGTACGGACTGAACAGTAAATTGGTGAAAGAAAATGGTAAACTCATGGAGAAAACCTATAAAATAGGCGGACTTTATTCACAAGCCATCACCAGAATAGTTGGTTGGCTCGAAAAAGCGGCGCAAGTTGCTGAAAATGAAAAACAAAAGAAAGTAATCGAAACGTTGATTGCATATTATCGTTCAGGTGATTTACGAACATTCGATCAATATGCAATACTTTGGGTCGGGGATCTTGATTCACAGGTAGATTTTGTAAACGGATTTACCGAAACTTATGGCGATCCGCTGGGTATGAAAGCAAGTTGGGAATCTATTGTAAACTTCAAGAATATTGAAGCTACCAAACGTACCGAAATTATCAGTTCCAATGCACAGTGGTTCGAAAACAATTCTCCTATTGACCCAAAGTTCAAAAAGGAAAAAGTGAAGGGTGTATCGGCTAAAGTAATTACTGCTGCCATTTTAGCCGGTGATTGTTATCCTGCAACTCCAATAGGTGTCAACCTGCCAAATGCTAACTGGATTCGTGCCGAACACGGGTCTAAATCTGTAACCATTGAAAATATTACCGAAGCGTACGATAAAGCTGCGCTTGGAAATGGTTTCAATGAAGAATTTATGTGGAGCAATAAAGAACGTGAATGTGATGTAAAATATGGTTCAATTACAAATAATTTACATACCGACCTTCATGAGTGTCTTGGTCATGGTTCAGGAAAGTTATTGCCGGGAGTTGACCCCGATGCCTTGAAAGCATATGGATCAACCGTGGAAGAAGCCCGTGCAGATTTATTCGGATTGTATTACATGGGAGATCCTAAATTGGTTGAATTAGGTCTTTTGCCCGATAATGAAGCCTACAAAGCAGCTTATTATCATTACTTAATGAATGGATTAATGACGCAACTTACTCGTATTCAGCCGGGCAAAAACATTGAAGAATCGCACATGCGTAACCGTCAGTTAATAGCCAGATGGGTATATGAAAAAGGATTAGCAGATAAAGTGGTGGAACTTAAAAAACGTGATGGTGAAACTTTCGTTGTGGTAAACGATTATGCAAAACTTCGTACACTTTTCGGACAATTATTAGCCGAAATTCAGCGTATCAGATCAACAGGAGATTTTGAAGGTGCAAAAACCATTGTTGAAAACTATGCTGTAAAGGTAGATCCTAAACTGCATACCGAAGTACTCGAAAGATATAAAAAGTTGAATCTTGCTCCTTACAAAGGATTTGTAAATCCTGTATATTCAGTCGTGAAAGATGCTTCAGGTAAAATTTCTAATGTGAAAATTTCGTACGACGAAAATTATGTTGATCAACATCTGAGATATTCTAAAGATTATTCAAGTTTGCCAACTTTTAATTAGAGATTGGTTGATTAATCTGTTTGCTCGGAGTATTGTAAAGTAAGAATATTGAAAAATGAGCCGGAAAATTTCCGGCTCATTTTTTTTAAAACTGTACAGAGTTGAAACGTTCAATAGGAGTATTTTAGCATTTATAATCAGATTTTTCCCGAAATTTTTATATCCTGATTTCTCATCTTTATTAAAACAGATTATTTGCTTTTTCTAAATCTTCAGGTGTGTCAATACCCATTGATTCGACATCAGTATATCCCACTTTTATATGATATCCGTTTTCGAGCCAACGGAGTTGTTCGAGCGATTCTGCTATTTCCAAAGTAGTTCTTGGCAACTGAACAATTTCTTTCAATATTTCCGAGCGGTATGCATAAATACCAATATGTTTGAAATACGTATGTTCATTTACCCAGTTTTTTTCATTTATTCCGCGTAAGAATGGAATAGGTGACCTGCTGAAATATAATGCATTATTATTTTTATCAATAACAACTTTGGGGCAGTTGGGATTAAAAAGTGAAGCATCTTCATTTTTAATCGCTTTAACCAAAGTGGCTATCTGAGTATCTTTTGAATCAAAACATTTTTTTAATTCTTCAATTTGCTCCGGTTGGATAAATGGTTCATCGCCTTGAATATTAATAATCACATCAAAATTTTCATTAATTAGAGCATAGGCTTCATAGCAGCGATCTGTTCCACTCGGGTGTAGGTTCGATGTCATTATAGCTTTTCCACCGAAAGCAATTACTGTATCATATATTCGTTTGTCGTCAGTAGCTACATAAATAGCATTTATTGATTTCGACACTTGTTCGTAAACACGCTGAATCATAGTTTTACCGCCAATATTTACAAGCGGTTTTCCTGGAAAACGGGTAGAAGCATAACGAGCAGGTATTATAGCTACAAATTTCAAATCATTTCCGGTTATTCCATGGCTATTTGTTTTCATTCGATTTTTTTAATTTTTTCTTAACTCGGTTCGAATTTATGATGTAACTGGAATATCTGATTATCAATAAAATAACTATTGGGAAAATGGCGATATTGAATGATTGAAATGAAACAGCGAATAATAGCAATGCAACAAACAACAATACCATATTTAATATATTGTAGATGAAAAATGCGAATTTCCAGGGTTTTACCCATATAATTATTGCTGCTATCAGATTGAACGGATTAAGCCATAAAATATTTAAATTGTATTTCACTAATGGATGTACAGAGAAAAACATTAGGAAAAAAATTAAGAGTCCTGCCAAACCGGTAATGAGTAATAATATGCTATCGAATAACCTGTAGTAATGTAAAGTTTTGGTTTCGATAAAAGTAAGTATCGCGCCCAAAATCAGTATTATACTGAAAATATACAATGGCTTGGTGAGTGAGTTTACATCTTCGATTTCCTTATATTCACCTTCTACTAAAGTAATTTTTTCAGAAACTAATTTCTTTTCTGAAAATGCACTGTCTTTTTTTACGATGTAAATGTTGTCAAATTCCGACATCAATATTTCTGGTAAAAACATGCTTTCAGCCGGTGTGGCAATTTTATCGGCAGGTTTTCCGAAAACCAGATCGATACCGAATTTCAACCAGTTTTCGTAACCGGTATAAACTCCAACCCAATTTCTGAATGTCCTTTGTTCGTTCGATATTCTTAATTTTACAGCTCCGT
>CAYNHC010000087.1:7642-12820 GCA_964396705.1 uncultured Paludibacter sp.
AAATCTTTGACCCTGATTCCTGTATGTCCGAACTTTGCATAAGTTTCTTCGCCGGGCGAACAGGTCAACAAGCTTACATCCGTTGAATCACTTAACTCAAATTGTTGAGCGTTCAAATTGAATAAAAAACAAAATAAAAAGCTAATTACGAATATTCTTTTCATAAAAGTAATTTTAAGATTTCGCAAATTTAATTAAATATCTTATTCCTTTCTATTACGGCGTAAATATTTCTTTTTTTTATCAAATATTTTTTTCAATTTAAAAAAGATGACATTGGATTTTAATACACAGAAAATATAAAAATAAAAGATTTTTTTGTACTATTTTGTTTAGAAGTAATGGTTTATGTCAAAAATATACTAAATTTGTGCTTTAAAACAATGTTGTCAAACATAAATACATTTTTTATTCTATGGCAAAAAAAAATGTTTCTGATCTCAAACCTATTGAAGAAATAATGACAGTATGGGATGTTTTAACACCCGATGAAAGACAATTTGTGAAAAATAATCATACTGTGCAATTTTACAAAAAGAACCAGGTAATACATTGTGAGGGCGATATTCCTACTCACATGATGGTTTTAGCTTCGGGGAAAGTTAAAGTTTACAAAGAAGGAGTAGGGAGCCGGAATCAAATAATAAGACTTCTAAAACCCGGTGAGTTTTTTGGTTACAGAGCAATTATTGCAAATGGAACATATAATACAAACGTTTCAGCTTTTGAAGCTTCGGTTGTTTATATGATTAAATCTGATATTTTTATTTCGATATTAAAAAATAATAATGCATTTTGTTTTCGCTTTCTCGAAGAATTGGCCACAGATTTAGCTGCTTCGGATGCTCGTACAGTGAATCTAACTCAAAAACATATACGGGGAAGATTAGCAGAGGCTATTTTAATGCTTCGAAAAAATTATGGACTTGAAGAAGATGGCGCAACAATTTGTATTTACTTATCCCGTGAAGATTTGGCCAATTTGTCGAATATGACTACTTCAAATGCCATCCGTACACTCTCGAATTTTGTAAATGAACATGTAATTGCGATGGATGGCAGAAAGCTTAAAATAATTGATGAGGACAAATTAAGAAAAATAAGCAAGTTAGGGTGAAGAAGAAAATAGGAAATTAAGAAATTAAGAAAATAAGAAAATAAGAAAAACGAAACTTTAAACCCGAAACCTCCCTCCTTCGTCAGGAGGCAAGCCCGAAACCAGACCTTTGTTTACAAATTCAGTACAATTTTATTTATCAATAAAAAAAATGAATTCCTCCCAGATACATACCACTTTTAAACTTGCATTAAATTTTCTGTCTGCCGGAAAGTTAAAATACGCTTTTGACAAAACACGAATTTTGATTGATGAGTTACAGTGGGGTGAATTCAACGACAGATTTGATGATTTAAAACTTAATTACAAGTTACTTTTACAGTATTATGTTAACGGGACAGAAGATCCTGAACGTAAAATAGTCTATAACAAGATCAAAGCAAAATTATTTGTTTTATTGTCTGATTTGAGAGAGGAACTTCTGCTTCGAAATTCATCAAATTTTGAATATACGCAAAAAAGATATTTTCCACATAAACAACATTTCTCAACACTTTCAGGTTTATTTGATTCTTTAAATTATTTTCATACGCAAACGGAAATATATAATGAATCGGGGAATATACCTGTGAGTGAGCTAAAGAATTTAAGATCGAATTACGAAAAGCTTCTGCCTGAATTATTTTCTGTTTTTTGGTTGTCGTCGCATTATAATGCAGATGAAAAATCATTGTTTCAGCAAATAATGGATAAGAAATACCCCGGATTACCCGAAAAATCACTAACAGTATCGGCGCTGACGCTTAATTTATGGCGCATGTTCGATGATCAAAAATTAATGTTGTTGTTCGATTGTTGTCAATCGGAAAATCAACAAGTCAAGCAGCGGGCATTAACCGGATTATGTTTTGTTTTGGCAAAATACAATCGGTTTATACCCAATTTCCCTGCCGTACGTAACAGGTTGGTCCTAATTGCAGACGATAATCAATATCAGGAAAACTTCCGTAATATTATCATTCAGATTATTGCAACTTTAGAAACTGAGAAAATTTCGAAAAAACTTCGGGAGGAAATCTTGCCTGAGATTATGAAAATAAGTCCGCTTCTGAAAGATAAAATGGATGCGGAGAACTTACTTAAATCAGACGAGTGGGAGGAAGGCAACCCTGAGTGGCAGGATTTGCTAGCTGAAAGTGGAATTTCGGATAAATTGAAAGAACTTACTGAATTGCAAATGGAAGGTGCGGATGTTTATATGAGTACTTTTGCAATGTTGAAAAGTTTTCCATTTTTTGATGAACTTTCGAACTGGTTTTTACCCTTTGATACCGGTTTTTCTGCAATTAATGAACTTTTCGAATCGGAAGATAAATCGATACTTTCAGCTTTTGTTGGTAATAATATAATGTGCAATTCAGATAAATTTTCGTTTTGTTTGAGTGTGATGCAAATGCCTGAAAAGCAGAGAAATAATTTGAAATTTTCGTTCAAAGAAGAATCGGAGCAATTGAAAGAAATTGCCAACGACGAGGCTTTGCTGACACCCGGTTATAATGCAAAAAATATCTCGAAACAGTATATTCAGGATTTATTCCGCTTTTTTAAACTGCATCCGCAACATGCAGAATTTTCGGATATGTTTGCGTCATCACTTTTTATGCATAAATCGTATTTGTTCGATATTTTATCCTCGAACAGCGATTTGAAATCAAGTATAGCAGAATATTATTTTTTAAAGGGTCATTACAACGAAGCGATAGAATTGTTTACCGAACTGATTACTGAATCGGAACCCACGGCTGCTTTGTATCAGAAAACCGGATTCTCTTACCAACAAACCTCGCAAATAGCTAATGCGTTGGATGCTTATTTAAAAGCTGATTTAATTCATCCTGATGATCTGTGGACCATTAGAAAAATAGCACTTTGTTACCGGTTATCCGGAAATTATGCAAAAGCACTCGAATATTATCAACATGCTGATTTTCTAAAACCCGACCAACTGAATACGGCTATGCATATTGGTCAGTGTCTGATACAACTTGGAAAATATAAAGAGGCATTGAATGTTTATTATAAATTAGATGCTGAGAATGAAGGAAATGTCAAAATAATGAGATCAATATCATGGTGTGCTTTTATTTCATGTAATTTGACTCAAGCATCCTATTATTCAAAAAAATTGATTGAAAATTCACCTGAAGCGCAGGATTATATTAACGCCGGTCACATTGCCTGGTGTCAAAAACGGAGATCTGATGCAATTGATTTTTATCAATCGGGTTTTATCTTTTTGGATAATAATTTGGATAAATTTGTAAGTATTCTTAATGAAGATAAAAAGTACCTTTTGTTGAATGGAATAGGCGAAGACGAATATCTGTTGCTCTTAGATGAGTTTTTATTTGTCAATTTTGAGCATTAAAATTTTATAATTCAATATTCAATCACTGTAAATTCTTACACTTTTGTTTAACTCAGAAATAAGAAATGACTGCAATTTTCAAAAAAGAAATCAGAACTTTTTTCAGTAATGCTACCGGTTATATTGTAATCGGTATATTTTTGATTATGAACGGATTATTTCTATGGATATTGCCGGGAGAATTTAATATACCTGAAAATGGATATGCAAATGCGGATGGGCTTTTTTATCTTGCACCCTGGTTTTTTATGTTTCTTTGTCCTGCAATTACAATGCGTATATTTGCTGAAGAAAAACAAACCGGAACCTGGGAATTGCTTGTTACAAAGCCAATAAGTAAATGGAAAATTGTAACCGGAAAATACTTTGCCGGATTATTTCTGGTTGTAATTGCGTTGTTGCCTACAGTAATTTATTATTTTTCAGTTTCATATCTGGCCGAACCCGAAGGAAATATTGATTCAGGTGCATTCTGGGGCTCTTTTATCGGATTGATATTTTTAGCAGCTGTATTTACTTCAATAGGAGTATTTGCTTCATCTTTAACTCAAAATCAAATTATTTCATTTATTGTGGCTATTGCAGTCTCATTTTTTATGTTTTACGGATTTGAATTAATTACTGGATTTTTTACTTCCGGAGAATATATTGGTTTTTTAGAAAATTTGGGAATTAATTCCCACTATAAATCAATGTCGAGGGGTGTAATTGATTCGTACGATTTGATTTATTTCGGTGTTGTCAGTTTTATTTTTCTTTTCATTACAGAATGGAAAATAAGGAAAAATTAAAATGTTGAAAATTAACTAATTAAATATGGATAATTTAAATAATAAGCCGTTAATATTAATCACCAATGATGATGGTGATACGGCTAAAGGAATTGATGTGCTAACCAGATTGATGATGAAATTGGGCAATGTGATTGTGATGGCGCCTGATGGACCCAGGTCGGCGCAATCAAATGCACTTACAGTAACACATCCGATACGTTTTAAAAAACTTGAAGAAAGCGAAGGACTTATACGATATTCATGTACCGGTACTCCTACCGATTGTGTTAAATTGGCGCTCAATGAAGTAGTGGATAGAAAACCTGATTTGATTGTAGCTGGTATTAACCACGGTTCGAATGCTGCTGTCAATATTATTTATTCGGGAACAATGGGAGCAGTGCTCGAAGGTTGCGAAAGTGGAATACTTTCCATTGGATTTTCAATTTGCGATCATTCTGCGAATGCTGATTTCACTCATTTTGAACCGTTTATTTTGCAAATTACAGAAGCAGCCTTAGCCAAAGGTTTGCCCCGCGGTGTTTGTTTAAATGTGAATGCTCCTACAGGTAAAATTGAAGGAATCCGCATTGCCCGTCAGTGCGATGGACAGTGGACAAAGGAATTTGCAAAAAGAATTGATCCGGTGGGTAGAGCTTATTTCTGGTTGACAGGTAACTTTGAAAATCATGAACCGGAATCGGAAGATACTGATGAATGGGCGCTTGCAAATGGTTATATCTCGGTTGTTCCATCGAAAATTGATTTAACTGCTTACGAATCCATAGCATCTCTAAAAAACTGGAATTTGTAAATATCGCACCCATGAAATTCAATATAAAAAGGTTTAACAGTTTTATTTATGGACTTATTCCGGGTATTATTTTGCCATTTTTATTTATTTGGTTTTATTTAGATGG
>CAYNHC010000088.1:0-2479 GCA_964396705.1 uncultured Paludibacter sp.
GAACACGCAAATCTTCAGGACGGATTATCTCATTTTCTTTTACATGTTCTTTAATTACCTTTAGAAATTCCTCTCCATAACGCTTGGCTTTTCCTGCTCCTACACCCGGAATATTCTGAAGTTCATCCATTGTTATAGGATAACTTGTTGCCATTGCTTCGAGCGACGGATCCTGAAAGATTACGAAAGGTGGAACTTCAAGCTTTTTCGATAGCTTTTTACGCAAATCTTTTAATATCGAGAAAAGAACATCATCGGCAGCACATGTACCTCCGCTTGCTTTTACACCCGGTTCATCATCCTCGTCTTCAAACTCATTGTCCTTAACTATAGGGAATGGTTGCGGATTTTTCATATAAGCTTTCCCGCTTGCGGTTAACTTCAACAATCCATAATTCTCAATGTCCTTCGATAGAAAACCGGCTATCATTGCCTGACGAATTACTGCATGAAGAAGTTTTTCATCTTCGTCAGATGCAGAACCGAAGTTTTCAAGTTCATCGTGTTGATAGGATTTTATATCGGAAGTTTCGTTCCCTTTTAAAATGTCAACTATGTGTTCGGCTTTAAATTTTTCGCGAACCTCCAAAATGGTTTCCAGAACCAAAGACAATAATTCTTGTCCTTCAATAAATTTACGTGGTTTCATACAATTGTCACAACAGCCGCAATTATCGTTTGTGTATTCTTCTCCAAAATAATGTAATAAGAGTTTCCTACGACAAATAGAAGATTCGGCATATGCTTGCGTTTCTAATAATAACTGATTTCCTATTTCTTGTTCGGCTACGGGCTTTCCTTGCATAAACTTACGAAGTTTATCAAGATCCTTGTAAGCATAATATGCAATACATTGCCCTTCACCTCCATCGCGACCTCCGCGACCGGTTTCCTGATAATAACCTTCTAAACTTTTAGGCATATCATAATGTAACACAAAACGCACATCGGGTTTATCAATACCCATCCCGAATGCTATTGTGGCTACAATTATTTGTACCTTTTCCATCAGAAACTTATCCTGATTTTCAGTTCGAACGGCCGATTCCATACCTGCATGATATGGTAAGCACGAAACACCATTCATACTTAAGGTCTCGGCCAGTTCTTCTACTTTTTTTCTACTCAGGCAGTAAATAATCCCTGATTTTTCACCCTGAGATTTTATAAATTTTATAATATCTTTATCTACACTGTTTGTCTTTGGGCGAACTTCATAATACAAATTGGCACGATTAAATGAAGATTTGAATACCGTAGCGCCAAGCATTCCCAAATTCTTTTGAATATCGTGCTGTACTTTAGGTGTAGCCGTAGCTGTAAGGGCAATTAACGGAGCAACACCAATGTCATTTATTATTGGTCTGATTCTACGATATTCAGGTCTGAAATCATGTCCCCATTCCGAAATACAATGAGCTTCGTCAATAGCATAAAAAGATATATTTAATTGTTTCAGAAAGTCAATATTCTCTTCTTTAGTCAATGACTCCGGTGCAACATACAATAATTTAGTTTTTCCTGATAGAATATCTGCTTTCACAGCATCGATTGCCAGTCGTGTAAGCGATGAATTTAAAAAATGAGCTACACCATCTTCTTCACTGAAATTTCGCATGGCATCAACCTGATTCTTCATCAAGGCAATTAACGGAGAAATTACAATCCCGGTGCCTTCCATTATCAGGGAAGGTAGTTGATAGCACAAAGACTTTCCACCACCGGTTGGCATTAAAACAAAAGTATCCTTTTTATCAAGTACATTTTGTATAATAGCTTCCTGATTTCCTTTGAATTTATCAAATCCGAAATATTTTTTTAATTGCTTTGTCAGTTCAGAATGTGTTGTCATATCTGTAGCTTGGATCAAAAATTGAATTTGATAGTTGTTGTAGATTTATCTTTCTAAAAAATAAAAAATCTCCTTTTAAAATCAGTAATTAGTCTGTTTTTTTATTGCTGATATAAATAACAAAATTATAAACAGATTTCAAATATACAAGTTGTTTTTAAAAAAAATTGGATAAAAACGAAAAAAAATCATTTCTATCCAATTGAATGAAAATTAAATCATTGATTTACTTGCATTTAAAATCTATTAAGCAATTTTTAATCTATTAATATTTGCTTTCTCAATTTTGCTTTGAGCATATTCTAACTCTATAATCAGCTTTTTCTCTTGCGAAGTAGGCATTTCGAACATTTTATCCATGATAATCGTTTCGGTAATTGAACGTAAACCACGTGCTCCGAGTTTAAATTCAATCGCTTTTTCAACAATATAATCAAGTACTTCATCCTTAAAAACCAATTCAATGTGATCCATTCCAAACAATTTCACATATTGTTTTATGATTGAATTTTTAGGTTCAGTGAGGATTCTTCTTAACGCAAAACGGTCAAGTGGGTCCAGGTAAGTAAGGATAGGCAATCGTCCAATAATTTCCGGTATCAGTCCGAATGCTTTTAAATCCTGAGG
>CAYNHC010000088.1:2579-12762 GCA_964396705.1 uncultured Paludibacter sp.
TAAAGTTTTACCGGTTCCGGTATAACCAACCATGATAATATTCGATTTTTCAATTTCGACATCATCATTCGTTTTTTCCTGTAACAAGCGTTTGTAGTGATTATAAACAGCTACCGAAAGATATTTCTTGGCTTCATCCTGACCAATTACATATTGATCCAGATATTCTTTTATTTCAACAGGCTTAGGAACATCGTCTTTGTTTATTTTCAGCGATTTAGTTTTGCTGATAGAATTTTCCTTTACAATTTCCGCTGCTTGTATTGCACATTCGTTGCAAATATGAGCCCCGTTTTGACCCATTATAAAAAATTCGACCTGTGATTCAGGTCTTCCGCAAAAACTGCAATTTTTGGTTGTTTTAGCCATGTTATATATAATGTAGAGACAACGCATCCGTTGTCTCTACAATAAAAAATTATTTTTTCTTTTCGTTGATCAACACTTTATCAATCATACCATACTCTACGGCTTCCTGTGCTGTCATCCAATAATCTCTGTCCGAATCTTTTTCAATTCTTTCAAAAGGATTACCTGAGTGATTAGCAATGATATTATAAAGTTCTTTTTTCATCTTCATAATCTCACGGGCAGTAATCTCAATATCTGAAGCCTGTCCCTGAGCACCTCCCATGGGTTGATGTATCATAACGCGTGAATGTTTCAGCGCCGAACGTTTTCCGTTGGTTCCTGCAACCAATAAAACAGCTCCCATCGAAGCAGCCATTCCTGTACAAATTGTAGCTACATCGGAACCTATAAATTGCATAGTATCATAAATTCCTAAACCTGCATAAACCGAACCGCCGGGCGTATTAAGATATATCGAGATATCCTTTCCTGGATCGGAAGAGTCAAGATAAAGCAACTGTGCCTGAATTACATTCGCTGTATAATCATCCACTTGAGTACCCAGAAAAATAATCCTGTCCATCATTAAGCGTGAGAATACATCCATTTGAGTCACATTTAGTTGACGTTCTTCAAGAATAGACGGTGAGATATAATTGCTGGTTATATCTGCATATTTGTCCAATGATAATCCGTTCATGCCTAAATGTTTGGTGGCATATTTACGAAAATCGTTATTCATATTCATAAGAATTAATTTTCAAACATTTTATTGAATTCTTCAATGGTAACTTCTTTTATATCAAGCTTTACATTATTCTTTACATATTGAACTACTTTACCTTCAAATACTTTTTCAAAGATACCTTTAACAGTTTCTTCTTTTTTCAGCATATCTTTAGCATAGTTCAACAGAATCTCATCATCTAAGCCAACCATACCATATTGAGCAAATTGTGCTTTTGCAACTTTTTTGGCATAATCTTCAATTTCAGAATTTTCGATTTTAAAATCATTGGCTTTACCAATTTTATCTAAAATTAACTGCCATTTCAAATCGGCAATCATTTTAGAATAATCTTCTTCAATTTTTTCAACTGTTATGTTATTATTTGTAGCCAACAACCAGCGTTTCAGAAATGCATCAGGGAAAGTAAGTGAACTATACTTATTTAACAACATTTCGCGTACATCGCCGGTTAATTTATAGTCACTATCCTGTGAAAGGTTTTCCTGTATATTTTCCTTTATTTTAGCACGGAATTCTTCTTCTGAAGTCACAACTCCTTCACCATAAACCTTATCGAAAAGGCTTTGATCAATATCAGATTCCTGATAACGGGTTATTCCTTCGATTACGAAACGAAAATCTGCAGTAATATTTTTAACATCATCTTTTGATACTTTCAATAGAGATGCCAGTTCAGCTTCGCTATCATAAGCCTGTGCAGGATTAAAAACTAACACATCGCCTTTTTTTGCTCCTACAAAAATTGCTTTTTGAGTTTCATCTTTCATGTAACCAGGAGTGAGTACTGCATCCGAAAGTTTAATTCCGTCTTCGTTAACTTTTCCATTGGCAAGTTCGAGCAATTCTCCCTTCACCATGTCCTTTTCTTCTACAATTTCTTCCTGAACATATTTTCCATAACGACCGGTGTACGATTTCAATTGATTCTCAATCATTTCGTCACTCACGGCAATATTATAGTAGTTAACTTTATCCTTTTTAGATAATTCAATTTCAAATTCAGGTGCAAGTCCAAGGTCAAAAGAAAACTCGAATGATTCCTGTGAATTAAAATCAATTAATTGTTGTTCTTCTTCATTAGGCATTGGTTCACCTAGTATATTGATATTATTATCACGAATGTATTTGTTGAGTTCATCCGAAAGCAATTTATTAATTTCGTCGGCAGCTACAGCTTTTCCATACATTTTTTTAATAAGTCCTGCTGGCACCATACCCGGACGGAATCCCGGAATATTTGCTTTTTTACGATATTCACGTAATGATTTCTCTACTTTTTCGGCGTAATCAGTTTTTTCAACTTGCAGTGTTAATACTACATTGTTTTGATCGATGTCTTTTCTGACGATGTTCATATTATTTTATATTTCGAATTTACTAATTTCATTTACTCAGAAGTTTACAACAGGCTTAATTGGATTTAATTTATAATCACTTACATCATAAATCGCACTTGATACCTACTATAAAATTCGGGCTGCAAAGTTATAAAATTTTAATCAAATCCTGTTTGTTTCTTGTAATAATTTTAATGTTGGCAACTATAGACAGTTGTAACAGAAATTAATCGGAAAAACTTATTCAGAATTTTATTATACGGTAATAATTCTTGCGAATCTAAACCGTAATTAAAAATAGTGAAGCAGTTTACACTTCACTATTAATAATTTATTACTTAATTATATAAGTCAAATTTACAGAGAATACTCTGTTATCAGTATTGTTTGGTAAAGAATTATCAACATTCTTAGTCAATACAGTTTTTAAACCCTGAGTCCAGGACATACCAAAGTTTATCTTTTTAAAAAACTCAAGACCCACACCTAAGCAATAACCGTAATCAAACCGGTCAATGACACTTTGAAACGACAAATTTTCAACCGAATTTTCGGTTTCGTTAACCGATTTTCCACTCATTAAATACCCCCCATACAAACCACAGGTTCCATAAGCACCTATAATTTTATGACTAAATCTGTAACGAAAATTTACAGGCATTTCTAAATAATTTATCTCCTTATAACCTAAAGTCACAATGTCAATAAGTTTTGTGCTATCGGAATATGCAAATCCCTTTTGAGATAAATAGAGACCAATATCGCTACCACTTTCACTATTTCTACGTGAAAACATTTGATAATTTAGACCGATATGATAACCTGTCAGATTTTCTGTTTTAAAACCTGCTATAATATCTGCTTTACGAAAAGATTTGATTTGATTGGCCATATTAATACCAGCTCTTATTCCCAATTGTGCAAAACTCATTGAGCTAAAAGCCATAATAGCAAATAACACACAAAACAATTTTCTTAACATAAACCCAGAAAAAAAAAGATAAGATATTTTCTTCCTAATTATAAACAGTTCATTTACTGATATATTATTTCAGTTACTTTTTTGTCATCCGTTTTCTTTCATTTTCATCAAGATAAATCTTGCGCAAACGAATACTCGAAGGAGTAATTTCTACATATTCATCTTCTTTGATATACTCAAGAGCTTCTTCCAAACTAAAAACAACGGGCGGAATCAGTTTTGCTTTATCATCTGCTCCGGATGCACGCATGTTTGTAAGTTTCTTTGATTTGGTAACATTTACTACCATATCGCCTTCTTTGGCACTTTCACCTACTACCTGACCCGAATAAATTTCGTCCTGTGGAAAAATAAAGAACCTTCCACGATCCTGCAATTTATCGATAGCATAAGCAAAAGCAGTACCACTCTCCATAGCAATAATCGAACCATTTGTACGCTTCTCAATATCACCTTTGTAGGGTTGATATTCCAGAAAACGATGTGACATGATAGCCTCTCCGGCCGAAGCAGTAAGCACATTATTACGTAATCCGATAATACCGCGTGAAGGAATCTGAAATTCGAGCTGAATACGGTCGTTCATCACTTCCATACTTAGCATTTCACCTCTACGCATTGCCACCATTTCGATAATCTTACCTGAGCAAGATTCGGGCAAGTTAATGGTCAGTTGCTCAATTGGTTCGCAACGTTTTCCGTCAATTTCTTTAAAGATCACTTGTGGCTGACCTACCTGCAATTCATACCCTTCGCGACGCATGGTTTCAATAAGTACAGACAAATGCAATACGCCACGACCATAAACATGCCAGATATCAGAATCAATATTTTTTTCAACACGCAATGCCAGATTTTTATCAAGCTCTTTCACAAGACGATCGTGAATATGACGTGAAGTTACAAATTTACCTTCTTTTCCGAAAAACGGTGATGTATTGATCGTGAAAACCATACTCATGGTTGGTTCATCAATGGCAATCGGGGTTAATGGTTCCGGATTTAGCAAGTCGCAAACCGAATCACCAATTTCGAAACCTTCAATACCTACCAAAGCACAAATATCTCCTGATTTAACCTCGTTAGTTTTTGTACGACCAAGTCCGGTAAATGTATGTAATTCTTTGATACGACATTTTTTAATAGCTCCATCTCGTTTAACAAGATTTACATCCATACCTTCGCGCAAAATACCTCTATGAACACGTCCTACAGCAATACGACCTACATAAGATGAATAATCCAATGAGGTAATCAGCATTTGTGGAGTTCCTTCGAGATATTGTGGTTCAGGAATATGTTCGATGATAGCATCAAGTAACGGTATAATATTATCTGTAGGAACTTTCCAGTCTTCCGACATCCAGCTTTGTTTGGCCGAACCATAAACGGTATGAAAATCTAACTGTTCTTCTGTTGCATCAAGATTGTACATCAGGTCGAAAACCATTTCGTGTACTTCATCAGGACGACAGTTGGGTTTATCTACTTTATTAATTACAACAATCGGCTTTAATCCCAACTGTAAGGCTTTTTGCAACACAAAACGGGTTTGGGGCATTGGACCTTCGAAAGCATCGACCAACAGTAACACACCATCGGCCATATTTAAAACTCTTTCAACTTCACCACCAAAGTCAGCGTGACCCGGGGTATCAATAATATTAATTTTATACCCAAGGTAATCTATGGATACATTTTTAGCAAGAATAGTAATCCCTCTTTCACGTTCAAGGTCGTTATTATCCATGATCAACTCGCCCGCCGTTTCGTTGTCACGGAACAAATGTCCGGCAACAAGCATTTTATCAACCAAGGTAGTTTTACCATGGTCAACGTGGGCAATTATAGCAATGTTTCTGATTTTCTGCATTTAACACAATCTTAATTTTCGGGTGCAAAGGTAATCAAAAAATCTGAGCACTGAAAAGGTAATTATATCATATAAAAAATTATACGCTGAATTTCGGCTTAAGTTATTGCAGAATAGAAAAAAATAACTAATTTTGCAGTCCAATTTTAGCGTAATCTCTGACAGAATAATGAGAAGTCTGTGAATATTGCGTATTAATTTACTAAAACATAACAAAATGGACTTAATTAAAATTGCAGAACAAGCGTTTCTTGTTGAAACAAATCATCCGGAATTTAAAAGTGGCGACACTGTAACTGTAGCTTATCGCATTAAAGAAGGTAACAAAGAACGTATTCAGGAATTTCGCGGAGATGTTATTAAAATTTCGGGACACGAAACAAAAAAACGTTTTACTGTACGTAAAATTTCAGGTAATGTGGGTGTTGAACGTATTTTTCCACTTGACTCTCCTTTTATCGAAAGTATTACTGTAAACAAACGAGGTAAAGTTCGTCGTGCTAAATTATATTATTTACGTGCACTTACCGGTAAAAAAGCACGTATCAAAGAAAGACGCGTGTAAAATTTTACTCCCAAAAAATTACAAAAGAGAAATCCACACAATGGACTTCTCTTTTTTTTTGATGTTTTTATAAGTTTATTGCAACTAATGTCGATAAACAAAAAAACAGTATATTTGCATTCTTTATTAAAATACTGAATTATGAATATTTTTGAAGATACAGGAAGATATATACTACTGATGAAAAAGGTAATCGCCATGCCTGATCGCTGGCGAATGTTTTTCAGACAATTCCCAAAAGAACTCGAAAAATTAGGAATACAATCGCTCCCGATTGTGATTATCATTTCGGTTTTTATTGGCGCCATATTAACAATACAGACGAAACTAAACACCGAGAATCCACTTTTACCAACTTACAGCACCGGACTTGTAACCCGCGACACATTATTACTTGAATTCTCTTCAACTATTTTATGCCTGATACTGGCAGGAAAAATAGGATCAAATATTGCCTCCGAAATTGGCACAATGCGCATAACGGAGCAAATTGATGCACTCGAAATTATGGGGGTTAATTCAGCAAATTACCTGATATTACCTAAAATAGTTGCCTTCGTATTCATGATGCCATTTCTGGTCATTTTCAGTATGGCAGTGGGACTTTTCGGAGGTTATTGTGTGGCATTTTTTACTGATGTAATTACCACTGCAGATTATTTATTAGGTATTCAGTATGCATTTATTCCTTATTATGTATTCTACTCACTTGTCAAATCATTGGTTTTTGCATTTTTAATATCATCAGTTGCGGCTTATTATGGTTACTATGCCAATGGCGGAGCACTCGATGTGGGTAAAGCAAGTACTAATGCAGTGGTTAACAGCAGTATTTTGATTCTGTTTTTCAATTTACTGATTACTAATTTGATGCTTAATTAATAGAACAAAGAGCAAAGAGTTTAGTGTGAAAAACATGGAACATGAAACACGGAACACGAAATAAAATATGATTGAAGTAAAAAATATAGATAAGTCCTTTGATGGTAACCTTGTTTTGAAAAATGTTTCAGCCGTTTTCGAAGAAGGAAAAACCAACATGATTATCGGACAAAGCGGATCAGGTAAAACTGTTTTAATGAAAAGCATTATTGGACTCCACCGAATTGACAATGGACGCATTGAATACGATGGACGCAATTTGCCTGAAATGAAAATGAAAGAAATTCGTATTTTGCGCCGCGAAGTAGGCATGTTGTTTCAGGGATCTGCACTTTTCGATTCATTATCGGTACTTGAAAACGTAATGTACCCACTTGAAATGTTCTCAGAAACATCAGTTGACGAGATGACAGAACGGGCTCGTTTTTGCCTCAAACACGTGAATCTGGAAGAAAAATCGTATAATTTACTTCCATCGGAAATAAGCGGGGGAATGCAAAAACGCGTCGCAATTGCCCGCGCCATTGCTCTCCAACCCAAATACCTGTTTTGTGACGAACCCAACTCAGGTCTCGATCCAAAAACTTCGTTAATCATTGATCGTTTAATACATGATATAACTGTTGAGTTCAACATCACGACAATTATTAATTCGCATGACATGAATTCGGTAATGGAAATTGGCGAGAAAATAATTTTTATCGAGAAAGGCGAAAAAGAATGGGAAGGATCTAAAGAAGAAATCTTTCATTCAGAAAACAAATCATTGAATGACTTTGTTTTTGCTTCCGAATTATTTAAAAAAGTAAAAAGAACTAATCAATAAAAAAGATTAAAGAGCAAAGAATAAAGAGCAAAGACAAAAAAAATATTTTACAAACTTTATTAATTTCATAAAACTTTATTCGTCAACTATTTGGATTATTGAAACAAAAATTATCCGCCAATATCGCATTTTAAAAAATATAAAATAAATGAAAATCATTTCGTACAATGTAAACGGCATACGAGCTGCACTTTCAAAAAACTTTACTGAATGGCTTCAGGATGAAAATCCTGATGTTCTATGTTTACAGGAAACAAAAGCACAACCCGATCAGATAGATACCCTGATTTTTGCTGAACTGGGTTATACATCATATTTGCATTCGGCAGAAAAAAAAGGATACAGTGGTGTTGCAATTTTAACAAAAACTGCACCCGACAATGTAGTTATTGGGATGAATCATCCACGATATGACGCTGAAGGACGTGTTATCCGTGCCGATTTCGGAAATCTGTCAGTTATAAGCGTTTATATACCTTCAGGATCGTCAGGCGATGAACGTCAGGAGTTCAAAATGGATTTTCTGGAAAGTTTTTTACCTTTTATAACAGAATTGCGCAAAACCCGTCCAAACTTAGTTGTTTGTGGCGACTATAATATTTGTCATAAACCTATTGATATTAATCACCCGGAGAGACAAAACGGCGTTTCGGGATTTCTACCCGAAGAACGTGAATGGCTTGACAGGTATGAAACCTCAGGCATGGTGGATTCATTCCGTGTTTTCGATAATAGTGCAGAAAAATACAGTTGGTGGAGTTACAGAGGTGGGGCACGTTTCAGGAATGCAGGTTGGCGCATTGACTATCATTGGGTAACCGAAACATTACGTTCGAAACTCAAAGGAGCAGCAATACTTGCTGATGTGATTCACTCCGATCATTGTCCGGTTGTTGTGGAATTAGAAATATAATGTAAATATGTTCGTTTTAATTTTAAAAAACAATAAATCTTTCTTTTGTTAATTTACATGCAGTCAATTTGTATTTAACTTTGCTTGTTCTAAAATAAAAAAATTCAAAATTCTAATGAAATTATTTCCGATTAAATTTATTCTGATCTTTGCTACAGCCATATTTTTAACCTCATGCGACTGGCTTGATACTGAAGAGGCTGAAGTGTCAGCAATTCCTACATTTGTTTCACTTACATTTGGCAGTAACGATAGCATACCAAACATTGACAATGCAGTATTCACAGTATCATGGGATAGTTTGATGAACGACTCTATAATTGTCAATTTAGATTCATTGCCTTACCAAACACGTATTGATAGTGTATTCCCTAAATTTACTTTTTCAAGTAGTTCGGCAGCATTTCTTTATCTTCGCGACTCATTAGGAACAGGAATTGACACAATAGCAATAACAGGAGCTGATACTATAGACTTTACCCGCGTTATAAAGGTCAAAAACATTGCATCAGATCAAATACACGAGAAAACATATCCAATTAAGGTAAATGTACATCAGGTAAACCCCTATCTTTACTTATGGAAAAGAAATGTTGAAAGTATTTATTCACAAACGGCAAGTATGCAAAAAGCTATTTCCCGAAATGATTCAATATTTTTCTATGTAAGTAGTGGAGTAAATAATTATTTGTATGTTAACAAAATAGGTCAAAGTTGGAAAGAATCTAAGGTTACAGGACTTCCAACCTATTGCGAATTAAATAATATTACACAGTTTAATAATAAATTTTATCTGATAAATGACAGTGTAGATATCTATTCAACATTCGATTGCTACAACTGGAAAAAGGAAATAGTTTCAAACAGCGATTACAAATTCATAAGTTTTCTTTATGCATTAAACGGAAAATTATGGGCAATTGCCAAATTAAACTCAGATCAAAGCTATCATTTTGTTTATTCAGAAAATGGAACTCAATGGAATGTTGGCAACCAAATACCTTCTAATTTTCCTGTAGGTGAATTTGCGGCTCTATCATTTAATACGAAAAACAACAAATCTAAAGCAATTGTACTTGGAGGATATTCAGCAGATGGCAGATTATTGAACAATGTATGGAGTACCGAAAATGGCTCATATTGGTTAGATTTCACTGTAGAAAATGTAACATTAGATTCACTCTCAGGTGCAACTATACTGCCTTACGATGATAGGTTATTACTTTTTGGCGGCATGAATAAATCAGGAAAAATTGTAGAAACTAATTTCATGGAATCAATAGATGAAGGATTGAGCTGGAGGATTCCGGATACTACCTACAATCAGCTTCGCGAAGTTGTAGTTACTGATTCTAAAACCACTTATCTCAAATATGAGCCCAGAAGTTTCCAATCGGCACTTAAAATTGTGGTAAAAAATGAAGCGAAAGGTTACAGCGACCATTTCATTTATCTGATTGGTGGAAGAGATGAAAAAGCAAAAGTTTACCGCGATGTTTGGATTGGGAAACTAAACAGATTAAGTTTTATTCGTAAATAGGAAAATATCCAATTCTTGATAAGATTAAGATTTAAACATTGGGAAGCTTAAAAAATTAACAATGAAATTAACAGCCCTGCTACATGTGTAACAGGGCTGTTAATTTTTTACGGCAATTTAGGATATTTCGAAAAGTCCGGCTTGCGTTTCTCCAAAAATGCAT
>CAYNHC010000089.1:0-12668 GCA_964396705.1 uncultured Paludibacter sp.
CATATTTTTTATTTACAAAAATTCCCATTCCGGGAAATGCAAAAGCTCCTTTTAAATATTTGGTTTGAATTCCGTAAATTTTTATCCCTTCAATTCGGTTACGTTTTTTCATAATTTATTGGTTAGTAATGCAATGTGCATGCCCCATTATTATTCAGTCCAGATTTTCCAAGCCGCTTTTGCCTGTCCAATCAACATACCTTCGCCGTTAAATACCTGAACTCCTTGTTGTTTCCCCTTTTTCATGAATAATGTTTCGGAAGGGTTATAAACCACATCAAAAAGTATATGCTTTTCGGTTAAAAACTGATATGGAATATCCGGACATTCATCGGAATGAGGAAATGTACCAACCGGTGATGCATTGACTATTAAAAGATTATCATTAATAATATTCTGATTTAAGTCCTGATACGTTAGTCTATCTGTTGAGGCAGTTCGTGATACAAAAGTGGTTTCAATATTAAGTTTGTTCAGTACATAGTTAATTGCTTTCGACGCGCCTCCTGTTCCCAAAATTAACGCTTTATTGTGGAACGATTTCAGGTATGGTTTCAATGCCTCTTCAAATCCAATAGCGTCTGAATTATAGCCCTTTAATATCAGTTTATTGTTTTTTCGAATGAATTTAATAACATTCACAGCACCAATTTTTCCGGCTGTATCGTCGAGCTCATCCAAAAACGGAATAACTTTTTCTTTGTAAGGAATGGTTACATTAAGTCCGTTCAATTCTGTATTTTCAATCAGCGATATAAATTTTGCGATATTATCCAGTTCATACAAATCGTAACGGGCATCAATTTGTTCATTTTCAAATTTTTCGGTGAAAAATTTTTTTGAAAACGAATGACCGAGCGGAAAACCAATCAACCCAAACTGCTTCATTTTTTATTGCGTTTGAGGAGGTATTTTATCAAATAAAACAACCCAATAATTCCGATAATTAACATTACAGCATAACCAATTTCGTGACTATATTTGTTAATCAGGTCGGCTTGACCGTGTGCAATGTAACCAAGTAGAGCCAGTATAGAATTCCAAATGGCAGCGCCTAAAGCTGTATATATGGTAAAACTAACCAAATTCATTCTTGCAAGTCCTGCTGGTAATGAAATTAACTGACGGATTCCGGGAATAAGCCGACCAACAAAAGTGGAAATTTTGCCATGATTATTGAAATATTCTTCCGCTTTTTGAATTTTTACGCTGCTAAGCAAAAACAATTTACCCACTTTACTATCAGCAAATTTGTACATTATTGGTCTTCCTAACCAAAGTGCAAGTCCGTAATTAATAAATGCACCAAAAAGGGCCCCGATTGTTCCAAAAAGTACCACTAAAAATATATTAAGTTTACTATCAGGTTTACTTGCAACATATGCTGCCGGTGGAATTACAATTTCGGAAGGAAAAGGGATAAACGAACTTTCAATTGTCATTAATGCTGTAATAGTCAAATAGTTCATGTTTTGCTCGTACCATTTTTCGATGTTATTTATCATTGATGGTGATTCTTTACTTACCGAAGTTGAATCTGTTTGAGCAACATTTATCTGTAGAATTGAAAATAAAAAGAGCGAAAAGACAATGATTTTTTTTACCATAATTAAAAATTAAATAATTTATTATCAATAGCTTCGGGACATAATTCGTAAAATATCTCTAGAGCATCTGCATTTTGTTGCGAAGCAATCTTCAAAAAGTCAACAGATGCATTAATATCGCCCAATTTGAGTTTTGCTACTGCCATGAAAAGTCGAATATATTCAAGACTTTGATCCATTTGGAATGCCTGATTATAATAATCCATAGCAATTTTGAATTCACCTTTGTCCATACAAATATTTGCAATTGACATAAGTGTATCCGGCTGTTCAGGATCAAGGGTTATTGACTTCAGGTATGCCAATAACGCATTGTCATTGTCATTCATACCTATTAAACCTTCGGCAAGATAAACCCAGGCATCCGAAGCATCTTCATTTAATTCCAACGCTTTATTGAAATATTCTATACTTTCGGCAAATTTTTCCTGCTCAAGTAAACATATTCCGATACCTGTCAGCGCATCATAATTATCAGGATTTTCATTCAGTGACTGTCTGTAATATATAGTAGCTTCGTCATATTTCTCCATTTTCTCATAACATTCACCAATAAATAGCTTTGCCTGCCAGGGATCAAAGGCATCTTTTAGATACACTTTATAATCCTCTACAGCATTTTCGTACTGACCAAGCTGAAAGTGTGCATGTGCTTTTTGCAACATAGCAAGCGTATCGTTTTCATTGATAGTGAGCGAATATTCATAAGCATTAAGCGCTTTGTTGTAATCGAGCATCGAAAAATATATCTGACCAAGATTGAACCATGCTTCAGCCATGAAAGAATCAATATCGATAATCCGGTTGTAAGTCTCAATCGCTTTCTCGTTGTTTGAGAGTTGTTCGTAACAGAAACCAAGTTCGAAAAGCAAATCAATATTTTCAGGATTAATCTCATCTCCTTTTTGTAAATATTTTATTGCATCTTCAAAGTTCAACGTTCCAAAATAAATATAAGCAATATCAAGATATATATTGTCAATATCTTCACTGCTCATCTTTACAAGTCTATCGCACAGTATTGTAGCTTCCTTATCGCGTCCGAGTTTTAAAAGTGTTTCTATTTTTAATAACTGCAATTCATAATCTTCCGATTCAGCAAATGAATCCAGAATACGGTAAGCCTTCTTATAATCACCCACAGCAATATAAACCTTAGCACGTTTGGTTTGCAAAGCAGTACTTTGTGGATGTAATCCAAGACCAAATTCCAAAACTTTAGCACTATCTTTGGTTCTTCCACGACGCAGATAATATTCAACTATCGTTTCGAGTTCCTCCACATCGAAATATCCCTTGGCAGTTCCGCTCAGAAAATTTTCGTAACGTTTAACTGTGTCATTGGAATCGTCGTCAGGTGGAAATGATATTTTTCGATTCATTCTGATTCATTTTTTGCAAAAATAATATTTTAAATGCAATCAAATTAATGGTTTAACGAAAAGTTATAAACATTATATTTCAAATTGAGATTTTCGGTCTCTATCTTAACATTTATTCTTTGATTTGGGAATGGTTTTTGAACAATAATGAAAGTTTTTTTATGTTTTAATAACCGAATAGGGTATTATAGATGAAAAAATAACCTGAAAATATTTTAACTTTGCAAATAAATTAAATTTTTGATTCTATGCATTTTGCAGAATTATTTTCATTTTGTCCGGTTTGTGGCTCAAACGAATTTATATTAAATAACGAAAAATCAAAACGTTGTAAAAAATGTGGATTTGTGATGTACATAAATGCATCGGCGGCAGTTGCAGCATTTATTACAAATTCAAGCGGTGAATTACTGACGTGTGTACGTGGAAAAGAGCCCGTAAAAGGAACATTGGATTTACCGGGAGGATTTATCGACGACAATGAATCGGCAGAACAAGCAGTAATCAGAGAATTAAAAGAAGAACTGAATGCAGAAGTGATTGACTTGAAATATTTATTTTCGTTTCCGAACAAGTATTTATACAGTGGTTGGACTATTCCTACACTTGATTTGTTCTATTTAGTTAAAATAAAAGACTTTACTGAGTTGAAAGCTGCCGATGATGTAGCCGCATTTTCGTTTATTCCTGTTAAAGATTTAAACCCTGATTTGTTTGGTTTAAATTCAATTAAAAGTGCGATTTATGAATTTAAAAAGTTGATATGTTATTAAGTATTTGAACCTCAATATAAAAATGATGAAGAAAATAATAGTTTTAAGCATCTTAGTCAACATGTTTGTGAGTGTAACATTTTCGCAACAAACATTGATTTATACAAATTCCGATTATTTATTTAATCAGGGAAAAGAACTTTTTACACAACGAAAATACGCAGCTTCGTACCGAAATTTCGAAGAATTTCTGAAAAATACCGAAAAAATTGAAGCTGGACAAATTCAGGAAGCTGAGTTTTATCTTGCTGCTAACTCGTTCGAATTGAGAAAGGATAATGCTGAAGCAACTTTAAAAGAATTCTTTTACAAACACCCTTATACCCCATTCTACGACAAAACAAATTTGATGCTCGGGATGCTCGAATATGAAAAGAAAAAATATCCTGAAGCTTTAGTTTATTTCAATAATATAAATCCCAAACGATTGGGCTTGCGCGAACGAACTGATTATATGTTTGCAATGGGTTACAGTTGCTTACAAACCAAAAATTACACTCAGGCACTCGGCATTTTCAAAGAGTTGAAAGGGATGAATACGCGATATAATTTGGCGGCAACTTATTATTATGCTTATTCTGAATACACTCTTGGCAATTATCAGGCTGCATTACCCGAGTTTCTGAAAATTGAAAATAACCCGGCATATAGTAGAATTGTTCCTTATTATATTGCTCAGATTTATTATTCACAAAAAGATTATACGAAATTTTATGAGAAAGCAGATTATTTGCTTAAAAACAATCCGAATAATCCAAATAATGGTGAAATTTACCGTATTCTGGGCGAAATTGCTTATGAGAAGAAAAACTATGCAAGTGCCATTACCAATCTAAGAAAATACGAGGAACTAATACCACAGGTTTCGCGTAATGCAATGTATTTATTGGGTTTGTCATATTATCAAACTAAAGATTTTCAAAATTCTGTAAAATACTTAGCGAAAGCTTGTTCTCTGCCCGATGAAATGACTGAGAATGCTTATATGCATCTCGGAAACTCATATTTAAAGTTAAAAGATAAAACTAATGCTCGTTTATCATACGAAGCTTCAATCCGTACTAATTTCAATAAATCGGTACGAGAAGAAGCTTTATATAATTATGCATTAACAACTTACGAAACCACAACTGCATTCGGCGAGTCGGTTTCGGCATTCGAACAGTTCCTCTCAGAATTTCCAAATTCTAAATACACCAATCAGGCGTATGATTATCTGGCTTCTGCTTTGATGACTACAAAGAACTATGAATCAGCTTATCAAACCATTTTAAAAATTAAATCGCCCAATGTCAAACTTTTAGAAACCAAGCAATATCTATTATATCAACTCGGAACGGAATCATTTATACAAAACAACTTCAATAAAGCTATCGAATATTTCACATTATCGTTACAAAATTCTTCAACCGGTAAATATTCTGCTGAAAGTTTGTTCTGGAGATCTGAATGCTATTTCCGTAGCAATAATACAGATAAAAGTATTGCCGACCTGAAAGCTTTTTTTGCCAATGCTAATTCAAAAACGAGTATAAACCGCAATACCGCAAATTACTCGATGGCTTACGCTTATTTTTCGCAAAAAGATTACAATACTGCACTTACCTGGTTTTTAAAATATGCCGAATCGGAGACAAATACAGGACTTACAACCTATTCGGATGCATTGAATCGAATTGGCGATTGTTATTTTAATGCAAGAAATTTTTCAAAAGCTGAAACTTATTACACCAGAGCTTCGGGAGTAAGTCCTAACACAGGCGATTATGCAATTTTCCAGAGTGCTTATGCTGCTGGACTTCAAAGCAATTATACTACTAAAATTTCGCGTTTAGAATCACTTATTTCGAAATATCCTAATTCAGAATATGTTGACGATGCACTTTACGAAATCGGACGTTCGTATATAATGCTCGAAAATGACACTAAAGCAATTTCCACTTATCAGCGTTTGATTGATTCGTACCCAAACAGTAGTATGACTCGAAAAGCTGCTCTTGAAATTGGAATGATTTATTTTAACGATAGTAAATATGAGCAGTCAATAGCAGCTTATAAACAGGTAATCACAAAATATCCGGGAAGTCAGGAAGCTTATACTGCACTCGAAAGTCTTGAAAGTGTATATGTTGAAATTAATGATGTTGCATCATATATTGCTTACACAAAAACACTTGGAGTTAAAATTGGAAACTCTACAGCAGCGCGCGAAGATTCGATTTCGTATATCGCAGCCGAACGCCAGTATATGAATGCGAATTATTCGCAAGCAATTAGTGGAATGTCAACGTATCTGAAAAAATATTGTTCAGGTGGACGATATTGCACCAATGCCCAATATTATTTGGCCGACAGTTATTATAAAACCAATGATAAATCAAAAGCATTACCTGTTTATCAGGAATTGTTAAAAATATCCGGCAATCAATATATTGAAGAAGCAGCAATGCGTTGTGCAGAAATCACTTACGACAATAAAGATTATGCATCTTCTTTACAATATTTCAAGCAACTTCAGTCGGTGGCTCAGTCAACTGAGAATAGAAATATTGGTCGGTTGGGGGTATTAAGATGCAGTTATTTTTTGAATGATCATCAAACAACCATCAATATTGCCAACGAAATTATTGCTGATTATCGATCGACAGAGGAATTAAAATCGGAAGCCAGATATAACAGAGCTAAAGCTTATATTGCACTTAATCAGGACAATCAGGCTTTAGTTGATTTAAAAACACTTGCTACCGACACAAGAACTGCCAATGGCGCTGAAGCTAAATTTCTTTTGGCAAATTTGTATTTTCAACAGAATAAAGTAGCTGAATCGGAAGCAGAAATTCTTGATTTTGCAAAAAAGAATACACCTTACCAATACTGGCTTGCTCGTAGTTTCGTGTTATTATCCGATATTTACATTAAACAGGGAAACGATTTTCAGGCAAAACAATACCTGCTGAGTTTACAACGGAATTATACTGAAAAAGATGAAATTCAGGACATGATAAATGTTAGACTTCAGGAAATTGTAGTCAGAGAAAGTAAAAGTATGCTTAAATAATAAACAGGTTCAATAGTTATAAATACAAGAATATAAAAAATGAAAACATCTAAATATATTTATATTGTTTTAATAATGTTTGTTACAGGCACTTTTACTTTGGTAAATGCTCAAACAACAACTACAACAAATGATAAAAATGTGAATGTTGAGCGAGAGTATAAACCTGTAATTCAGGATGCCGGGAAAATAAATTCACAACCTGAAGTGGTAGAACCTAATGTAACAAAAGCTGAAGCGAAATACTCGGAATTAAATTTACCAATGGCTGTTGAGCAAAATATTCAACCCATTCCGGCAGCCGAACTCGAACTTCAACGACGACGCAACAACAGGGATGCATTTGTAAGATTTGGATTTGGGAATGGACTTAATTCCATGGGAGACTTATCATTACCGCTTGTCAGTAAAGAAGATATCCTGCTTGATCTAAAATTGAATCATATTGGAAATTTTAGCTCAAAAGCACATTCCAATTCGAATGTAGCTTTAACATTGGATAAATATTACAAAAATACCGATATTTATGCAGGAGTTGGATTGGGACATGAATATTTTAAGTATTACGGTAAGAATTTTAATAATGGTTCAATCGGAGGTGATATTGCTGAAATAGATTTAAAAACGCTTGCAACAACTTACGGAACTGACTCTTACACCGAACAGGATTTGGTAAGAATTAACCGCACTGCTCAATCCTTTCAGCTAAATGATATTGCCAATCTTCCGGCAAGTGATGTTTTCTGGCGTTTTAATGCATTTTTTGGAGTTCGCTCATTACCAAATACTTCAAAAATTATATATAATGCCGAAGTTAAATTTAAATCGTTCGATTCACAGATTGGTCTGACTGAAAATATTATACACACTAAAGCTGGATTTAACACACAAAATGGTCTCAACAGAGTTGGCGTAGATTTAGAATTGATAAATCTAATGTACAAATCTGATAAATCTACCGTGTTAAATTTTTGGGATGCATATTCAGTTTTTGTAATGAATCCTTATTACAGTATTGAAAGACCAAATTTTAATATCAGATTAGGAGTTAAATCAAGTTTTTCATTTGTACATGGCAGTGCTTTTAATCCATCGCCTGATATAAATATTGAATGGCGAGTAGTACCTAAACTTGTGGCTTTATACGCTGGTGTTGGAGGCGAATATAAAATAAATTCGTTAAACGAAATGTTTACTGAAAACCGCTATTTATATTCTGACCTACGGGTTCAGGATACTTATACGCCTTTTAATTTTTATGGTGGAATAAAATTAAAACCAGTCTATAATCTGTTGATTGACGGGTATATTAACTATCAGATGATTGATAATGAGTACTTTTTTGTAAACAAAGAATATGCTTCAACTACTGTACCAGGTCAGGATTCAGTTTTGTTTACCAACAGATTTAACGTGATTTACAGTGGAGCTACCCTTCTGAAAGTTGGTTTACGTGCCAATTACAATATTTTCAATTTTATCAACGTAGAATTGAAAGGTGCTTATAATAACTGGACGGTAAATTCAGAAGATTTTGCATGGAATAAACCTGTATATGAAGCAAGTTTTAGCACGGATATTAAACTTACCAACAATTTTAATGTATCAGGAAATGTTTTTGTTGAAGGTGAACGATATGCTAAATTTGGAGATAAAACGATGAGAATGAGTCCTATTATTGATGTCAATCTTGCTACTTCCTATTCATACAGCAATTGGGTTACAATTTTTGCAAAAGTGAATAATTTACTCAACAGTCATTATCAACATTTTTACGGATACGAAGTTCAGGGAATAAACGCACTTGCCGGTGTAGCATTTTCGTGGTAAATAAATATTATAAAAACCGTCTGCAAATATCATTTTGCAGACGGTTTTTTTACATCTATATATCGAATTCTCAAATTTTACATCTCACTAACAATTCATCGCTTTATCACATTATCACATCATCACTTTATCACATCAACACATCATCACATCACCACATTATTCCTCCCTCCAGCGCTTTGTCAAATCTCCAAAAGCATCTATGCGCCTGTCACGAAAAAATGGCCACCAACGACGGACATTTTCAGAACGTTTTAAATCAATCTCCAAAATAAGATTTTCTTCATTATCATTTGATGCCTGAGTCAGAAACTCACCCTGCGGACCAGCAACAAAACTATTCCCCCAAAATTGAATACCATTGGTAACACCTGAAGGATCAGCCTCGTATCCTGTTCGGTTACAAGAAATCACATGAAGACCATTTGCTACTGCATGCCCTCTTTGAACGGTAATCCAGGCATTCAACTGACGGGTTTTTTCTTCTTCGCTATCTGTACTCTCCCACCCGATGGCTGTTGGATATATTAATAATTCAGCTCCTGCCATCGCCATCAGTCGGGCAGCTTCGGGATACCACTGATCCCAGCAAACAAGCACACCAAGTTTACCAATTGAAGTTTGAATCGGTTCAAAACCTAAATCGCCCGGAGTAAAGTAAAATTTTTCGTAATATGCCGGATCATCAGGGATATGCATTTTACGGTATTTTCCGGCTATAGTTCCATCTTTTTCAAGAACTACCGCGGTGTTATGATATAATCCTGCAGCCCGTTTTTCGAACAATGACAGCACAATCACCACTCCATGTTCTTTAGCTAAAGCACCAAAAGACTCTGTTGAAGGTCCGGGTATAGTTTCCGCTTGTTCAAAAACTGTCGTATCTTCGGTTTGGCAAAAATATAATCCGTTATGCAATTCTTGCAACACAATCAGTTCTGCGCCTTGTGACACACAGTAACGAATATTTTTCTCCAGTTTAGCCACGTTTGAAGCGCGGTCTGTGGTGTTGGATTGTTGGATTAAAGCGATTTTCATGACCCCTCCTAACCTCCCCTAAAGGGGCGGAACTAAATTAGTTTTGTTTTTCTCAATCATTATTATCATAAGACTCTTATTCCCCTTTAGGGGTTAGGGGTCTTGGATATTGCATAGTCACACAATGCAGCGAACCATGCTGCTTAATTAAAGCATTGCAGTCGATTCCAACAATTTCACGATCCGGAAAAGCCTTCTGAAGTTGTTGTTTAGCAATTTCATCTTTCGGTGAATTGTAGGTAGGAACTAAGACTGTATTATTTATAATCAGAAAGTTAGCATAAGTTGCAGGAAGTCTGTCGCCATTTTCGTCATAAACAGCATCAGCCATAGGTAGAGGAATTAACCTGTAATATCCGCCATCAGAAGTTCTGAAACTGCGCAGTTCCTTTTTCATTTTTCTCAATTCTTCGAAATGCTCATCTTCAGGATCATCGCATTTAACATAAGCAATCGTAGTTTTATCGGTAAAACGCACTAAAGTATCTACATGACTGTCAGTATCATCACCAGCAAGATATCCATGATTTAACCAAAGCACTTGTTTTAAACCGAAGTAATCCTTTAGTTTAGCTTCCACATCTTCTTCAGATAAATTATTTCTGTTATCTGAAAGTAAACATTCTGCAGTTGTTAAAACAGTACCTTCTCCGTCCGATTCGATACTACCACCTTCCAAAATAAAATCAAAACAGTTTCTATGACCCGATTCATCAAAAATACCAGCCATGTATAGCTTTCTTGTAATCAGGTTATCGTGATTGGCAGCAAACTTCATTCCCCAACCATTAAATGTAAAATCGTAAACAACTGACTTACCATCTTCAAAAACAGTTATTCCTCCATGATCGCGAGCCCAGGTGTCGTTTATTTCCATCTCAGCGAAGGTAATATTTGCCAACTCATCTTCATCAAAGAAATTTTCAACCTTATCAGTGTCAGCACATACAATTAGAAGGTTTTCACGTTTAAGAATTTCGCGTGCTATATTTACAAAGCACTCGTTAACTTCATCGAGCATTTCAGCCCAATCAGTTTCACCATGTGGCCATGTCAGCTGAACAAATTTTTGTTCTGCCCATTCAGCTGGTAATATTTTTTTTTCGTTTTGACTCATTATCTTTTAAAACAGTTTGCAAAAATACAAAAAATAAACATTCACTCCCATTTTATTAATAAAGCAAAGAACTGCGATATTTTATTATCAGAGTGAAGAATAATTTACAAATTAAAGCGCTCATTTTTATCACATTACAAACTAAACAATGAATTACATATGGATAAATATGATAAGTTTATATTATCAGGAGTATAAAATTGATAAAGACTTTATCAGAATGCTATATTTCATTTTCAAAATTACATAAAAAACCGTATTTTTGCAAACTTATATTTTTTAATATATTAAACTCTGAATTAAAAACTAAAATGGGAAAAGTATTGATTATCGGTGCCGGTGGTGTTGGAACCGTTGTAGTTCACAAGGTGGCTCAAAATCCGGATGTGTTTACTGAAATCATGTTGGCAAGTCGCACCAAATCAAAATGCGATGTGATAGCTACGGACGTAAAAAAACGTTACGGAGTAGAAATTAAAACGGCACAGGTTGATGCAGATATTGTACCTGAATTGGTTGCATTACTAAACAACTACAGACCTGAATTAGTTGTAAATGTGGCACTTCCCTATCAAGATCTGACCATTATGGATGCTTGTTTGGAAGCGGGTGTAAACTATATGGATACAGCCAATTATGAGCCAAAAGACGAAGCACATTTTGAATATAGTTGGCAATGGGCTTACAAAGAAAAATTTGAGAAAGCAGGTTTAACTGCAATTCTTGGTTGCGGTTTCGACCCTGGAGTAACCAGTATTTATACCGCTTATGCTGCCAAACATCACTTCGACGAAATACATTATCTGGATATCGTTGACTGTAATGCAGGTGATCATGGAAAAGCATTTGCCACCAACTTCAACCCTGAAATTAACATCCGCGAAGTATCACAGCGAGGAAAGTACTGGGAAAATGGCGAATGGGTGGAAACAGACCCGCACCAAATTCACATGCCATTAAATTATCCTGAAATAGGACCCAAAGAATCGTATGTAATTTATCACGAAGAGTTGGAATCGTTAGTAAAAAACTTCCCAACCATCAAACGTGCCCGTTTCTGGATGACTTTCGGTCAGGAATATTTGACTCATTTACGAGTAATTCAGAACATTGGCATGGCACGAATTGACGAAGTAGAATATAACGGGGTTAAAATCGTTCCCATTCAGTTCCTGAAAGCCGTTCTTCCAAATCCGGGAGATTTGGGTGAAAACTATACCGGATGGACTTCGATTGGTTGCCGCATCAAAGGAATCAAAGACGGACAGGAAAAAACATACTATGTTTACAACAACTGTAGCCACGAGGCAGCTTTCAAAGAAACAGGTACTCAGGGTGTAAGTTACACTACAGGTGTGCCTGCCATGATTGGCGCTATGATGTTTATGAAAGGATTGTGGAAAAAACCGGGTGTATATAACGTAGAAGAATTCAATCCTGATCCATTTATGGAACAATTGAATATTCACGGGTTACCATGGGTTGAACTACATGATGTGGATTTGGAGTTGTAAGTTTCAGTTAGAAAAAAAGATATGCAGGGTGTAACATAATGTTGCACCCTGTTTGTTTATATATTATTTCACAAGATGTCAATGATTATCTTTTTTCTTATATTTGTCAAATGAATAAAATTCGTAACATATTATTTATATTTTTCTTTTTTCAGTTAACAATTTATTCTGAAGTAAGAGTGCAAACCGGAAGTAAAAAAATTCTTCCGGGTGAATCGCTTTATTACGAAGCTTATTGGGGATTTTTAAATATTGGCAGTGCACGTACTTTCATCGACAATAAAATATATAAAATCGGATCCAATATTTGCTATAAAATTGAGGTTGAAGGTAAAACTAATGGGATTGG
>CAYNHC010000090.1:0-1595 GCA_964396705.1 uncultured Paludibacter sp.
AATGCTTCAACCATAACACGGGTATCGTCACAGTCAGCAAGGTTCTCTATTTCGTAAGAACTGTACGACAAAGCATCTAGAATCAAAGCCCGGTTGCAGATACTTTTGGAAGCAGGAAGATTGATGATAAGGCTAATATTATCTACGGAAATATGTAAGTTTTTATGGGTCATTTAATTATCTTCTTCAGTTTGTTTTGTTTTGAATTCATCCAACTCCTTTCTTAATTCATCAAGTATTTGATTTTCAGTTGGTAAATAGAGCTGATATTTTCCCGCAAGAAATCCGCATAAGCAACTTATAATGAGACCAATTAAATTGTGTCCGCAGTGTGGACACAATTGGAAAAGTACGATAAAACTGTCGATACCAATTTAATTGTCTGTAAGAAAAACCACTTCCAAGCTCAGGTTGAAGTTGTTCCGATAAAAGTTTGATAAGATAAGTCCCATATTCGGCTCTTTCTTTTCCTTGTTGTTCTTCTTCAAAAATTCGTTTGCCAATTTTCCAATACATAATGGTTCGCTCCCAATTAACAGAGCGAATAGCATTATCTCTCGAGTGAAAGATAATCTCTCTTATTTCCTTAATAAATGATTGATCAACCAGCATAAATTAAACAGTAAAAATTATACAGCCAATTCAAAAATTCTCTGAATATCACTTTCAGTCAATTTTACAAAACTACCCATGGTATTTTTGCCTAATCCGGCAGTTTTTACCAGCGTTGGTATGTCTTCTGCTTTTGCACCGAGTTGTGAAAAACGGATGGGCATTCCTATCGAAGTCATAAATTGTTCGTAACATTCTATTCCTTTGCGGGCAGTAATTTCAGGATGTTGGAAGTCCATTTCGCATCCCCAAACCCGAACTGCAAACTGAGCAAAACGCATAACATCTTGATTCATTACATATTTCATCCAAGCAGGAAACATAACAGCCAATCCGGCTCCGTGCGCCACATCATAAAGTCCCGAAAGTTCGTGCTCCATTTGATGACTTGACCAATCCTGTTCGCGACCTACGCCACACAAATCGTTATGTGCAACCATACCAGCCCACATCAGGTTGGCTCGGGCTTCGTAATCATTCGGATTGGCTAACGCTTTTGGAGTTTCATTGATAACGGTTAGCAAAATCCCCTCACAAAGGCGGTCGGTAATTTCTACATCTTTTGTATTAGTGAAATAACGTTCCATCACATGCGCCATCATGTCGGTTGCTCCACAGGCTGTTTGATAAGCGGGAAGTGAGCAGGTAAGTTCAGGATTCAGAATTGAAAAAACAGGACGCAGTAAATCACTGTTCGCTGCCCGTTTCAACATGCCATTTTCATGTGTAATAACCGAACCGGTTGAACCTTCGCTTCCTGCAGCCGTCAATGTAAGTATTGTTGCCACAGGCAAAGCATTTTCAACGCGCTTTCCGGTATAAAAATCCCAGAAATCACCTTCATAAACCGCCCCGAGAGCAATTGCTTTGGCCGAGTCAATTACACTTCCACCACCAACGGCGAGAATAAAATCGATATTTTCTTTTTTGCAAATGTCAATGCCTTCGTAAACCAGACCACTGCGCGGATTTGGAACCACACC
>CAYNHC010000090.1:1695-6839 GCA_964396705.1 uncultured Paludibacter sp.
CGAACCGATTCGAAATCCTGATGTTTCTGAGCTTCATCGCCATCAACTCCAAAACCGGTTTTGGCATTCAGATCGAATTCTTTTTTGGCATCAGCATAAATTAATTTGTCTAATTTTACAACCGATTCCTTCCACAACTCTATCATATTATAAATATCTTCGTAATTAACTTCATTAACCGATTTTCTCCAATATTGTTCAAGTTTACTTAATGCCCAAGTCCACTCATAATCATAATACTGACTATGCATGGTCTCGAATTCTAATTGAATTTTCTCTAAATCGCATTTGTTATTTTCAATATCGCACAGCAAATTATCAATTACATTCTTTGGAGCAATCAATCCCGACAAGTCAATCCATTCGCCCAAACCTTTGTCAGTTTCTGGTTTCAACCGGGCTCTAACTTCGTCAATATTTTCAAACACACCTTCTTTCAATCTACTGATTAATGAATTACCTAAAAATTTATTAACAGCAATATTATAAAGATCAATACCTTTATTTAACGATGAATTTTTAATACTACAATTCTGGAATGAATAAACATCGGTAGTTTCTCCTGCAATTTTCTGAAGATTTTTCAACACTTCAATGCCTTTCAACATTTTTGAAATTGTATATGGACTGAGCAAATTGAAATTAATCGGATCTAATTTACGAGGATCTTTGCGATTGTCACGTTTGGGCCATTTTTGAGCATCACGAATTGTACCAACACTTCGCAGATTAACTCCCGGAACCAGAAAACTATCGGTTGCATTTTCAATTAAATAGGAAAATGGCAAATCAGAAGTATCGGAATGTTTGTAATGCCGACCCATAACGAGTGTAAATGCCCCAATTTTGGCAGGCCAAAGTAAATAAGAATCACTGGTAGTTTTCGAACCGCGTTCGCACAATCCCTGATGAATTGGACCTAATTTGTACATGTGATTGCTTTGATTCGAACCACTTCCGGCATTGAGAAACGAAAACATACCGGCAATAAGCAAAGTAGATTTGTGATGCGAAACGGTGTAAGGACCTGCAAATATGGCAGTTGCTTCGCCATGCATACCCTGACAATTAGAAAAGAAAAGTGAATCGAGCGCAGAATAATGTTTCCCCAATATGCAACCCTGACCAATAAAACAGCGCGAAACCAGCGTAGAATCAGTGACAGAAACACCCGAACTCAAAATAAAGTCATTACATTTTACTCCGGAACCAATAATGACCGGAGCAAATTGATTGCTGTTAATCGATCCATTTTCGAGTAAAGATGCACCTTCGATGACTGCACAATCGCCAACCCGTACATTTTTCAAACTTCCGCAGTTAACAATTCTTACATTTTTGCCAATATATCCATTGGATGATAATTGAGCCATGGCATAATCATCAATCTGTTTCTGAAGATTTTGAATCAACAAAGGACGGTGTCGGTAAAGAGTAAGAATATAAGCCAACGGAGCCGATAAATTATCAAAAATGGGAATTTCACGTCCACCACCTTCGTTCATAACAGGTACTTTTACCCCGTTTCCAAAAGTAGATTCACCATCAACCAGAATTAAATTTACATTCTCGATATATGAATCATCGTCAATCGTATAATTAGCAATATAATTATCAATTTTATCAATAAATACATTATTTCCAATCGAACAGTTATGTAAACAACAATTATTTAAGCCCGCATGTTTTTTTAAACCACCAGCCAAGTCGATGACTTTATTGAAAAATCCTAATTTAATATTTCCCGAAAAATGAACGTTTGAAACAAAAGCAGGAGAAAATTCTTCAACCACTTCTACATTTTGCCATTTATCGGCGGTACAACCATATACAGTTAGTGTAGCAATTTCCTTTTGGGTTAGCTGACGGTATTCACTCATATTGTTATTATTTATTGTTCAAACTTTATAATTGTGTTCATATTTCTCCATTTTGAATTTTCTATTCCTCGTATTTTTGAAATAAAAAATCGTTGTATGGATATCTTTCTACATGAATGGCTTTTATCTTATTGTACATCAATGTTTTTAACTGATCAATATTTTGTTTTTCGCGTGCTGAAATAAATATACAATTGTCGTGCATTTTCGACATCCAGGTATTTTTCAATTCATCCAGCGTTATGTTTTCACGTTTTACAGGCAACAAATCATCTTCGTCCTTGGGAACATGAGTAAAAACATCAATTTTATTAAAAACAAGAATTGTTGGTTTCTCCTTAGGGTCAATTTCACGAAGCGTTTGTTGCACGACTTCGAGCTGTTCCTCAAAATTTGGGTGTGAAACATCGATAATATGGATCAGCAAATCAGCCTCCCTCACTTCATCCAACGTTGATTTGAATGATTGAACCAAATGATGGGGCAATTTACGGATAAAACCTACTGTGTCGGTCAGTAAAAAAGGTAGATTGTCGATGATTACTTTTCGCACCGTTGTATCAAGTGTGGCAAAAAGCTTATTCTCGGCAAAAACATCCGATTTACTCAGCAAATTCATTAATGTGGATTTACCCACATTGGTATAACCCACCAAAGCTACTCGTACCATTTTCCCCCGGTTTTTACGTTGGGTACTCATTTGCTGATCAATTACTTTCAGATTTTCTTTCAGCAATGAAATTTTAGTCAGAATAATTCGACGGTCAGTTTCAATCTGCGTTTCACCTGGACCACGCATTCCAATACCTCCTTGTTGTCTTTCTAAGTGAGTCCAAAGGCGCTTCAAACGGGGTAACATATATTGTAATTGTGCCAGTTCAACCTGCGTCTTTGCATTGGCTGTCTGAGCGCGTTTGGCAAAAATATCGAGGATTAGATTGGTACGATCGAGAATTAAAACTTTTAATTCGCCTTCAATAATTCTAAGTTGTTTAGGAGAAAGTTCATCATCGAAAATCACTAACCCTATATCATTTTCGTCAATATAAGATTTTATTTCCTGAAGTTTCCCAGGTCCTACAAAAGTTTTTGGATTGGGTGTATCAACGCGCTGAAAGAAAATCTTCACCGGTTTTGCACCAGCTGTATCAGCTAGAAAAGCCAATTCGTCAAGATATTCTTTTGAACGTTCTTCGTTTTGACTTTGGGTGATTAATCCCACCAATACAGCTCTTTCCTGATATATTTCTGTTTGCATAATTTATTTGAAAAAACCGTTTGGAATACACCAAACGGTTTTAATTAGTTGTCCGATTGACCGTTGGTACAATCGTTCTATTTATTTGCTTGAATAAAAATCGATTTTTATTGAAGTCTGAAGTTAACAGGCAAAGTGTATTTTACACGCACTGCTTTACCACGTTGTTTACCCGGTGCCCAGTTAGGCATGGATTTAATTACACGAATGGCTTCTTTGTCAAGACTTGGGTCAACACTACGTACAACCTCAACATCAACTATCGAGCCATCGCGGTTTACTACGAATTGACAAATAACACGACCCTGAATTCCATTTTCCTGAGCAATCACAGGATATTTTACATTATCATTCAGAAATTTAAATAATGCAGCATCACCACCGGGGAATGAAGGCATAGTTTCAACAACCTGAAATACAACATTATCTTCTTCTTCGACTACTGTACCCAAACCAGTTGTAACCGGTCCTGTAACATCTACTCCTTTGTCTTTATCATCCTCTGTATTGATTTCTACTTCAGCTACTTCAACATCGTTTTCCACGACATTTAAAATTTCTACAATTTCAGGAGCAGGAGGTGGTGGTGGTGGTGGCAACTCGGGAGCTGTTTGAATAATTTCAATTTCCTCCTCAACTAATGCTGCCGCATCGTCAACTTCGTACACGGTAACTTCTGATTTAGTCCATTCTAATCCGATGTAAAACAATGACAAAACCATAACTAAACCCATCAACAGATAAAGAAATCTTTTATCTTCAAGAGTGGCATTTGGCGATTTTTTTAATTCCATAATGTATGTTGTTTTTTATATAATTTTCAGACGGGCAAATGTACAATATTTTTTTAAAAGTTCATTTATTTAGAACAAAAATTTATATTTCATTTATCACATTCAAACCACCGTGATAATTTTGTTTGTAAAAATATAATTTTTTATGATTTTTCCGTTTTAAGTTTTAATAAAACTCATTTTTCTATATCGTGTACAAAAATAATGTATCTTTGGGAGTTTTTTTTTAAAAACCGAAAATATTTTTCAAAAAAAACACAATTTAATTCAAATACAACTGAAACCTATGTTTAAAAAACATATTTTAATTATTACTTTGTTCTTTTTCGCTGCACAATTATTCGCACAAGCAGGAAAAGGAGTTTATCAATTTCTAGATTTACCTGTTTCTTCACGTTTAGCAGCATTGGGTGGAACTAATGTATCATTAAATGATAATGATATAAATTTTGCTTTCCAAAATCCGGCATTACTTACAGTCGAGACAAATAATGTTATCGGGTTAAATATGGCAAATTATCTTGCAGATATTCAATTTGGTTCTGCTATGTATGCCCGTAATTTTGGGAAAAAGAACTTTTTTGCTGTTGGAATTCAATATGTTGATTTTGGAACTTTTAAAGAAACTACCGAATTGAATGAAGTGTTGGGCGAGTTTACTGCAAAAGACATGGCTGTAAACATTATTTATGCTCGACCGCTAACTGCAAACATAACAGTGGGTGGCACATTAAAGCCAATTTATTCTGCTTATGAACGATATTCAAGTTTTGGACTTGCTTTAGATGCAGGAATTAGTTATAACAATCCTACACATTTATTTTCTGCCGGTTTAACTGTTAAAAATATTGGAACTCAGCTTAAAGGGTATTATTCTGATGAAAATGGACAGCATTACGAATCGTTGCCTTTAAATATTCAATTGGGGGTTACTAAAAAATTAGCTCATGCACCGTTTCGGGTTTCATTTAATTTACATAATTTACAGCGCTTCGATTTAAATTATTTAGACTTAAATAAATCTACAACCAGTACAACCTCTAATTCTAGTGATATTGGTTTCATTGACATGGCATTCCGTCATTCTGTTATCGGGCTTGAATTTGTTCCAAACAAAAGTTTTTATATTGCTGCTTCATACAATCATCGCCGTCATCAGGAACTAAAAATGAATGGGTTTAAGAGTCTGGCCGGATTTTCATTTGGCGGTGG
>CAYNHC010000090.1:6939-10022 GCA_964396705.1 uncultured Paludibacter sp.
GCGAAATAGAAAAGAACATTTCAACGATAAAACTAGAATTCAAAACCAATGCCGAAGGCAAAGCAGAAATGTATCTGAACGGCGAGAATGTAGAAAATGAAATACGCACTTTGCAGGTTGCCAATGGTGCAAGCCGGGTAAGCACATTGGGTTTTGTACGTCGCGAGTTAGTTCGTCAACAGCAAAAAATGGGACTGCAAAAAGGCATAGTGATGGACGGTCGGGATATTGGCACTGTGGTTTTTCCTGAAGCTGAATTGAAAATTTTTGTTACTGCCACTGCCGAAATAAGAGCACAACGAAGGTTTGATGAAATGATAGCAAAAGGCGAAGATACAGACTATAATGATGTTTTGGCTAATGTAAAAGAACGCGACGATCGAGATCAGAACCGTGCTGAAAGTCCACTCCGCAGAGCCGACGATGCCATTATTCTCGACAATTCGTCATTATCAATTAGTCAACAACAGGAAATTCTACGAACATTATTTGCTGAAAAAACGTTAGATTAATTTACTTTTCAAATATTTTTTTCTTTTTTATTGAAATAAATATTTTCGATAAGAAATAGAATTGAAATTGTAAATTGTAAATAACTAAATTGTAAATATATAGATGTTAGATATCGAAATTGATAAAAAATCCGGTTTCTGTTTCGGCGTTGTAAATGCTATTAAAAAGGCTGAAGAAGAACTTGCCAAAGGTGAAACATTATATTGTTTGGGCGACATTGTTCATAATGGACAGGAAATAAGCCGGTTAGAAAACTTAGGATTAATCACTATTAATCACGAGCAATTTGCAAAATTAAAAAATGCAAGAGTGTTATTGCGTGCTCATGGCGAGCCTCCACTTACTTATCAAATAGCCCGGGAAAACAACATTACTTTAATCGACGCTTCGTGTCCGGTGGTTCTCAAATTGCAAACCCGAATCAAGAATGCCTTTGAATCGGCTCCTTCCGACGATAATCAGATTGTAATATACGGTGAAATTGGTCATGCCGAAGTAAATGGATTATTGGGTCAGACTGATAATCAAGCAATTGTAATTGAGAATGAATCAGATTTGAAAAAAATTGATTTTTCTAAAAAAATCAGAATCTTTTCGCAAACCACAAAATCGCTTGATGGGTTTAATAAACTTGTCGAAAATGTAGCAGAAAAAACAGGAAGTCAACAAAATTTTGAATTTTCTGACACAATTTGTCGTCAGGTTGCTAATAGAATTCCAAATATTACTACTTTTGCACAACAAAAAGATATCATAATTTTTGTCAGCGGTAAAAAAAGTTCGAATGGAAAAGTTCTGTACGAACACTCAAAAAAAATAAATGAAAATACTTTTTTGATTTCATCCGCCGATGAAGTTCTGGATTTAAATCTGGATTTAACAAAAAGTATAGGAATTTGCGGAGCCACTTCCACGCCTAAATGGTTAATGGAAGAAGTTGCTGAAAAAATTTCCGGCTTGAAGAAAGATAAATGATTCCCCTTAGATTGTTCATAAAAAAATCACGCAACCATTTTATTAAATCGAAGGTATTAAAGTATAAATATATTTTATAAACATTATGAAATACGGAGTTAAGTGTATTGGTTTATTAACATCAGGGGGTGATGCACCCGGAATGAATGCAGCTATCAGATCGGTAACACGTGCTGCAATCTTCAACGGCATCCGCGTAAAAGCGGTCTATCGTGGATATAAAGGATTGATTACAGGCGAAATAAAAGAATTTCAGACTCAAAATGTAAGCAATATAATTCAACAGGGAGGAACAATACTAAAAACGGCCCGCTGTGAGGAATTTAAAACCGTAGAAGGTAGAAAAATTGCTTACGAAACAATGTTACGCGAAGAAATTGACGCTTTAGTGGTGATTGGTGGCGACGGAACTTTTACCGGTGCACGCATTTTTGCTCAGGAATTTAATGTGCCAATTATTGGTCTGCCCGGAACCATTGATAATGATTTGTACGGCACCGACTCGACCATTGGATACGACACAGCATTAAATACAATCATTGAAGCAGTTGATAAAATTCGTGATACAGCATCGTCGCACGAACGTCTCTTTTTCATAGAAGTGATGGGTCGCGATGCCGGTTTTCTGGCCTTAAACAGTGCTTTGGCATCGGGAGCAGAGGCTGCAATTATTCCTGAACGTGAAACTCAGGTTGATCAATTGGAAGAATTGATTAGAAACGGTTTCCGCAAATCGAAAAACAGCAGCATTGTCATTGTTGCCGAAAGTGAAATTACCGGTGGAGCAAACGGACTGGCAGAACGCATGCACAAAGAACATCCTGAATACGATGTACGCGTAACTATTCTCGGTCATATTCAGCGTGGTGGCTCACCAACTGCATACGATAGAATCCTTGCAAGTCGCATGGGAGTCGCTGCGATAGATGCTTTGTTAGACGAACAACGCAGTATTATGATTGGTATAGTGAATGATGTAATTGTACATGTTCCGTTCACAAAAGCAATTAAAGATGATAAACCGGTAAACGAAAATTTGCTTGGAGTAATACAGATTTTGTCGATCTGATTTTATTAGTTCTAATTTTTTCACGAAATATAAAAACAGCCTTCAGAATAACCATTAGATTATTTTGAAGGCTGTTAGCTATTATATGAATACAAAGTCAATACTTTTCGTTTGTCTGGGAAACATATGCCGTTCACCAATGGCAGAAGCTGTTTTTCAAAAAATTGTATCTAAAAACGGGTTAACCTCTGAATTTAAAATAGATTCAGCAGGAATGATTGCATACCATAAAGGAGAACTACCTGACAGCAGAATGCGTTTTTTTGCTACGAAAAGAGGTTATCATCTTACGCATCGCTCGCGCCCTTTTGCTTCTGCCGATTTCGATAATTTTGACATGATTATCGGCATGGATGATCAAAACATTGATGCGTTAAAAGCCAAAGCCATGACGTTGGAAGAAAACAACAAAATTTACCGCATGGTCGATTTTTGTGTTAATATACAAGCAACACATGTTCCAGACCCTTATTATGGTGGTGATCAGGGCTTTGAAAATGTCATTGATTTATTGGAAGATGCGTGT
>CAYNHC010000090.1:10122-12621 GCA_964396705.1 uncultured Paludibacter sp.
TTTCTGTTTTCATTGAGCACTGAATGAAATTTTTCGATTTGCAAATGCAACATATCAGCATTCTCCATTCCGGCAGTGGTGTCAACTAATTCATTGATATGTAAATCCACCTCAATTACATCCGCGGTTTGTTGACGAAGTGTAATTCTTGGACGCTTGGTTTCTTCTTTGTGCAACATGGCATTTTTAATTTCCTCCGGCGATATTTCTAACAATTTTTTATTGTCATTCTCCGAAACAATATCCACCATCATTGCCAAATCTTCGGCATAATCATTTTCGGTAAAACTGTGAAGTTTATAAAATCGAACCACATTCAATTTAATATTTATATCAACCACATTTTGAGGTTCATAGATTTTATTCTTTTTAAATGGGATAAGTTGCACCCGGATTTGTTCCCAGTCATTAAGTTGCTCTTTAGTTACCGAAGTTATTTCTTCCTGCATATTAGGCTCAATAATTCCGTTAGCCACCGATTTCCATTGATTGGTTTCTCCATTAATAATATTGAAATACAGAAAATAGTTACTGTCATTAATCAGATAACAATCGTAGGAAGTCGTTTGAAGTTGCTTAATATCAACGGGGAAAAATGCCAAAAAAGCTTTTAGTTTTTCACCTTCAGGTGTCTCTATTATAGGTTCGGCGTTTCGTGTTTCAGGTTTCAAGTTCTGTGTTACGGTTTGAGCCTGTTCTGAAGTCGGTTGATTATTTGTAACTTTAGAGGAGAAATCTTTTTTTATAAAATTAGTTTCCTTATTCACTTCACCCACTACTACACATTCACGTTCCAAAATCGGAATCTCAAATCCATCTTTATCTTCAACATAGATTAACTTTGAAATTTCGTCAACTCGTACTACTACTCCGCCACCTACTGCATTCAAAAAACGCACTGTATCTCCCTTTCTAATCATTGTTTCTTGTTTTATTAATTATTGTACGAACTGATACATTTTACAATTGGCACATTTTGGTTACTTTTGCACAAAAATACAACAAATTTCTTATTAGATACGTGAACAATACAAAACACACTGAACCAATTTTTATAGACGAATACAATTATCATCTGGCAGATGATCGTATTGCCAAATATCCGTTAACTGAACGTGATGCATCTAAACTGTTGATTTATAAAAATGGGGAAATTTCCGAAAGTATTTTTTCTGAAATATCAACGTTTTTACCCGGGAACAGTTTATTGGTTTATAATAATACACGTGTAATTCAGGCACGATTAATTTTTCAGAAATCCACAGGCGCGCATATCGAAGTTTTTTGCCTTGAACCACTCATACCTTCAGACTATTCGCAATCGCTCAGTTCAACAAGTACCTGTGTTTGGAAATGTATGGTGGGCAATCTGAAAAAATGGAAAGAAGGGTTATTAACAAAAACTATAACTATTGATGATAAAAGTTTTGCATTTACTGCCGAATTGCTTGAAACAATAGACAATACACATACAATAAGATTTTCATGGAACAATATCGACATTCATTTTGCACAAATTCTTGAAAATACGGGTGAATTACCCATTCCACCCTACTTGCATCGTAAAACTGAGACAAGTGACCTGACCACTTATCAAACCGTCTATTCAAAAATTAAAGGTTCGGTGGCAGCTCCCACTGCCGGATTGCACTTTACTCCCGGGGTATTAAAAAAAATTGAGGCAAAAAAAATTGAAACTGAGGAATTGACACTTCATGTTGGAGCAGGCACATTTCAACCGGTCAAAAAACAAAATATCGCTGATCATCAAATGCATAGCGAAGTGATATCCGTTCATCGAAGCACTATTGAGCATTTACAAAAAAAATTAGGGAACATTATTGCGGTGGGAACAACATCGGTTCGTACGTTGGAAAGTTTATATTATATCGGAGAAAATCTCGATCCATCAACCTCTCACAAAAAGAATGAGAACGGAGATTGTTTGAAAATTTTGCAAGTTTCGCAATGGCAACCCTACGAAAAGCAACCAATTATTTCTGCATTTCAGTCATTGCAAAATATTTTAGATTATTTGGATAATAACAATTTCAAAACTCTTCAGGCCGAAACCCAGATCATGATTAAACCCGGGTATAAATTTCAATTGGTAAATGGAATGATTACCAACTTTCATCAGCAAAAAAGCACTTTACTGCTACTTGTCTCAGCTTTTGTAAATGGAGATTGGAAATCAATATACAACTATGCCATTGAAAATAACTTCAGATTTCTAAGTTATGGTGATAGTTCATTGTTATTACACTAATTATTAAACTCGCTTATTGATAAAAAAAACTCCCGCAATTCAGTATCTGAAATGCGGGAGTCTGATAAGTGATCCAGCTGGGGCTCGAACCCAGGACCCCATCCTTAAAAGGGATGTGCTCTACCTGCTGAGCTACTAGATCATCAACTTTGTTAGCTGCTTATTAAAAAATAAAGTGATCCAGCTGGGGCTCGAACCCAGGACCCCATCCTTAAAAGGGATGTGCTCTA
>CAYNHC010000091.1:0-12576 GCA_964396705.1 uncultured Paludibacter sp.
TTCGATAAAGTAAGTTCAGCCGTTTACGCAGGAAATAAATATTTTCGGGGAACAGAAAAAAGTGTTGAAAAACTTGTTCTGGGCGAAAGCAAAGCGTTTTCACTTCATGCTAAAGTGAAAAAATTTATCGTTCAGGATGGAAACGATGCTGTTGCTCGTTTTGCTTTGATTCATGACACAAGACTGCCCGATTATGTTCAGGTTGCTTATTTTGAAGCTCAAAAAGGGTTGGGCGATATTTTTTCATTGATCAAAAAAGAAATCAAACGTTATTTTCCTCAATTCAAAAAAATTGTGGTAGGTTTGAATGGACATTTAAACTATGGTGCCGGTATTTTATTAAATCGTTTCGACGAAGCACCCGTATTCGGATTGCCTTATCAGCCTGATTATTACGCCGATTATTTTAAAGATTTGTATTGTAGGAAAATGGCGACTTTTCGTTTCACAATGGGAGATTATACTGCATGGGCTCAATCATATTCTACACATCGTGAACTGAAAGGACTCACGGTCAGGTTCATGGACAAACGAAATATTAAAGCTGAAAGTGCAATTTATACGCAATTGAATAATGAGGCATTTCCGAATCATCCGTATTGGGCTAATCGCGATACCAAAGAAGATTTGGAGCTTTTTTATCCATTCCGTCATTTGCTCGACAATGAAAATCTTGTTTTTGCAGAAATTGATGGCAAACCGGTGGGATTTTTTCTGTGGTATCCCGATTTCAATCAATTGGTTACGTCGCAACGCGATTTGAATGTTTTGGATGTTTTGAAATTCCGATTGGGGAAAACGCCCGACACATTTCGATTTACTGAAATTGGCATAATCCCTGAATATCAAGGCAGTATTGTTGCCATGGCATTGCTGAATAAAGCATTGCCGGCAGTTATTAAAAAGGGTTTTAAATATTGCGAAGGAGGATTTATTTTTGAGGAAAACAAAGCTTCAATGGCTTTTGTGAAAAGAATTCTGAAGAGAAGTTTCGGCGTAGAACCTGAAATTTACAGGCAATATGGTGTTTTTGAAACTACAATTACAGCCCCCTAACCCCCAAAGGGGGAAAAAGAATATGCTATTTCAACAATATACAAAAACGGCTCAGCTTCCCGATGAATGGGATTCGCTTGCAGATAATTATTTTCAGCAAAGGAAATTTCTAATTCATGCTGAAAAATATAATCCCTGCCGGCAACAATATTTTTTGTGTTTCGAAAACGAAAATGTAGTTGCAGTTGCGGCGGCCATTGTTTACACGATACAACTTGACATTTTTACTTATCTAAAAATAAAAAGTCCGGTTAGAATGAATATCGTGGGAATTCCGTGTTCGGTTTCAGGTCAGGGAATTTTCGGAAAAAGCAGTGCTGTTGAGGCATTAAAAAAGCACATTTGCGAAGCTGAAAAAGGATTGGTAGTTTTTCTTAATTTGACAGAAAAACCATTAGAAAGCAAAAATTCATCAGGAAAAACGCTGCCAACTATCTTATTATCAAATCAGTTTACAGACTGGAAAGATTACCTGGCATCGTTGCGATCGAATTACAGAAGGCGATTGAAACAAATAAATCAAGAAAACACCGCATTGCAATTTGAGAAAAAACCATGTGCTGCTTTTACACCCGAAATGTATAATCAATACCTTGAAGTTTACAAGCGCAGCAGTGGCAAACTCGAAAAACTTAGTTTTGACTTTTTTCAAAATCTCCCAAATGAATTTTTACTGACGGTTTGTTATTTAAATGAAAACACAATCGGTTGGAACATTGCGCTGGAAAACAAAAATATTTACTATTTCTTTCTGGGTGGAATTGATTACAAACTAAACCGAATTTACAACACTTATTTGCGGTTGCTTTCACGACTTATTCGAGATGGAATTGAACGTAAAGTTGCACTGATTGAACTCGGACAAACTGCCGAAATTGCCAAAATGCGCATGGGCGGCAAACCCGAAACACTGTATATGGAAGCATTTCACAGCAACCGTATTTTTAATAAATTATTGAAATTGAGCAGTCCAATGCTCGAATACAAACGAAAACTTGAAAACACAAACGCCATAAAAGAGTAAACACTATGAAAATATTAATGGTACGTCCGAAACCATCGCCCGAAACCATCGGCTTACAACATGTAATGATAGTTGAACCTTTGGAATTAGAAGTTTTATGCGCCCTGAAACGCAATACGGATTCAGTGGTGATTGTGGATTTAATCATCGAGAAAAAGCCTTTTGAGTTTTTTTTGGAAGAACACAAACCTGATATTTTTTGCATTACAGGGTATATCACCAACGTTTCCACCATCATTTCATATTGTAAAATTGCCAAATCGTTCAACAGTAAAATTACGACCATTGTTGGTGGCGTTCATTGCGAAGTTTGCCCAGAAGATTTTGAGGACGAAGCCATTGATTTTCGTGCTGTGCGCAATGCTGCTGTAAATTTTACCAATTTATTGAACCATATCGAATTTAACACCTCGCTTCCCGAAGGTATTTTTTGCAAAGGTGATACACTTGAAAACAAACAACTGCCTGCGTTCGATTTTCGTGTCCCTTTTCCCGATCGGAATTCAGTAAAAAAATATCGACACAAGTATTTTTATATTTTTCACGACAAAGTAGCGCTTCTAAAAACTTCCTTTGGTTGCCCTTACTTGTGTTCGTTCTGTTTTTGTCGGATTATTACCAATAAATTGTACAAACAGCGACCGTTAACTGAAGTAATTGAGGAACTCAAATCGATAAAAGAAACGGAGATTTACATTGTTGATGATGATTTTCTGGTAGATAAAAAATGGTTGCAGGAATTTATTGATGAAATAAAAAAGCAAAATATTAAGAAACACTATTTGCTGTATGGACGCGCCGATTTTATTGCAGAAAATCCTGAAATTATGCACGATCTGGCTGAAATTGGATTGCGGACGGTGATTGTCGGGTTCGAAAGTTTCTCCGACAAAGAATTGGATAAGTACAACAAAAAAACTTCAGTTTCGATGTACAAAGAAACTATGGCAGTGATTCATCGCGAAAAAATTGAAGTTTTTGCTACCATCATTATTCCTCCCGAATGGGACAAAAGTGATTTTAAAAACATGGTGAAAGTAGTGAAAGAACTCGGCATTCATTATGTTAATCTACAACCACTTACACCCTTACCAAAAACCGGTGTAAGCTTTCCAGACGATCGGATTATTATTAAAAAAACCGACTACGAAAAATGGGATTTGGCACATGTTACCGTTCAACCTGAGAAGTTAACCGTTCCTGAATTTTACAGGGAAATTTTAAAAGCATATAACAAAATATTATTTACTCCCAAAGTTATGTGGATGTATCTCAGAACCTATCGTCCGGTTATGCTTGTAAAAATGCTGCTGGGAGCAAACAGGGTGGCGATGCAATATAAACAGAAAATAAGAGAAGCGGAGAAACACAGTTAATTTCGTATTTCATGTTTCGTGTTTCATGTTTCGCGTTTCATGTTTCGTGTTTTCTAATTTTCTATTTTCTTAATTTCTCATTTTCTTAATTTCTCATTTTCAAATTAAAAAAACAATGCCAAAAATACTCTTTATACAACCCACACAGTACGCCGAAAGCGGAAAATTGTGCAAGCAGTCGAAAATCAATCTTCCGGGATTGGCTTTTCCGTTGCTGGCAGCTTATACACCCGCTCATTGGGGCGTGGAATTGCTGATTGAAGTGGTGGACGAAATAAATTTCGATACCGATGCGGATATTGTTGGTATTGGAACGATGGGACATGCCACATTTCGGGGATTAGAGATTGCTGCCGAATTTAAAAAGCGGGGAAAAACAGTCGTTCTGGGCGGATATATGGCTTCGATTGCTTACGAAGAAGCCATGAAACATGTTGATTCGGTGGTAGTTGGCGATGCTGAAATTTCGTTCCCCATGATGTTGAAAGATTTTGAGGAAACCGGAAAAGTGAAGCCCTTATACAATTATCCTATCAGCGAATTAAAAAATCTTCCAGTTCCTAGATACGACTTGCTTACCCGAAAAAAAATCGGTGCCATGTTACCCGTTCAGGCTGGTCGTGGATGTACATTTACCTGTTCGTTTTGCTCCATAGCGTGTCTGTACGAAGGAAAATATTTGTTCCGTCCGGTGGATGAAGTGATTCGGGACATAAAAGAAGTGAAACGATTGGGTTACAAACGTTTCTATCTGATTGACGATAATATTGTTTCGAATCCGAAATATCTGCGGGAACTTTGCGAAAAAATTACACCGCTGAAAATGAAATGGGCTAGTCAGTGTGCAATCCATTTGGCAAAAAATGCCGAATTGCTCAAAATTGTGCGTGATTCAGGTTGCGATTTGATGAGTTTTGGTGTGGAAAGCATTCAGCAAGAAGCCATTGATAGTCTTGATAAACCCTGGTTGAAAGCCAACGATCACGAACAAAACATGAAAATATTGTCCGAATCGGGCATAGTTGTAAGCACCGAAATGATAGTAGGGACGGACTTTGACACTGAAAAATCGATACGCGACACCTACGAATTTATTTACAGCAACCGCGTTCCAATTCCCCGCTTTTATATTCTCACGCCAATTCCGGGTACTGAATTGCACAAAGAACTAAAAAAACAGGGACGAATGCTAACCGACGATCTTCGCTTGTTCGACGGAACACGTTGCGTGCATATTCCAAAAATGATTGAACCCGAAAAGCTCACAGAAATGTATTGGTGGCTGAACAACCGGATTTTTTCGCTGAAAAGCATTTTTCACCGTGTCCTTTTCAACCGGCAACTTTGGAAAAATCCCGAAATGCTGCTTTTCTCGTTGGGTGTAAATCTGCATTACCGCCATTATGTAAAAAGGAAAATTACACCGAATATATTCTAAGTAATATGAATATACTTCTTTACACGCCTCCTGTTCCCAAACAGTCGGTTCGCATGGATTATCTGATTTCGTGTGAGCCGCTTGAGCTTGAATATTTATATACAGTGCTCGAGGCAGAACATTCGGTTGCGATTCTGGAGAAAGGAAATGAGAAAAAACTCACGAAACAGATTGTTTCCGGGAACATTAAAATGCTGTGTATAAGTTGTTACATAACTCAAACTACATCTGTTTTGCTTTTGGTGGAAAAACTAAAAAAGGAATTTCCGCAACTTTACATAGTTGTTGGTGGTGTTCATGCCGAAGTTGTGCCGGAACATTTTTTCTCACCTTTTATCGATGCAGTTGTATTTGGAAATCATTTGAAAGCTATTTGTGAAATTGCTGATGTTGTTTCGAAAAACGAACCAGCCCCAAATATTGAAGGTGCGGCATTTAAAATTAATGGATTTAAAATACAAACTCAGCAATCATTTACGAATAATATTCCTATTCCAAAAAGAATCCAGTTTGAAGCAAACCCAGAAAAGTACTATTATTTTTATTTAAATGCCTGTGCTACTGTAAAAACTGCATTCGGTTGTCCGGGTAAATGTTCGTTTTGTTTTTGCCGGAAAATGAACGACGGAAAATATTCTGCCCGACCTATTGAGCAGGTGGTTGATGAAATTGAACAACTTTCAGCACAGAATATTTTTATTGTGGATGATAACTTTTTGACAAGTAAAAAGCGACTCGAAACTTTTTGCAATGAACTTGAAAAACGCCAAATCCAAAAAAAATATATTACCTACGGAACTTCTGAATTTATTTCGGCAAATCCCGATCTTATTGCACGTTTGAAATTGAATGGTTTGACGGCTTTGATTGTTGGTTTCGAATACATTAACGAAAGTGCTTTGCATTCAGTCAACAAAAAAGCAACTGTGGCCGATAACGATGCTACAATTGCAGTTTGTCGGAATCTTAATATCGATTTATTCGCACTTTTTATTTGCGATCCCGATTGGAAACACGCCGAATTTATCCGGTTAGCCAAATATGTTCGGAAAAACAAAATCCCTTTCGCCACCTACTCTACGCCCACGGTTTTGCCTAATACCGATGAAGCGTTACAACAAAAAACTCAATTTGATACCGCGCGTTTGTGGAGTTACGATTTACTGCATTTGCATCAAAAGCCAAAACATATTTCGGTATTTTCGTATTACCTTTGGCTTTATTTTCTTTACCTTATTCCTGCCACAAGATATTCTTCTTTAAAACATTTGCTTACGCGATACGGATTTTGGAATGGCATAAAACTCGTGATGAACAGCACAATGAACGGAGCTGTCTATTTTTTAAAATTACTTATTTATAAATAAAAAAAATGTTTGGACCAAAAATATGGGATTTTTATGCCGGTTGGTACGATAAACTTTGGGTACAAAAGTTTGTTTTAACACCATCGCGTCAACTGATTCTGAAAACAATTAGTGAACTTCCAAAACCAGAAAATATACTTGATGTAGGTTGTGGAATTGGCGAACTTTGCGTTGAAATAAGTCAAAAATATCCTTCGGCTGAGATTACAGGCATTGATCCTTCGTCCAAAATGATCGAACGGGCAAATCAAAGTTTTTCATCACAAAACATTAAATACATCTGCGGAAATCCTGAAAATTTACCCAAAAATCAGCAGTTTGATCTGATTGTTTCGACCAATGCATTTCCGTATGTGGAGGATAAACCAAAGTTTTTATCGGAGCTAAAAAAGCGATTGAAACCGGGAGGACGAATACTTCTGTTGTTTAGCAATAAAAATAATTTTTATGACGCTTGTTGGTTAGCGATGATAAAACTTACAACCTCAAAAGCACAATATCTTTCGGTAAAAGCCACTCAACAATTACTTGAAAAACAAGGATTTAAAATTGGTAAAACTGAACGGATTGACAGTGTCTTTTTTGTTCCATCGGTATATATGATTGAAGCTATTCTTCCCAAAAATTTAATTTAAGAAACCAGTGACGAAAAAGATGGAAAAGATAATGCCCAAAATACTTTTCACTTCACCGTGTGGACCTTACCCAAAATTACCGATTGATAAAGATCCGGTGGATTATTTTTATTATCGGAACACTTACAGGCAGCGCATGTTTCAGCTCCGCTCTTTTCAAAGTTGGCATTCGCTCCATTTTTTGGCACAAAATATTGCCGTCGATTCCGTGGTGCTTGAAAATCCTTCGTTCGCCAAATTTCAAAAAGAAGTCAACGAAGGAAGATATGAACTGATTGCTATCGGATTCACCATTCCACTTACTGCCAAAGTATTGGAAATGGCAGAGTGGCTAAAATCAAATCATCCTTCGATAGAAATCATACTTGGGGGTTATGGCACAGCTATTTTCAAAGAATCGTACGAAATATCTAACCGGTTAAAAAGTCTTGTTGACCATATTTGCTTCGGCGATGGAAATCATTTTATGAATTCCATTGTTCGCGAAAAGTGGGGAATTGAAAACCAACAACCAATAAAACAGGATTTAATTCCATTATCAAACAGTTTCTTCAGAACACGCATTGAACTTTTCAAACAAATTGTACTTGTGAGTGGTCTCGGCTGTGTTTATGGTTGTTCCTTTTGTGCCACATCCAGCCAGTTCAACAAAAAATACATTCCATTTTTTGATGGTCAGCAACTTTTCGAAAATTTATATCAACAATTCAAAAAACATCCTGATATTCAATCTGCTATCATTTACGATGAAGATTTCCTGCATCATCGGAACAGAGTTTTAGAATTTACAGAACATTTTCAAAACAGTGAGCTAAAAAACAGCTCATTTTTACTGACAGTTTTTGCTTCTGTTCAATCCATAAAAAAATATACGATCGAAGAATTAGTGGCGTGTGGCATTGGCACCATTTTTATTGGCGTTGAATCACTCAGCAATGAAGTTTTATCCTCCGAAGGACTTGTAAAAAGAACTGGTGAAATAACAGATATTTTCAATCATCTTCATTCACATGGTATCAATACGCTTGGCTCACTTGTAATTGGCTGGGATAGTCAAACGGAGGAATTGGCAAAAATGGATGCTTCGCAATTTATTGAATTGAATCCAACGTTTTATCAGGTCATTCCTTTGCACGTGATTCCCGGCACAAAATTATGGGAAGATATGAAGCGAGAAAACCGCATTTCGGATAAGTACAGTTTTGATTTGGATGGAATTTCGGAAATGAATTTCGATTCAAAAACATTCAGCCATTCTGACGCACTGAAATTAGTTTTCTCAACCTATTCAGGTTTGGTTCATCAAGGTGGACCATGGCCATTCCGGCTTTTTGAGAATCTTATGAAAGGTTACCTAACCCTCAAAAACAACAACAATCCTTTGCTAATCAACAGAGTCCGAATTTATAAATCAATGATTTTCCCTGTTTGTATATTGGCATTTGCATCACGTGCATTTTTTCATGGCAAGGGTTTTCGGCAAAAATGGGTTCATACAATGAAACTTTTTGCTCAAAATTTCCCGATAAAATTTATCTTTAGCCTTGTCATTTCACCACTTGTAACATTATTACTTGCAAGTATTTACATGTATGGAAATTTAAAATTTTCACTTAGTAAAAATGGCGACCAGCCCGATTTTATTCGTAAGGAATATAAAATGTAATTAATTCGTTTTTTTAAATAATTAAACTATTAAATTTGTTTTCCCGGAGAACTTATTTGTCGTTTTCAGTGTTCAAAATATATAAATGTCAGTATTCTATAAGGTGTAGAAAACTACACAGAATTTACTTCTGGTAAACAAGTTTTTGTAACATTTAAATAATTGATCCCATGAAAAATCCTGAATTAGAAGATCTGAAAAACAGAATTGAACTACTTGAGAATGGAATCGCTGAAAATGATGACTTGGATGAAAATGAACTGGCTGAGAATGTGTATGAATTAGAGGCTGAAATAATTTGTCGTATCGATAACGCAATCAATGAAAGAGAGTTCAACGCATACGAGAAACTGCTTCACCGACTAAAAAAAATCATTCATGAACATGAGTTTTTTGATGAAGAAACCGAACTGGACATAATGAGAGCTGAAAAAGATGATTTTGATTTTGACTCTGACTCTATGTCATCCGATAAATTTTTCGGCAACGATGATTAATAAACACTACAGTAACCTAAAATTTAGATTCTCAATATCAAGTGCCATATAAATGGCACTCACTTACTCAAATTTTCCATTCTCTTCATTTTTTTATATATTTGCATTTCATCCCAAAAAGGATGTGATATGTAAATTACCTATATGCAATTTTCCGAAATTATTGGTCAACAAGAGATTAAAAACCGCTTTATCCGCTCGGTACACGAGCAGCGAATTCCTCATGCCCAATTGTTACGAGGTCCCGAGGGAATTGGGAAACTTGCGTTAGCCATAGCTTATGCTCAGTTTATTTGTTGCGAAAATCGCCACGAAACTGATTCATGCGGCACTTGTCCTTCTTGTCTAAAATATCAAAAACTGGCGCACCCCGACTTACACTTCGTATTTCCGGTAGTAAAACCCGCCGGTAGAAGTTCGGTTATATGTGATGATTTCATTGCTGATTTTAGAGCTGCGATTATCGAAAACCACTATTTAAACGTTAATGACTGGTACGCACGTATTTCGGGAGATCAGAAACAGGGATTAATATATTCCAATGAAAGTGAAGAAATTATCCGTAAATTAAGTTTAAAAACCTATGAATCGGAATACAAAGTAATGATTATTTGGTTGCCCGAGAAAATGCATTTGAATTGCGCAAATAAACTATTGAAAATACTGGAAGAACCACCTGAAAAAACTGTTTTTTTGTTGGTTTCCAATGCACCTGATCAGATTATTACAACCATTTTATCGCGAACTCAACACGTTAATATACCCAAGCTTACCGGAGACGATATTGTATTGGCTTTGCTGAGAAATTCCGAAATTGAAATCACTCAACAAGATGCTGTCAATGTGTCTCGTATCTCAAACGGAAGTCTCCTGACTGCATTTTCAATCCTAAGTGAAGGTGACGAGAATAAACAAAACTTCGATCGGTTTGTTATGATTATGCGTTTGGCTTGGCAAGTGGGAAACAGGAAAGATCACGCTTCGCTGAAAACACTTAAAAAATGGGCTGATGAAATGGCCGCAGCGGCTGTAGGAAGAGAACGTCAGAAGAATTTTCTGACCTATGCACAACGTATGACGCGTGAGAACTTCATACTGAATCTCCAAAATCCTGAACTTAATTACCTGACTACTTTTGAGTCAGAGTTTTCAAGCCGTTTTTCACCTTTTATTAATGAACGAAATGTAGAAGATCTTATGAAAGAATTCTCATTAGCCGAACGACATATTGAACAAAATGTAAATGCTAAAATGGTTTTTTTTGATCTGGTACTGAAAGTGATTATGCTGTTGAAAAGGTAAACAACAGTAGAAAGTTCTAAAAGTTATAAAGTTCATAAAGACAAAAAGAACCAGTTAACTTTTCAAACTTTCAAACTTTACAAACTTTACAAACTTAAAACAATGGATTATACACTAAATAATGGCGGCTGTAACTTAAAAAAAAGTGGTTGCAATTGCAAAAGCAAACAAAAATTAGGAACATTCGACTGGTTGAGCGATCTGCCTGAAACACAAAAAGATACAGATTTTATTGAAGTTCAGTTTAAAAACACGCGCAAAGGTTATTATTTAAACAGCATTAAACTTCCTCTCGAAAAAGGAGATATTGTGGCGGTTGAAGCATCTCCCGGACACGACATCGGAGAAGTAACACTGACAGGTAGATTGGTTCTGCTTCAGATGCGTAAAAACAATTTCAACCCTGAACGGACTGAAACAAAACGTGTTTATCGCAAGGCTAAAGATACCGACATTGAAAAGTTTAACGAAGCCAAGGCCAAAGAGCAGGAAACAATGATCAAAGCCCGCCAAATAGCCGAAAATCTGAAATTAAACATGAAAATCGGAGATGTTGAATTTCAGGGGGATGGGAACAAAGCAATTTTTTATTATATAGCCGACGAACGCGTTGATTTCCGACAATTGATTAAGGTTTTTGCAGAGACTTTTCGGGTACGAATTGAAATGAAACAGATTGGTGCACGTCAGGAAGCCGGTCGTATTGGTGGCATTGGTCCATGTGGTCGTGAATTATGCTGCTCAGGTTGGATGACTACTTTTAATTCAGTTTCGACCAATGCTGCACGTCTTCAGGACATATCGCTTAATCCCCAAAAATTAGCTGGTCAGTGTGCTAAATTAAAGTGTTGCATGAACTTTGAAGTTGATGCGTATGTCGATGCTTCGAAAGATTTTCCTTCAAAAGAATTACAACTCGAAACACTGGATAATCTATATTACCATTTCAAGACAGATGTTTTCAAAGGTTTAATATCTTATTCCACATCGCAGAATTTTGGAGCAAATATTGTGACTATAAGTGCTCAGCGTGCTAAAGAAGTAATTACACTAAACAAAAAAGGAATAAAACCTGATACATTGGAAGTTAAAATGAACGAAAAAGATAATCCGGTAAAAACTGAATATGAAAATGCAGTTGGTCAGGATAGTCTAACTCGTTTCGACAAACAAGGAAAACGACCGGGAGGAAAACCCAATCAACAGTCGAAACGCAATAATAATTCAAAAAGCCAAACAAATGAAAGGGACAATCAACGCACTCCGCCTTTGTTTGTAAAGAAGAACAATATAGATAACTCTAAAAAATGAAATTGAAAAAATTCATATTGCCTTTTCTTGTTCTTATTATAACATCCTGCTCAAGCAAAGATGTTTACTTACAATATTTTCCGGTAAACGAATCAGGTTGGAGCAAAGACAGCACATTCAACTTTGACATACAAGTAAATGACTCGACTACTGACTTCAATTTGTATGTAAACATTAGAAACAGAGGAGAATATCCATATCAGAATTTATGGTTGTTTCTTGAAAAAATTTCGCCTGACAGTGTAGTTACACGCGATACAATTGAATTTTATTTGGCCGATAACGGCGGCAAATGGTTAGGTACAGGAGCCGGATCAACATTTGAAATGCCTGTACTGTACCAGCAAAATATTAAATTTCAAACGACAGGAACATATCATTACAAAATTACCCAAGGGATGCGCGACTCGGTACTTGCTGGAATTAACGATGTAGGAATGAGGTTAGAGAGAGTTGATAATTGACAATTCAAAATTATTAATGCATAATGCATAATTAGTTATTCAAGTAACTGCAATTCTTTGTTTGATTTTAAAATTGTAAATAGTAAATAATCAAATAGTAAATAAAATCAGGTGGGTAAAAATAAATTATCCAAATTTGCCGATATGGAAACATATCGGCATGTTTTTCAGGTTTCGTCGCACGAAATCAGAAGTGGTGGTTCTTTTAATTTAAAAGGACAATGGAATGAAATATTCTTTAAAAACAATCATCCCATAGTATTGGAATTGGGTTGTGGCAAAGGTGAATATACAGTAGGGTTGGCAGCACTTTTTCCGGAAAAAAATTTCATTGGAGTTGATATAAAAGGAGCCCGAATGTGGACAGGAGCAAAAAGTTCGTTAGAAAAAGGATTGACTAACGTTGCCTTTCTGCGAACAAATATTGAAATGATTCATCA
>CAYNHC010000092.1:0-10948 GCA_964396705.1 uncultured Paludibacter sp.
GCCTGAAAGGCAGAACAATGATGAGTCTTGCCTTTCAGGCAACAATTTCTTTGCTGTTCTACCGCAAGTTACGCTTCGCTTACATGCGGTTATGAAGATTCTGCCTTTCAGGCAATATTTTACACATCAGATATTTAGGGACGTTTGATTATTTTTTTGTCATATACTTGGGTTTTTTTCAAAATTATTTCTCAAAAATTTTGTCATTCAAAATAAATATATTTACTTTGCAACTCAAAGTACTTTTTATTCATTTTTACCAATATGGAAAAGCAGTTAGAAGATATAAAAGCAATACGCGAGATGATGGAAAAATCATCTAAGTTTTTATCGTTAAGTGGATTATCCGGTGTAATGGCAGGTATCACAGCAATTTTTGGAGCTGCATTTGCCTACTTCTATTTGCTTCGCTATCCGGCAGCAACTGACCTGAATCATTTTCAGGAAATGGTTATTTTGTTAGTCGATGCTATGCTAGTGCTGATTATTTCTATCGGTTTCGCTCTCTATTTTTCGTGGAAAAAAGCCAAAAAGAAAAAACTGAAATTTGTAAATAAAGCCACTTTAAGCACCATTTATAATCTTGGAATTCCATTGCTTACGGGTGGGATTTTCTCATTGATTCTTCTGTTCAGAGGAAATGTTGAAATAATTGCCTCTACTACCCTACTCTTTTACGGTTTGGGATTGGTAAATGCATCGAAATATACATTCGAAGAAATTCATTACCTGGGCATTACCGAAATAATTCTTGGAATTGGTGCAGCCATTTTTCTATATCACGGCATCATTTTTTGGACAATAGGTTTCGGCGTTTGTCATATTGTGTATGGCGCCATTATGTATAAAAAATACGATTTGAAATAACTCATGGCCAATATTATATCCAATCTGAATAAAGCCTTCGATAGCCGCATACGCCTGGGTATCATGTCGGTATTAATGGTGAACGATTCGGTCGATTTCAATACCCTGAAAGAGTTATTGGAATTGACCGACGGAAACCTCGCCAGTCATATCAAGGCGCTCGAAAGCCTGGAGTATATCCGATCTTCGAAACAGTTTATTGGACGAAAACCCAATACTCAATACGCTATAACAGAAGAAGGTCGTCGGAATTTTCAGGAACATCTGAATGCATTAGAGCAACTTATTCGTTAATTTTTTTTGTCATTTAACTTTGCAGTTCAAAGTACTTTTAATATCAAAATAAACATTTACATCAATCAAACAATTAATCAATTAAAAAACAAATCGTATGGAAACAAAAGTGAAATTTGCAGAACGTATCAGCCAATCAATTACAATTAAGGCATTTGTGGTATTATTTCTTACCTTGCTCCTGCTTATTCCGGGCGCAATGATTCAGGAATTAATCAGTGAAAGGAAATACAGAAGTATAGAAACGATTGAAAAAATCAATGCAAAATGGAGTAAAGATCAAACCATAAATGGTCCGGTACTGACTATCCCTTACGAATATTCGTACATCGATGAAAAAAAGAAAGAAATCACTATTGCTCACGAGTTGAATATTACCCCTGAAAATCTGAATCTTGATGTACAGTTATACCCTGAAGAAAGGCATTTCGGCATTTATAAATCGATATTATATAAAAGTGATATTCAGTTCACCGGTAAATTCAAAAAAATTGATTTTCAAAAAATTACATTTACCAAAATACGTTGGGACGAAGCAACCGTGCGGATTGGCATTAGCGATTTACGAGGTGTAACCAACAATCTGAATTTTAAGCTTGAAAATCTGAATCTTACAGCTGAAGCCGGCGGAAGCAGCAAAGATGTTATCGGTCAGGGATTAGTCATCGGGATAAAAAATGCAGAAGTTCTACAGCAAGATAAAGCATTGACGTTTACCTGCAAATTAAATTTAAACGGTAGCAGTCGCATCAACTTTATTCCAATGGGAAAAACCACAAAAGTTCATGCAGCAGGCGCCTGGCAATCGCCGGGATATATTGGCAGCTTCAGTCCTGAACATACCCTGACGAAAAACGGTTTTGATGCCACTTGGAATGTATTGCATTTTAACAGAACAATTCCTGAAACGTGGATTGACAACAATGTGGAATCGTTTGAAAACACAACATTTGGCGTAAATTTAGTGGATACGGTGGATCAGTATCAGCAAAACGAACGCTCTGCAAAATATGCATTGATGTTTATTGCGCTTACCTTTGTTGTGTTCTTCTTTGTGGAAGTGCTGACTCGCAAGAAAATTCATCCCATTCAATATCTGTTGGTTGGGATTGCGCTGATTCTATTTTACAGCTTATTGCTTTCTATTTCGGAGCAGCTGAATTTTGGAGTTGCATATCTTATTGCAAGTGTTGCCACCATTGCGTTGATAGTGGTTTATGCTCACAGTGTTTTTAAAAATAAAACCCAAACCGGCATCCTGGCGTCCATTTTGGCCATTTTATATATTTTCCTTTACGTGGTTTTGCAACTGGAAGACATTGCATTATTGATCGGCAGCATCGGTTTATTTGTGATTTTAGGAATCATCATGTTTGTATCCCGAAAAATAAACTGGTATAAACAGGAAAGCACCAAAGTAGAAGATACAACACCTGAAGCTGAATAGTTAATTTGTTTGCAATTCAAAATTAAACGCGAACCGGATGAATTCTGGTTCGCGTTTATTTATAAAGCGTTTATAATGTTATATATTATTGATATAGTTTTATAATCAAAAAACAAAAAAATGGAACGCGGATTAACACAGATTTAGCGGATTTGCGCTGATTAATTATTAAAACAGATTTGAAAAACGGATTTTATCCCCGATAAATCGGGGTAGATTTAGAAAAGTTATTCTTTAATCTTCTCGCCAAAGGCGAGATTTAATCCGTTTTCAATCCGCTCTATCAGCGTATATCCGCGTACTATTATCTTTATTAGAATAACTGATATAAACGCTAATAAATTTCAATTTCGTCGAGAAACAACACGCTGTTAGCCGATTGATCTTTTACTCCGTTAGCCACACCTGCATTTTTGAAAATAATTTTCACAAACTGAGCTGAAGTAAGCGGAAAATCAAACTTTGGTCGATATATTTTTGCAATATTTTCTGTTGGCTGTGAAATTGTTTTTGTTGTTTGTAGTTCATAATTTATTCCATCGGTCGAAGTAAACACCGAAATTTCGGGCGCTAAAAGTCCTCTTTGCGAAGGAAAAAAGAGCATTCCAGTAATGATTTTACTTATATTTGCACTTTTTTCAAAATTAAATAATATTTCCCTGTCTCCTTCACCCGATAATACAATCCAATCAGAAGTAGTTTTAATTTTACCATATTTGCCATTGGTTAATGATTTATCTTCAGCGGTTTTACCTTGAATTTTGGCGTTTGTAACATAACTGCAATCTGTTGCTTTGCTGACAGGTATTATTTCTGAAAATTCTTTTCCTGTTGGTTTATTTTTCAGAAATGCTTTTGATTTAAATTGGGTCGTTTTAGTGAGTTTTACAGCCGAAGTATAAAGTTTTGAACGTTTGTCGGGAGTTGAGTTATCGGTTGTATAACGTATTTCAGCTTCCGGATTGTCACTTCTCAACGTAACTTCAACGATTTTCGAACCGGTGGAGCTCACTTTTGCACTTACGTCAAAGAAAGCTTTGGATGCATTGGTGTCCAATGCTTTATATCGTTCAAAAGCTTTGAGCATATTTCCTGAAAAACGTGTCCAATTTTTATTTTCAGGCATTGTCCATAATACTTCCGACAAAGCCGAAGCCCGTGGATAAGCCATATATTCAACATGCGAAGTTGAAGTTATATATTCTGTCCAGACATTTGCCTGAGCCCCAACAATATATTTGGCTTCTTCAGCGGTCAAAACAGGAGGAACCGGTTCAAAATCATACACTTTATTTAGAGACACATAACCTCCTATGGCAGTAGGTTCGGTGGCAGGCTCGGCCTGATAAAAATCGAAATAGCAATGCGACATGGGTGTCATAATCACATTGTGACCACTTTTGGCAGCAGCTATTCCGCCATCGATACCTCGCCATGACATTACAGTGGCATTAGGAGCTAATCCGCCTTCGAGAATCTCGTCCCAACCAATAATTTTCCGACCTTTGGAGTTCACAAATTTTTCGATGCGCTGAACAAAATAGCTTTGCAACTCATGTTCATCCTTAAGTTCAAGTTCCTTTATTTTTGCCTGACAATCCGGACAACTTTTCCATCGAGTTTTCGGACATTCGTCGCCACCAATGTGGATGTATTCCGAAGGAAAAATAGCCATAACTTCGGATAAAACATTTTCGAGAAATGTAAAAGTGGAATCGCGCGGACAAAAAACATCATCGAAAACGCCCCATTTAGTAGCTACTTTCAAAGGTTGTTGAGTACAACTCAGGTATGGATATGCAGCAATTGCTGCCATAGCGTGACCCGGCATCTCAATTTCCGGAATTACAGTAATAAACTTTGAAGCGGCATATTTTACTATTTCACGGGCTTCATCTTGCGTGTAATATCCGCCATAAGTTTTGTTATCGAACTGTTGCGGCATATTTTCGTAATAATGTCCGATCAAAGTTTCAGTGCGTTGCGAACCAATTTCGGTCAGCAATGGATATTTTTTTATTTCAATTCTCCATCCCTGATCATCAGTGAGATGCCAGTGAAAACGATTCAATTTATGAATGGCCATGGCATCGATGTATTTTTTTATAAATTCAACCGGAAAAAAGTGACGACACACGTCCAAATGCAATCCACGGTACGAAAAGCGTGGTGCATCTTCAATGTTGACACACGGAATTTCCCATTTTTTAATTTTCGAACGGGTTTTGCCATAAATATCTGGTGGTAACAATTGATATAAAGTTTGTAATGCGTAAAAAAAGCCATTAGATGTAGCCGCTTCAATACGAATCAATCGGGGTGAGACTGATAATCGATAGGCTTCATTATTAGTATATGCTGAATCAGTTTTGATAAATTCAATTTTAGACTGACTGTTTGCCTCTGATAATTTCAAATTTATGCCGGAGACAAGATTTAACTGCATTTGAAACTGTTCAGCAATTTTTATTACATCAACATCCTTGGTTGATACTGACAAAACTGTATTTTTATCAAACTTAAAATTACCGGGTTGCAGTTTCACTGATTGCGGATAAGGAATAATATTTACAGAATTATCAGCTAACAAGTTGAAATTCATTAGCATTATTATAATACAACAATAAAAGAATTTAAAAAAAGAATTACTTGTTTTCATAAATATTGATTTTATACTTCATCAACAAAAATACATATTTTCTCTTCATATAGAGAATGAACAAGGCAAATACTTCAAATAAATCCAAAACTTAAATAAGTTCAAAATTATTCTTCATAATACTAATTATCAACATATTAAAAAATCACAAAAATGGGAACACAAAAAAAGAGGTAAATTAATCATGTAGAAAAAGAATAAATATGTATTTTAGTGCACTGAAAACAAAAAAACACAAAACATGCTCATACTTGGAATTGCCGGTGGAACCGGTTCTGGAAAAACCACTGTAGTAAAAAAAATTGTTGATAAACTTCCCGAAGGTGAAGTTGTTATTCTTCCGCAAGATTCCTATTATCGCGACAGCAGTCATTTACCTCTCGAAGATAGACTGGAAATAAATTTCGACCACCCCGATTCAATTGAATTTGAGTTGCTTATTAAGCATTTAAAGGAACTTAAAAAAGGACATGCAATTGAACAACCCATTTATTCGTACCTTACTTGCACACGTGCTTCAGAAACCATTCCGGTAAAACCATGCCATGTGATTATAGTTGAGGGCATTTTAGTACTTACTAATCCTGACCTGAGGAAAATGATGGATTTGAAAGTTTTTGTAGATGCTGATGCTGATGATAGATTGATTCGGGTCATTAACCGTGACATTATTGAACGCGGTAGATCGGTAAACAAGGTTATGGAACGATACGAACAAACCGTTAAACCTATGCATCTTCAATTTATAGAACCCACTAAACGCTTTGCCGATTTAATTATACCACAAGGAGGTAATAATCATATAGCTATAGATATCCTTACAAAATACATCGAAAATAATCTGAATTTAAAGAAGTAAAATTCTTATAAAACATGCTATGAAACTAACTGACCTAACAAAAATCATGTTTCTTGATATTGAAACCGTTCCGCAAAAAGCTGATATTTCGGAAATTCCGGAAGATTTAGCTCATTTATGGGAGGAAAAATATCGTCTGATACAAAAACGAATGCCCGAGAAATACAGTGATGAAACTACTGCTGCTGAAGCCTTTGAAAACAGCGCAGGCATATATGCTGAATTTGGTAAAATTGTATGTATTTCGGTAGGATTCGTACATCTCAGAGGACTTGAAATGCATTTTAGAACTAAGTCGTTTGCCGGTGATGACGAAAAGGCAATACTTAATGATTTTGCTCAACTCATTGCTAAATTCTGTACTACAAATGAACATACACTTTGCGGACATAACATTAAGGAATTCGACATACCGTACATTTGTCGCAGAATGGTGATTAATGGCATTGCTTTACCCGCTATTTTAAAAATTTCGGGCAAAAAACCATGGGAAATTACATTTATCGACACGCTTGAATTATGGAAGTTCGGCGATTATAAAAATTACACATCATTAAAGTTACTAACAGCTGTTTTTGACATTCCCACTCCAAAAGACGATATTGACGGCAGTCAGGTAGCCAGTGTGTATTATAAAGAAAAAAACGTTAAACGAATTTCAACTTATTGCCAAAAAGATGTGGTGGCAACAGCACAGGTTTTTCTTCGTATGAATGGTTTAAATGCTATCATTGAGGAAAATATTGAACATCTCTAAAATTCAATAATGTTAAAAAGGAACTCCTATATTGTTTTGATATTCATAATGTTTATGTTTTCTTTTTGCAAAAAAACCATAAATGAAATTTCAGATGTTTTACCAACATCCGATACAGTTACTTATGAATTAACTGACACATTGAGAGTTGGTACTATTTACGGATCAACTTCATACTTTTATTACAAAGATGAAATAATGGGTTATGATTACGAAATGGCTTCTCATTTAGCTGAAGAACTTAAACAAAAAATAAAAATTGTTGTAGCTAAAAACGAAGATGAATTAACCCACATGTTAAAAAACAGAGAAATAGACATTGCTGCATATAATTTTATAATTACAAAAGAACTCAAAACAGACTTCAAATTAGTATTTCCACAACCCGATAGTTATCTTGTTTTAGTTCAAAATATTGGTATTCACAACATAACTGATCCAACAGAATTAAATGAAAAAACAGTTTATGTAAAGCAAAATTCAGCAAACCAAAAAAGACTTGAATCGTTAAATAAAGAAATCGGAGGTAAAATTGACATCAGATTTGCAGATGACAGTGTAAGTACCGAAAATTTACTCGAAATGGTGGCTGAGAAAAAGACTGAATATACTGTTGTAAATAACCGTTTGGCTGAATTGTACAAATCACATTACAAGCTACTGGATTGTCGGCTACCAATAACTTTTAACCTGAAAAATGGTTGGTTAATTAACAAAACAAACATTGAACTCAGTAAAAAAATTGAAGAATGGCTCAATAAAAGTGAGACTAAACAATATGAATCAAATCTTTATATAAAATATTGGCAGAAAAGTCCCTATTTTGCCGCCAAAAAAGTTCGAATACCCAAAGGGGCAATTTCACCCTTTGATGCATTTTTTAAAAAATATGCAGTAGAAATAAATTGGGACTGGCATTTGCTCGCAGCAGTTGCCTTCCACGAATCGGGGTTCGATAGCGAACAGGTTTCATGGGCCGGAGCTTGTGGAATAATGCAACTGATGCCCCGCACGGCAGCGAATTTCGGACTCAACAAAAGTACAATTTTAGATCCTGAAAAAAACATTGAAGCCGGTGCTCAATACATCAAAAGTCTAAACATGTCATTCCGAAAAGTGAAAGACAAGGAAGAACGCATAAAGTTTATACTTGCAGCTTACAATTCAGGACCTGCACATATATTTGATGCTATGGCATTAGCCGAAAAATACGGAAAAAATCCATATGTGTGGTTTGGCAATGTTGATATATTTTTAATGAAAAAGAGCGACCCTGAATTTTATAATGACCCCGTTGTGAAATATGGACGTTTTCGTGGAAAAGAAACCTTTGCATATGTTAGAAATACACTTGAAACTTACAATAAATATCTGAATAAAAATTAATTATTCTCGTAAACAAATTAAATTATGCCAAACAGCGAAATAATATTAGTCAGCATATCCGGCGAAGACAAACCGGGAGTAACAAATGCAATTACGAGTATATTAGGCAATTACGATGCCACAATTCTCGATATTGGACAAGCTGACATACATCATACATTATCGTTAGGAATTTTAATCAAAATCTCCGACCGAGTTAATTCGGGGAATGCGCTGAAAGAAATTCTGTTCAAATGTTCCGAGTTAAATATAAATGTCCGGTTTACACCGGTAACTATCGAAAGATATAACAATTGGGTAAATCGGCAGGGTGCAGGTCGATATATTGTAACTATACTTGGACGAGAAATAACGGCTCTACAATTATCAAAAGTTACCAAAGTAATCAATGAACAAAATCTGAACATCGATTCTATCAAAAGATTGACCGGTCGTTTGTCATTAGAATCGGAAGATGAAAATTCAATCCGTTCATGCATTGAACTTTCAGTACGTGGTAATTTGCAGAACAAGAAATTATTATCTGAAAAGTTCATGCAATATTCGGGCGATCTAAACATCGATATATCTTTTCAGAAAGATGATATTTTCAGAAGAAACCGCCGGCTGATATGCTTCGACATGGATTCTACACTAATAAAAACCGAAGTAATTGATGAACTTGCCGAACGCGCAGGAGTAGGCGAAGAAGTACGTGCAATTACCGAATCGGCCATGAGAGGTGAAATAGATTTTTCGGAAAGTTTTATTCAAAGAGTAAGTTTATTGAACGGCTTAGATGTAAAAGTACTCGAAGAAATAGCTGTGAACCTACCCATTATGGAAGGTGCGCAGCGATTGATGTCTATATTGAAAAAATGCGGTTACAAAATTGCCATTTTATCGGGTGGATTTACCTATTTCGGCAATTATTTGAAAAAACTTTTTGACGTGGATTACGTTTATGCTAACGAACTCGAAATTGTTGACGGGAAACTTACCGGAAAACATGTAGGAGATATAGTGGATGGGAAACGAAAAGCAGAATTGCTTAAACTGATTTCGCAAGTCGAAAAAATTGACTTAGAGCAGGTAATAGCAGTTGGCGATGGAGCTAACGACCTTCCAATGCTCAATATCGCCGGGCTGGGAATTGCATTCCATGCTAAACCTAAAGTAAAGGAAAATGCAAGTCAATCCATCTCCACAATAGGTCTCGATGGCATCCTTTATTTTCTGGGATTCAGGGATATACATATTGATAATTAGTTTCGTGTTTCGTGTTTCGCGTTTCAAAATTTTTGTTTGAGGTTTGAGTGTTGAGAGTTTGAAATTGAGAAATTGAGAAAATAAGAAAGTTTAAAGATTGAAGATTTTTAGGTTATCTTCCTGTCTTTGTTCTTTATTCTTTGTAAATAAATAAAAAAATGAAAGCAATTGTTATTGGCTCAACCGGGATGGTTGGCAAAGAACTTATAAAATTACTACTTCAGTTAGATGAATATACGGAAGTGATCTCGCTTGTGCGACGAAAAAGCAATATAAATCATCCGAAACTTTCGGAACATATCGTTAATTTTGATTTGCCTCTGACCTGGAATCATCTTATCAACGGAGATGTGCTTTTTTCGTGTATGGGAACAACCCTTGCTCAGGCTAAAACTAAAGAAGAACAGTTTAAAATTGATTATACTTATCAATACAATATTGCTGAAACAGCATCAAAAAACGGTGTAAAGCGGTATGTACTAATTTCTTCAGCCGGTGCAAATGAACGCTCTCCAATTTTTTATTCACGCATGAAAGGAAAATTAGATGCAGATGTTCAGCTACTTCCGTTTGAAACAATTATAATTTTACGACCCGGACAATTATATGGTGATCGTGAAAATAACAGACCCTCAGAAAAAGCAGCTCTTAGTATCATGTTTTTTTTGAACAGGTTTTATTTACTAAAAAAGTACAAACCTATTCATGCCACTGAAGTTGCACGTGTTATGACAAATGCAGTACTAAAAGAAAAATCGGGCATTTACACTCTCAACGAATTGTTCAATTTTTTATAGAAAACTCTTTTCATCTTTCTAAGTTAAAATTTACAAAAGATTAAATCTGATTTATCATTCAAACTGAATATTTGATTTAAAACTTTATATTCCTGTATGTTGTTACAATCTTACAGTTACAATTATTTTTTGTATCCTCGTTTTATTATAATAGATTTAACAAAATAACAAAACTGAAATTTAAAATGAAAAAAACAATTTTTCTGTTACACTTATTCCTTATCATTTCAATCCTGATACAGGCTCAAAATTACACCATAAGTGGATATATTAGTGACGCAAAAAACGGCGAAACGCTTATCAGCAGTTCCGTTTATGATGTAATTACCCGAAGAGGAGCAGTAAGCAACACTTATGGTTTCTACTCACTTACACTTCCAAAAGGTGAAGTGGAAATTGAATATACTTTCGTTGGCTTTGGAACTCAACGTCGCATATTTAAACTTACTAAAGACACTTTAATCAACATAAAACTAACAGAATCGATTGAATTAAAAGAAGTTACGGTAACAGGTTCACGCAAAGAAATTGGCGTAAAAGGTTCTCAAATGAGTGCTATCGATGTTCCTATCAGCATGATTAAATCTGTGCCCACTCTTTTTGGCGAAGCCGATATTATTAAAGCATTGCAATT
>CAYNHC010000092.1:11048-12484 GCA_964396705.1 uncultured Paludibacter sp.
TATTATTTTTACGATTTGAATGCCAAAATCAGTCATAAATTTTCTGACAAAGACAGACTATATTTAAGCGCCTATATGGGTGACGATGCAATTTATGCCAATATGAGACAAAAATATGAAGATTATCAGAACAGCACACAGGAAGGACGGTTCAAACTCAATTGGGATTGGGGAAATATTATTACAGCACTTCGGTGGAATCATATTATCAACAATAAATTGTTTATGAATGCTACAGCCACTTATACGCGTTATCGATTCAACATGGATATAGGAACGATTTTGAATGAAACTATTAAGAATCCAGCATCTAAAACAAGTTTTTCCACCACTGTGGGTTATCGTTCAGGGATTCAGGATTTTGGACCAAAAGTTGATTTCGATTATTCTCCAAATCCAAATCACGACATTAAATTCGGAGGTAGTTACACCAATCACACTTTTCGTCCCGGTGTATCTGTAGCTCAATACAAGTTTGAGAACGACACTTCTGTTCAGAAAATGGATACAACCATTGGCAATCAGAATGTATTATCGCACGAAACAGCTCTTTATTTCGAAGATAACATCAACATTGGAAGTTTTGTAAAAGCAAATATAGGATTACATTATTCTACATTTTTCGTTCAACAGGAATTTTATCATTCACTTCAACCCCGATTGGGTGTACGTGTTTTGCTTACAGACAAACTCTCGTTGAAAGCAGGTTACGCTTCTATGAGTCAGTACATTCACCTGTTATCGAATAACACCATCAGTTTACCAACCGATTTGTGGGTTCCGGTCACTAAACGTATTGAACCAATGAAATCTCACCAATATTCTGCCGGTGCATTTTACAATCTGTTGAATATAGTGGATTTATCACTCGAAGGTTACTATAAATCAATGAATAATCTGATTGAATATAAAGATGGTGCAACATTTTTAGGAGTGGATACAGGTTGGGAGGATAAAGTTTCTATGGGTCGTGGTTGGGCGTATGGATTAGAATTTTTAGCACAGAAATCTATTGGTAAAACTACCGGATGGATTGGCTATACATGGTCAAAAACTGAAAGATTATTTGACCGTGAAGGTCAGGAATTGAACAATGGTGAAGTTTTCCCTGCAAAATATGACCGACGTCATGATTTTAGTTTAGTGGTTTCGCACAAGTTCAGCGAAAGAATTGATGTTTCAGGTACCTGGGTTTACAGTACCGGAAATGCGGGCACTTTAGGGTTACAAAATTATTATGCTTATCCAATGCCCGGAAATAATTTCTTTTATAATGGTTCTATTCCATATATTAATAAACGGAATAATTACCGTTTACCCGATTATCACCGGTTAGATTTGGGTATAAATTTTCACAAACAAAAAAAACATGGTATCCGAACATGGAACTTTAGCATTTATAATGCTTATAATCAAATGAATCCGTTCTTAATATA
>CAYNHC010000093.1:0-12332 GCA_964396705.1 uncultured Paludibacter sp.
GATTCAGTTATTATTGATTGCAATTACACTTTCGAGGAAGCCATAAAAGGAACTAAAGCTCCCAAAAAGATCGTTGAGAATCTCATATTATTTGATGTAAAATACTACTCTATGGACGGAAAGATTCATCAGGGTCAGATACTTACAAATAAACAAATAGCGGAAGATTTGAAAGATATTTTTAATTTTATACTAAAAGAAAAATTTCCGGTTGCTCAGGTTATACCTATTGTAAAATACAACTGGAATGACAAATTATCAATGAAAGCCAATAATACTTACAGCTTTTGTTATCGTAACGCAAGTTACTCCAAACATGCCAAAGGAATGGCGATTGATATTAACCCATACCTAAATCCGGTGCGATGGAAAAAAGAATATTCATATAGGAAAGACGTTCCCGAAGGTGCAATTTATAACCCCGAAGTTCCCGGAACATTCACACCTGAACATCCTGTGGTTCTAAAAATTCAATCACTCGAATTTAAATGGGGTAGAAATTTTAAACGAAATTATGATGACCATCACTTTGAAAAGTGATATTATACAAATTAAAACACACTTCAAAAAATTGCGTATTGATATTTTTATCAGTAATTTTGCAACAATTTTTTAATATCACAAATAATTTACTTACAATTTACATCAATACAATAATATGGCAAAACTCACAAAAGAAGATGCTTTACTTTATCACTCACAGGGTAAACCCGGTAAAATAGAGGTAATTCCAACCAAACCTTACAGTTCGCAACGCGATTTATCATTGGCTTATTCACCGGGCGTAGCCGAACCGTGTCTCGAAATCGAGAAAGATCCCAACACAGCTTACGATTATACTTCGAAAGGTAATTTGGTGGCTGTAATCTCAAACGGAACGGCAGTTTTGGGTTTAGGTGATATTGGAGCAATGGCCGGCAAACCGGTTATGGAAGGAAAAGGTTTGTTGTTTAAGATTTTTGCAGGAATCGATGTATTTGATATTGAAGTAGATGAAAAAGATCCCGAAAAATTCATTCAGGTGGTTAAAGCCATCGCTCCCACTTTTGGAGGTATAAACCTGGAAGATATAAAAGCCCCGGAATGCTTCGAAATAGAAGAACGACTTAAAGCTGAACTGGATATTCCATTGATGCATGATGATCAGCACGGTACAGCCATCATTTCTTCGGCTGGTTTGATAAACGCACTCGAATTGGTTGGTAAAAAAATTGAAGATGTAAAAATTGTAGTGAACGGAGCAGGTGCAGCAGCCAATTCGTGCACTCAATTATACATGATGCTTGGTGCCAAACTTGAAAACATTGTAATGGTTGACTCCAAAGGTGTTATCAATATGGAACGCACCGATTTGAACTCACGCAAAAAACCATTTGCAACCAGTCGAAAAATCACTACTCTTGCCGAAGCCGTAAAAGATTCGGATGTATTTCTGGGATTATCCATTGCCGGAGTATTATCAAAAGAGATGGTTCAATCGATGAATATCAACCCGATTGTTTTTGCATTGGCCAATCCGAATCCTGAAATTTCGTACGATGATGCCATTGCAGCCCGTCCTGACATTATTTTTGCAACCGGACGTTCCGATCATCCTAACCAAATTAATAATGTGATTGGATTTCCATACATTTTCCGTGGCGCGTTGGATGTTCGTGCCAAATGTATCAACGAAGCAATGAAATTAGCAGCAGTTAAGGCTATTGCTGAACTTACAAAAAAACCGGTACCCGATGTAGTCAATGCAGCATACAACTTAAAACGTTTGCAATTTGGCAACGAATACATCATTCCCAAACCACTTGATCCACGCTTATTGACCATTGTAGCTCCGGCAGTTGCAAAGGCGGCCATTGATTCGGGTGTTGCACGAAAAGAAATTACCGACTGGGAAGCTTATGGTAATAAATTACGTGAAATGATGGGACATGACAATAAAATGTTACGTCGTTTTTACGAAACTGCCCGTACCAATCCTAAGCGCGTGGTGTTCTCCGAATCGAATCACATTAACATGCTTAAAGCAGCCGAAGCAGCATTGGCTGAAGGTATTTGTTATCCGATTCTGTTGGGTAATGAAGAAAAAATTGGCAATATTGCAGCCGAAAATCAAATCGATCTGACCGGCATTGAAATTATTAACCTCCGTCACGACCGCGAAGAAGAACGCCGTCTGCGGTTTGCTCAGATACTTACCGACAAACGCAGTCGTGAAGGTATGACTTTCGACGAGGCTTATGAAAAAATGTACGAGCGTAATTATTTTGGCATGATGATGGTTGAAGTAGGTGATGCTGATGCTTTAATAACAGGCGTTTACACCAAATATGCCGATTCGATTCAGGCCGCAAAAGAGGTAATTGGAATTCGCGAAGGATTGAAACATATTGGCGCCATGCACATTTTGAATACAAAAAAAGGCACATATTTCCTTGCCGATACGCTGTTTAATCGTCACCCAAATTCAGAAACGTTGATTGACGTGGCCAAACTGACCTACAATACGGTTAAATTCTTCAATTTCGAACCGGTTATGGCCATGCTATCGTATTCCAACTTCGGATCTGACAAACAGGGAAGTCCGGCAAGTGTACACGAAGTGGTTACAACATTACACAAGGAACATCCCGAAATGGTGGTTGATGGTGAAATGCAGGTAACTTTTGCATTAAACAAAGAATTACGCGATAAAAAATTCCCATTCTCAAAATTAGCAGGTAAAAATGTCAACACGCTGATATTCCCTAATTTGAGTTCTGCCAATACGGCTTATAAAATGATGCTCGAAATGGGATTAGCCGAAACAATTGGTCCGATTCAAATGGGATTGAATAAACCCATCCATATTCTTGATGTAGAAAGCACTGTGCGGGATATTGTAAACATGACAGCTATTGCAGTACTTGACGCTATGGTTCAGGAACAAATTGACAAAAATAAAATGTAGAAAAAAGCTTTTTTCTTAAATTAAAGAGTTTCTGTTTTAATTACCAAAATTCAGGTAAATTAAAAACAGAAACTCTTTTTTGTTAGTATTAATCATTCGAAGTTATTAACACCACAAGTATTGATAAAGAAGAAAAAATGTAAAATATTGAACTCTGTTTTTATTAAAAAATTTCGATATATTTGCAAAAAAATAGTTTGCGAATGTTATATATATTCTATTTGCAAAAGTAATGTATAGTATATTTGAGGTTTGCAAAATATAATTTAACTGCAATTTTAACAAAGCCAACCCAATGCTAAGTAGTTGATATAATTGAGGATTATAGATGATGATAATATATGAACATTTAATGATTTTGTAAGGAAAATAAGATAAAATGGATAATGAATACAACCATATATTATTAAATAAGTCTGATAAATATTTAAAAAAAATCTTACTAAACTATTCGGATTATCAAGAGGAATTCGTCCGTTTTGTAGAAAAAGAATTAAATAATCGAGGAGTTCGATTAACTCCAGAGGAAAAGGGAAAGATTGAATTGATGAAGATTTCAGATATTGAAGAAATTAAAGAAGAGAAAAAGTATAGACTTTTCCTTTCTGATTGGAATTTTAATATTGTAAACGACAATTCAGTACCTGAATTGTTTTCACGGGCAACAGTACTTATTTCAACTTTCTTTTTTACAGGTTTGTTTGGTGGGATTTTGTTGATGTATAATCTATTTAAAATTAGAAAACTTAGATCAATTTATATTGTGCTATTTATTTCATTACTTTTTTCTATTATTTTTTACTTTTTATTTAACTCTTTTGAACCAGAAACATTCACAGAAAGACGTCATTTTACTAGAGCAATATTTGGTATTAATGGATTTATATCTTATTTTGTGTATAGCAGATTATGGTGGAAATTTATTGGTAAGGAAACGAAATACAGAGCCAAGTCTAATTTAATTCCAATCATTATTGGAGTATTATTGATTATTGTATATTTTCTAAGTAAAATAATGAACTAATAAAAAACTGCTGCTAACAATAACTATATGTCAATTGTGGTTTCCGTGCTGACAACAAGCTGTGTAGCCCGCAATAACGGCGGTGAGGCTTCCCTTGCTCCCGCGCGATTGTATCGCATGGGAAGTAGAAAAAGAAAAAATTACTGGTTGAACAGATTAATTTGCCACACGATGCAATTCGTACGGCAGCGGGGAGCCAAATCGCCGAAAATGCAGAACCTCGTTCGTCGTTAGCAACAAGCATATGTAAAGACAATATAATAAGTAAAAAATCCTTATAAATAAACACATTGATAAACACATTAATCTTAAAACAAGGAAGAGTATGAAAACATTTGTTTTAAAAGCGGCATGTGCACTAATAGCCTTTGCATGTTTCGCATCAGTCGTCTCAGCACAAACTGCAAAATCAAATCAGTCCAAAAAAAAATCACCCACGCAAATAAGCAAGACCCCTAAAGAGCAAAACATTGGAATTTCCAAAACAGTTACGCTGACGGCACCGGGTACGCTTGAATCTCGGCTTAGCGCCAGTGAAAAAAAGACGTTGAACTCTATTACACTGAAAGGCGTTATTGATCAGCGTGATTTTATTGTTATAAGTGAAATGATGCCTGTTCTTAAATCGATCGATATAAGCGATGTTGTTATTAAAGCTTACGAAAATTATCCTGAAAACGCACTTCCGGCAAGTGCCTTTTTCGGAATGAGTAAATTATCTAAAATCATACTTCCGAACAACCTGGAAGCGATTGGATACAACGGTTTTTATGGTTGTTCAGCTCTAAAGGAATTAACTCTACCCAACTCAGTAAAGAAAATAGGGGGTCAGGCTTTTATCTATTGCGGTTTAAAAACTATAAAAATTGGAGCCTCATTTACCGAAGGTATTGGAGTACTGAGAGATTGTGAATCATTGGAAAGTATATCTATCGATTCATCCAGCAAACGTTTCTCATTGTTTTACGGTCTTGTGTACAATTATGCAAAAGACTCTTTGATTTTTTGTCCACCTGCAAAACAAACAGATTTTGGAGAACTTGAATTTCACCCGGATTTGAAAGTGATTGATAAAATGGCATTTTATAGATGCAAAAGACTTTCAGGAATACTTAGCTTGCCAAATAACCTAAAAGAAATTGGAGCTTCTGCTTTTTATGGTTGTATAGAATTAACTGGTGTGGTTGAAATTCCAAGCACTACAATTCGGATAGGACGTAGTGCTTTTAATAATTCTAATATATCTAAAATTATTATTCCTTTAAAAAAATATAAGGACGACCCTGCAATCAAAGGTTGCTTTGTTGATGGATCAGTAGATTGTGAGCTTGAAATAAAAGCAGAAAATTAAAAAAAATCAAAAAATAACTCCAAAGGACTAAACGGCCCTGCTCCCGCACGATTTTATCACATGGGAAGTAGAAAAAGAAAAAATTACTGGTTGAACAGATTAGTTTGCCACGCGATGCAATCGTACGGAAGCGGGGGTTATATTTGCAAAAAAGTAGTTTACAAAAGTTATAAGTATTTTTATTATAGGAAAGCTGTATATTTAGTGATTCGTAAAATAATCGTTGTGTGTCATAATAGAAGAAATATTAACTTTCAAAGTAATTGATACAAGAGCAATTTAACAAGCATTAATATGACAGAATGAAGAACAAAAAAAGCACTTATATAATTGTTTCAATTTCCTTATTCGTTGGACTATTACATTTTGTCATTGGTCCTGATTATCAAGGAATATTCAAGCATTTTATTCGTGGATATTTAATTGACATTCTGCTACCAATGAATCTATACTTATTGATACAAATATCACTAAGAAAGAACATATCAGTTAATAAATCCCGAATCATTGGTACGATAATCACTGTTGCTTTTGGAACAATAGTAGAAATATTACAACTTAATGAAATTGAGTTTTTTGGCAGTACTTTTGACCCTTGGGATTTACTAATGTATGTAATTGGAGTTGGATTGGGTATTGTAATTGATTTGACAATGATTGAAAAGTTTGAAAAGCAAGGACAGAAAAATGAATAATTTCGACATACAACATGCGGTATATTTTATTGTTGTGATAGTGCGGAATTCAACAACTGTGGCTCGCTTTAGACTTCGTTACGGCTTGACAGTACTATGCTCCTAAATCGGCAAAAAACAAAGCAAAATTTACCCCCTGCAATAATGACAACAAAACAATGATTGAAAAAATATTACAACGACAAGATGATAATGGTGGAAAATTCTGGTCGAGAGCAGATGGGAATATACACGCTCCTCTTGGATTTTCTACTATTGATACCTTGTATGTTCTTGGTGAGATTGGTTATTCGCATAATGATTATTCACAAATTGCTGATGCTATTGATTTTATATTTTCATATCAAACTACAGAAGGTTGCTTTAAATATTCGCCCAAAAGTTCAAAGCTTCCTTGTTTGACAGCCCGAATAATTGCAGGATTAGGAAATCTTGGTTCAAAAAATGACCCAAGAACAGAGAAAAGTTATAAATGGTTGCTTGATATACAATGGAACGATGGCGGTTGGAGATGTTCGACAGTAAAATTAGGAAAGTCACCGTTGACTGATGCAAGCAATCCAGGTACAACTTTATACGTTTTGGATGCTTTTCGATTTAGAGACAATTCTGCTGACGACTTAGACAAATTGAATAAAGGAATAGATTTCTTATTGCAACATTGGGAGATACGCCAACCAATAGGTCCATGTAGCTTTGGGATTGGTTCAACTTTCATGAAAATAGAGTACCCATTTTTACGTTATAATCTATTTTACTACGTTTATGTTTTGTCATTTTATGATATAGCAAAGAATGACAAACGATTTCAGGAAGCATATAATACACTTAAAGACAAATTAAAAAATGACAAATTGATTCCTGAAAATCCACATAAAGCATGGATTGAATTTGATTTTGCGAAAAAGGGACAAATAAGTGAGATTGGGACAAAACGGTGGATTGAGATTAAAAACAATATAGACAAATGAATAATTGCCAACCTATAGCCAATAAGAGTTTCTGTGGTATGCGAAGGTTTATAGCCCGCTTCAACTTTAGCGGAACTTGATAGGAAAGGTCTGTCATCGGCAACTTCACACACCAATAATCCGTTGTCAACCAACATATTTTCTCACTATTATCAATTTCACATTTCCAAAATAAAGAAAATTTTTCTGTTTAAATATCAATCTATATCTTTGCATTAATAAATATTACATTTTAATCCTTACTGATGAATCAAAATAAAAATGCAGTGATTATTGGGTCCGGAGTTGGTGGTTTGGCAACAGCGGTTTTTCTTGCACAAAAAGGTTACAAGGTAGAAATTTACGAAAAGAACAATAACCCCGGAGGTCGTTGCGGACAGCTGGAACGTGAAGGTCATCGTTTCGACCTGGGAGCTTCAATTTTGCTCATGCCTTCAATTTACCGCACTGTTTTTTCGGCTATGGGCATCAATATGGATAAGGAACTTGAAGCTATTTCACTCGACCCGATGTATAAACTGTTTTTTGGTGATGGATCGTCATTTTCGTACTCGCAGTCCGACGAAAAAATGAAAAGTCAACTCGAAACGATGGAGCCGGGAAGTTCTGTTGCTTATGACAAATATGTGAAGGAAGGATACAAATTTTTCAACTTAGCCGTAAACCAATTGCTGAACCGGAACTTTCTTCATCTGTTTCAGTTTATCACGCTGAAGAACGTAGTATTGCTTATCCGATTAAAATCGTGGTTAAAACACACTGATTATGTAAAACGGTTTTTCCGCGACCCCCGTTTGCAAAAAGCATTCACTTTTCAAAATATTTATATAGGTCAGAATCCATACAAACAACCTGCATTTTTTTCGATGTTGGCAGGTGCGGAGATTGCCGAAGGAGCCATGTTTCCAAAAGGCGGAATGCATAGGATTGTAAAACGCCTGTTGGAGGAAAATAAACGTTTGAATGTTAAGATACATACAAAACACGAAGTTGAAAAAATCATTATCCGAAATAATAAAGCCAAAGGAATCCTACTGAAAGAGGGTAAAGAAGTGTTGGCCGATCTGGTAATTGCCAATGCCGACTTACCTTATGTTTATGATAAATTACTACCTGAAAGTCTCTTCTCAAAAATATTGAAACGAAAGGATTATTCCTGTTCAGCGATATGTTTTCATTGGGCGATGGATAAAATTTATCCCCAACTGGATCAACACACCATCTTTCTGAACGAACCCTATAAACAGGGAATGGAGATGATTTTTAAAAACAAATCTTTTTCGGATAATCCGAGTTTTTACGTACATTCACCGGTCAGAAATGACGTTACATCGGCTCCCGAAAATCAGGATTCACTTTCGGTAATTGTACCTGTAGGACACATTGATAACAAGCAAAAACAGGATTGGCAATTGTTGACGGAAAAAGCGCGTGCAGCCGTAATCAAACGATTGAATGAAGCCGGACTCGAAGATATAGAAGAACATATAAAATTTGAGATTTGCTTTACGCCGAAAAGTTTTGAAAAATACTGCAATATTACCAATGGTTCAGTTTTTGGTAGTATTAGCCATACAATTTTTCAGATGGGATATTTCAGACCTCATAACCGACATTCAAAATTCCGTAACCTGTATTTCGTAGGAGGCAGCACGCACCCGGGCAATGGAGTTCCGTTGGTTTTGCTGTCGGCTATGCTTACCAGCGAAAGAATTATGAAAGAGAATAGTCATTATATAAGTTAGAAAATTTGTTATTAAAATATAGTTAAACGCAAAGGACGCAAAGGACGCAAAGACAAAAACTTAAAAGTTTTCCGATAGCTATCGGAATAGCGGCTTTGCAACTTAGCGGCTTTGCGTTCAAAATAAATTATTTTATCTAAATTCATAACTTATATAAACTCTAATAAATAACGCTTTGCTTTTCTCATTTTCTCAATTTCTCATTAAACTTACTCGATTTCCCCAATGAATGCATCAGTTTCTATCGACAAACAACACATGATCCGAATTTTCGAAACTATAGATTTTGAAAAGATTATCGACCATCCCAATATATTAATTGCGGCAAATTTCTGGGATGATGAGCGGTATCAGGCTGCACGTATCTGCTATAAATTTATGCGTTATATCGATGATTTTGTTGACAATTACAAATCAGCGCATAAAACAATTGACGCGAGTGAAAAGATGCAGTTCGAACTACATGTGAATGAGTGGATTGAATCGGTTTTACATCCTGAAAAAGGAGCCAGTCTTTTTCCCGAAATTACTGCAACAATTGATAAATTCCATATTCCGGCGTGGCCAATGGAAGACTTTGCCCGTTCGATGATTTACGATATTTATAACGATGGTTTTGCTTCGTTGGAGACATTCCTCAATTACTCGAAAGGCGCTTCGGTGGCTCCTGCTTCCATTTTTGTACATTTGTGCGGACTTACCAAAAACAACGGAATATATTCTGCTCCTGTTTTCGATATTAAGCGAGCGGCTACTCCCTGTGCTATTTTCAGTTATTTGGTACATATTATCCGCGATTTTGTAAAAGATCATACACATAATCTCAATTATTATCCGGATGATCTGATGCTCAAATATGGGCTTACCCGCCAAAACTTGTTACAAATGGCTCAGTGTGGAGAAATCGCTTTAGGCTTTCGTGGTCTTACAAAAGAACTTTATGTGTTGGCCAATGAATACAGACTCAAAACGATGGAGATAATGCAGGAAATCAAGCCTTTGTTAGAACCTCAATCACAACTAAGTTTGGAGATTATTTTTTCGCTTTACACCATGGTTTTCGAACGCATTGATATTGAGAATGGTACATTCACTACAAAAGAGCTTAATCCTACTGCCACGGAAATTAAAGAAAGGGTGTGGAAGGTTATTGAGAATTTTACTATAGCTGAGTAAAAATAACCCCTAACCCCTAAAGGGGAATTAAATTAGTATTGTTTTTCACAACACTTCGTTATAAATTATGGGATATTATATTGACTTAGAGAAAATTACCATTGATGATTATCAAACAAAATTAGAATCAGCATATCTACCACCAAGCAGAATGATTCTTAAAGATAAATTGGATGAGCGATTTGGATATTTCAGGCGTATAGGGATCAAGAATATTAAGGAATTGCTCCAGGTATTGAAGAAAAAGGACAAATATGCTGAATTGTCAACAATTGAATGTTTGTCGGGCGACTATTTAACAATTTTGCTCAGAGAATTAAACAGTACGTTACCGAAGCCTAATAAAATGGCTGATTTCACTTTGATTTCAAAAGACACGGTTGGAAAGCTGGAGAAAATCGGAATTAAAAATACTGAGCAATTGTACGACAGAGTTATTACAAAACAGGACAGACAGAAATTTGCTGAGTTAACCGGAATAAGTGATAAAGAAATTCTTGAGTTAACTAAATTGACTGACTTATCAAGAATTAAATGGGTTGGAGTAACTTATGCGCAAATGCTTTACGAATTAGGAACAGATACTGTTGAGAAAGTATCAAAATCGGATCCGATTGATTTACACAAAAGAATTAATAATTTGATAATAGAAAAAAATATTTTCAAAGGTCAAATTGGATTGAGTGACATAAAAATACTTATAGAAGCTGCATCAGAAATACCAACGGAAATTGAATATTAATGGTAAATTCTTAATAGAGATCCATATCGTTTTAATGAGACAACACATTACGAATAAAACAATCTATTTTGCCAAACGACACGACCCGCAAATCGGCTCGAAACTCTGATTATTAACAGTAAATTCAAAATCACAGTAGATATTCTCAAACAAATATTTGAGTAAAGATTCATGATTTTTTATTCTTTCAAGCTTAAAAATACGAAAATTATTAAGTAAGTTTACATTCAGAAAAATTCAACAGTTTAATCGACAATATTAAAAATTTAAACGATGAAAATGAATAAGATCTTCAAGAAATACCTTGATTTTTTCAACCTTGAATCGGAACTTGAAAATGCCGATGAGCTATATGAAGATATTAAAAAAGGAATTATTTTCAGGGGAACCAATCTTTGGATTTTGATTTTTGCCATATTACTTGCATCTGTTGGTCTAAACATGAACTCAACTGCGGTAATAATTGGTGCAATGTTAATTTCACCTCTTATGGGACCAATAAACGGCATGGGATATAGCATTGCCACTTATAACGGAGAATTATTCCAAAAATCAGTTAAAAATTTTACCTTTGCTATTGTTATAAGTTTAGCTACATCAACGCTTTATTTTGCAATTAGTCCGGTATCTACAGCACATTCAGAGTTGCTTGCGCGAACCAGTCCTACAATTTATGATGTGCTTATCGCCTTATTCGGAGGTTTGGCCGGAATTGTAGCACTTAGCACAAAACAAAAAGGAAATGTTATACCGGGTGTTGCTATTGCCACCGCACTTATGCCGCCTTTATGTACAGCGGGATATGGACTTGCCACCGGACAATATCAGTTTTTCTTCGGGGCACTGTATCTTTTCACCATCAACTCCATTTTCATAGCCATTGCTTCTGTTTTAGTTTCACAAATTCTACAATTTCCTATCAGAACCAATATTTCTGAAAGTAAAAAGAAAAAAATAAATCGCACCATCACTACTGTTATACTCCTTGTGTTACTGCCAAGTATTTATTTCGGGTATAATCTGGTAAATCAGGAAAAATTTGTACAAAGATCAAATCAATATATCTCTAATATCAGCTTGTTCGAAGGAAGATATTTGCTTAATAACAAGATTGACTCTAAGAATCGAAAAATACATTTGGTATTTGGAGGTACAACACTCAGCGAACAGCAGAAAGATAAAATTGAAAAAAAAGCAAAAACATTCAATCTTGTTGATACAGAAATAATAATTGAGCAGGGATTAACTTTTGGAGGACTCAACGATGAAGCTATCGAAATGTACAAACTGAAAGAACAACTTAACGATTTAAATCTGATATTACAAAAAAAAGAATCGGAAATTGACAGTATTAAACGTAAAGAAAACATCGGCAAAGTCATTTTACAGGAAATCAGGAGCATATTTCCTGAAGTACAGGCTTGCAGTTATTCCGAATCAGTTACCTTTTATGAGTCGGCTGTCAAACCAACAAAATATCCGTTGGTTTTAATTTCGCTTAAAAGCCATATTGCTCCAAATGATGAAATAAAAATAAAAAACTGGCTTGAAAAAAGATTACAAAATGATTCTATCAGGGTAATTTTCGAATAAATCAATCGGTTTCAAAATATTAGTGTAGGACTTTCAATTATCTTTAGATTTCTTATTTTAGCTTGTTTCAAAAAAAAACATATCTTTG
>CAYNHC010000094.1:0-12313 GCA_964396705.1 uncultured Paludibacter sp.
CTAATGTCATTTTGCGGATTCAAAGCTTCAATTTTGATTTCGCCTGTTGCTGCATCCACAGAAAATGGTGTGTACAACACAGCTCCCAGAACTGCTTTTTCATTGAAGTTAAAACCATTCAAAAGCGCTTTGGCTTCATCTTTGGCCATTCCTTCAGCTGCACTTCGTTCTCCCCTGGCATTGGCTTCATCCATGTTCTTGATTTGCGCCATCATTTGAGTCAAGCGAGCAGTTACACGACCATCAGATGCATTTTTCCCCAACGCACGAATCGAGTCACGTAACAGTTTTCCTGCAGAAGCTGCATTCGCAAACTCAGCGCCATTTTCACGTGTACGGGCAAATCCCGGATCATTGGCAATTCGGGAGGCATCTACACCACCTTTTTCCCGGGCCAGATAACCATCTTTCGATTTGTAGAAGGTAATTCCACCGATGGTTCCTTTTAATTTCAAAATACTTTTTTGTTGTGCCATAATTCAAAAATTTAAAATTATTGCAACAAATGTATAGTACGAAACCATTACCCGTAATCTATGCACTTCCGTTAAATGCTATTCCAGCCATTTTTTCCACAAAAGGCAGAAATATCAAATAAATAATTGTAAATTTGTCCCATTAAGAGCCGTCTGATGGAAGCAAAACGCATTTGCATATACCCGAAGGATGTACAACGAATAACCGGCAAGAGCGAACGTTATGGAAGAACTCTGCTAACGCAGATCAAGCAACATTTTCAAAAAGAAAATCACCAGCTCGTCAGCGTTGATGAGTTCTGCCAATACACAGGACTAAAAGCCGAACAAGTATATCCTCTCATTCTAGGATAACTAATAAATCAAGCAGAACAAATGTTAGTTATCTTCCTATATAATTGCAATACACCACACTAAAAAATAGTCCCGCTAACATTGAAATGCTAAATTAAATTCGTATCTTTGTAGTATGAAATTCCCACATTTTTAGACCCTTTTTTCGAGGTGGAAAGCTAGGTGGACATTCAAATTTAGCAGGTTTAAAGTATTGATATTTAATGTAGGTTGGACGAAGTTTCGACTCCCTCCAGCTCCACAAATTTATTAATAACGTTTGACCATAAAACCGTCAAACGTTATTTTTTAGAGTCACATTTTAACATTCTACTACTTTTGAGTTAAAAACAAGTAATCATAAGATAAAGAATGAACTTTTATTCCTGAAAAATGAAGTAAAAATTTTATCTTTGTTGTCAAATTTTAAATTCAGAATTTAACTCAATAATATGAAAAATATAGCAAAAATCTGGCTGACCGTTGCACTTGTGTTTTCTATTTCAACAATTATCGCCCAAACCACTTTTAGGATAGAAGCTGGCTCGGTAAATCCACGACGATTTGGAACAAGTGAAAGTGCCACAAATTTTAATGGTATAAGACTCGGTGGAACTGCAGATTTTAAACTAAAAAATAATTTCAGTTTACTTACCGGAGCATTGTATTCAGTGGTTTATGGCAGTAAAGTTCAGAAATATTCACCGTCCGATTCAGTTACCTACTCAACATTCGGACATTACATTGATGTACCTTTACGCCTGACTTACACTTATCCTGTTGCTAATTTCATAAAAGTTTTCGGATTTGCAGGTCCAAACCTGAACATCGGACTGGCTCAACCTCAAAAAGTTACAGCAGAATTAACTAACGAACTCAAATCATTTACTGGTATAAACACAGGCAATTACGATTTATATAAAAATGCCGTCATCAACCGAATGAACTTTCAATTAGGTGCCGGTGGTGGTATCCAGTACAAAAACTATCAGTTGAAAGCAGGTTACGATTTTTCTGTTAAAAGCATTAATGCTGTCGATACCGGAAAGTTGTTCCAAAACAGTTGGTATATATCCTTATCATACCAATTCTGAGCAATTTTCAATATTTTCTCTTCAAAATTCTATCTCAAAAACTCTAAATAATACAATATAAATCCGGAAACTACGTTTTCGGATTATATTTATATTGTTCCAAATCAAGATTTAACTTATAATTTTGTTTCCCAATCAAACCACCAAAAAATGAAAAAAATCTTAAACTTATTAGTTCTTATAGCAATTTTCTCTACATTTAACACTGTCAATTCATATTCTCAAGGATTCCAAATTGGCTATATTAATTCAGAAAATAAGACAGTTATCCCATCAACAATTACAACAAAAGTGAATTTAAATGGTATTCAGGTCGGTCCAACTTACCAACTGGAACTCACCAACAACATTTCAGCTAATACAGCTTTACTTTATTCATTTCAGTTTGGTGAAGCCACTTACATTGCATCAACTAAAATTTCTGCTCATAATATTGATTTACCAATACATATTACTTTAAATATTCCAATCAACAAAGATTTTAAATGTTTTGCTTATTCAGGACCTAATTTTACTTACGAAATTGCAAAGAATGCAGAAACTACCTTTTTAGGATTTGTTACCACACATGATTTTTATGATGACAAAAATTTAATACGCTTCAATCTTCAGGCAGGTGTTGGCGGAGGAGTAACTTATAAAAAAATCACTTTGAAAGCGGGCTACGATTGGGGATTAACGGATAGATATAAAGCAAGCGGAACAAGCCTGAATACCAACTCGTTCAAAGCATCCATCAATTATTTATTATAATATTTTTAATTTTAATGCATTATATAAGCTAAACACTGCATGGGTTTAGCTTTTTTTGTGATTATTATTATTACTATATCTTTTGGTCTTGTTTTTTATGATTATCTTTGCAGGTGATTCAACTTTACATCGTTAAACTTATAAAGATGCAACTTTACTCAATATTTCAACAACATCCGGTTATCTGCACCGATAGTCGTACTTGTCCTGAAGGCTCGATATTTTTTGCTTTGAAAGGAGAGAATTTCAATGCCAACGAATTTGCAATCAATGCATTGGAGAATGGTTGCGCTTATGCAGTGATTGATGAACCCGAATTTGCCACGTACGAAAGATTTATTGTTGTTGATAATGTTTTAGAATCATTACAGCAATTAGCTCTCTATCACCGCAATACGCTTAAAACAAAAATCGTTGGAATCACCGGCACAAACGGCAAAACCACTACAAAAGAACTAATAGCTTCTGTTTTAGGAGTTAAATACAATATCTTGTACACTCAGGGAAACCTGAACAACCATATTGGAGTACCATTAACTCTTTTGAAGTTAAAACCTGAACACGAAATTGCAATTATTGAAATGGGCGCCAACCATCCGGGCGAAATTAAAACCCTTGTTGAAATTGCATGTCCCGATTATGGAATAATTACCAACGTGGGTAAAGCACATCTCGAAGGTTTTGGATCATTTGAAGGGGTAATGAACACAAAAGCAGAGCTTTACGATTATATTGCAAAAAATGGAAAGCAAATTTTTATCAATTCTGAAAATCAGTTTTTAAAGAAAATGGCTGAAAAATCGGGACTAAATAATTCCGGTAATCAGATTGAGTATTGCTTAACCGAAAACGAATCAACTGCCACAGCAACCGGTAAAATAACGGAATGTTCGCCACTGCTTAATATGCAATGCCGCACAAATCAAGGAACAATATTTGATGTAAGCACAAAACTAATTGGCGCTTATAACGCTGAAAATGTGTTAGCAGCAGTGACCATAGGGAATTTTTTCGGATTAACGGATGCTGAAATTAAACAGGGACTTGAAAATTATCAACCTACAAATAACAGATCTCAATTAACTGAAACAGAGAAAAATAAATTAGTGGTTGATACCTACAATGCAAACCCTACAAGCATGAAAGCTGCCATTTTGAATTTTGCTCAAATGAAGGTTGATAATAAAACACTGATTCTAGGTGACATGCTCGAATTAGGCCAGCAAAGCAATGTGGAACATCAGGCGATTGTTGATTTAATTATAAATTATAAATTTCAATCGGTATATTTAGTAGGAACCGAGTTTATAAAAACTACAAATCCGTACAAAACTTTTTCAGATGTAGCTGAAGCAATCAATTTTCTAGATCAAAATCCAATAAAAAACAATTATATACTAATCAAAGGGTCGAGAGGAATAAAACTCGAAAAAGTTATTAGTATTCTTTAATTTTTTTATTACTGAATAATTTCACATCATATGGAAAAAAAGAATTTACTAATCCCCGGAATTCTTGGAGGAATAATTATTATATTAATCATTACGATTATATATATTGTCAACAAAAATCATCAAAAAGACAAAGAAAGAGATAATGAGGTTGAAATGATGATTTTTGAGAAAAAAGAAGTTGAGAAGGAATTTGAAGAACTTACCACCGAATTTGATGGTTACACTTCGAATATAAAAAACGATTCAATCTTCAAATTGCTGGAAAAAGAAAAAATGAAAGTTCAGCAATTATTAGACGAATTACGTGTAACCAAATCAACGAATACTCGCCGCATTGCCCAGTTGAAAGGTGAATTGGCTACGGTACGCAAAGTAATGGTGCATTATGTAAATCAGATCGATTCGTTAAATGCAGAGAATAAGGAACTTAAAACTGAGAATAAGGAAGTAAGACGAAAATATCAGGAAGCATCGCAAACAGTCGAGCAACTTTCGAAAGAAAAAGAAACACTACATGAAGTGGTTAACAGAGCATCAAAACTTGAAGTTTCTAATTTCAGTATGATTCCGCTTAATAACAGAAATCGAAAAGTGGGAATTTTTTCACAAATTGCAAATCTCCAGTTTAATTACACAATAGCTAAGAATATCACGGCTCAACCTGGAAATAAAACAATTTATCTTCGGATAATGCGACCGGACGATGAGGTTTTAACTAAAAATCCTGCAAATGTTTTTCCTTTCGAAAACAAAGAAATTTCATATTCTTCAAAAAAAGATTTTGAATATGAAGGTGAAGCTATTAACGATGTAATGTATTGGAAAGTGGAAGAAATAATCCAAAGTGGAAATTATCGAGCCGATTTCTTTTTGGATGGTAGTAGAGTCGGGAGTTTTCAGTTTACTATAAAAAAATAGATAATCAGAGCAAATGTCAACTAACAGTCATAATTTTAATCAAGCTGCCGAAAAAATTTCTTTCGACGAAAAACACCGGAATACAATCCGGTTCAATATTTCGCGCTATGACACGGCGGTGAGTAAAGGTATGGCTCGTTATAAAAATGTAGAACTTGCTAAATATCAAGCAGCTGCAATTAAACGCGATGTGTTGAATAATTGGGAAAAGTATCTGCTTCAGTTCGAGAAAAATATTAGCGAACGAGGCGTAGAAGTTCTTTGGGCAAACGATACGAATGAAGCTACGTCCTTTATTGAGACAATAATAAAAGACAACGATGCTAAATTGTTAGTTAAAAGCAAATCGATGACCACTGAGGAGATAGAGCTGAACGAAACGGCTGAAAAACTTGGATGTGAATCGGTAGAGACAGATTTGGGCGAATTTATTGTACAGGTGGCGGGTGAGCGACCTTACCATATTGTAACTCCGGCCATGCATAAATCAAAAGAAGATATTGCGAAGCTTTTCAACGAAAAATTCAATACACCTCCCAACAGTACACCCGAAGAACTTACAGAGTATGTACGTCAGGTGCTGAGAAAAAAATATATGACGGCTCAGATTGGAGTTACCGGTGCCAATTTTCTGATAGCAGATATAGGTGGTATTTCGGTAACTGAGAATGAAGGGAATGGTTTGATGACAACGGCATTCCCTAAGGTGCATATTGTAATAGCCGGCATTGAGAAAATCATACCAAAAATGAGCCAGCTCGGATTATTTTATCCTCTATTGGCGGCACATGGCACCGGACAACAAATGACAGCCTATAATTCCATTTTCAGCGGACCACGCACAAAAAGTGAGGTTGATGGACCTGAAAAAATGTATGTAATCCTGCTTGATAATGGACGCACCAATGTTTTTGCCGATGATGAAGCTTACGAATCGCTGGCATGTATCCGCTGCGGAGCTTGTCTCAATGGATGTCCGGTTTATAAAACAATTGGCGGATATACCTACGACACTACTTACAGTGGCCCTATAGGATCGGTATTAACACCATTTCTGAGAGGATTTAAAGATTTTTCTCATTTAAGTTTTGCATCAACCCTTTGCGGAAAATGTGTAGAAGTTTGTCCTGTAAAAATTCCGTTAACCGATATTTTACTTGCCAATCGACGTAAAACAGTTGATATGAATTTACGACCTGTTGCTGAAAAAGCAATTATGAAAGGATTTCAACTCATAAGCTCAAAACGCGATGGATTTGACTTTTTTTCGGGAAACATGAAAAATATTGGTACATTTGCATTCAATTATTTTGGATGGGGACCAAAAAGAGCTATGCCGAAATTTGCAAACAAATCATTTTCAAAACAATATACAAAAAACAAACAAAAAACTGATAATTTATCCCATTTATGAAAAATATAAAAGGTCTCCTGCTTCCGTTATTTTTTGCAACCATTCTGATTTTTAGTTTCTCATCATGTGAAGATGATGCGTATGCCGACTGGAAAATATTAAACGAAAAATGGTTCGAAGCACATAAAAACGATCCCGGATTTAAACAGACCGAAAGCGGATTGTGTTATAAAGTGATTCATCAGGGAGTAATGCGTCGTCCCAGTTCAAGTAGTTGGATTAGAGCCAATTATAAAGGATCGCTTATTCAAAATTACAACGGAACTTTTGAAGAAGATAATTTATTCGACAGTGGAGAGTATTACTCATATCTTTCAGGTGCTGTTCCCGGTTGGCAAGAGGGAATCGCAAAAATGAATGGTGGTGGTAAATATATCTTTTATATTCCTGCTGATTTGGGCTATGGAGAAGATGGACGGGGTGACATTCCACCTCATTCGACGCTTATTTTTGAAGTTGAGCTACTTGATTCAGGTGAAGAATAATTATTAATAGAGATTCAGTAATTCTAAATTATTGATTTAAAATTAAATTCAGCTTTTACAAATTATATTTTTGATTAAAAATCAAGTTCATGAAACATTTCTTTGTTGTCATATTTATCTTTATTCTTGGATTTGTACAAGCTGCAGAATATACTGTAAAAACAATTCCCAATCCGAAAACAATAAACAATTCCTATGTTAGTAATCCGGATGGTATTTTACGTGAAGAAACTGTTTATAGGCTAAATACAATCCTGGATACTCTTGAAGCTAAAAACGGCGCTCAGGTTGCAGTAGTTATTGTAAACTCTATTGGATCAGAGAGTATTGAAATTTTTGCCAACTCACTTTTCAAAGAATGGGGAATCGGAAGTAAAAAGAATAACAATGGTCTGCTTATTTTATTTGTTCAGGATCAAAAACTAATAAAATTTGAAACCGGCTACGGACTCGAAGGAGTATTACCCGACATAATTTGTGGACGTATTCAGAAAGAATACATGATTCCTGAATTCAAAAAAGGTGATTTTGATGCAGGATTTATTGCCGGAATACAAAAAACAGCGTCATTGGTCAGAAATGAACCCTTCGACCAAAAAATTGTAATTCCATGGAATGAAATTCTACCAATCGCTGCAATTGCTTATGTTATCCTAATGTTTCTTTCATTCTTTTGGATAAATTCAATCGCAAATAAAGTAAAGACCAACACTTCATTTCCAAACAATATAGCACGATACAAAGCATTAAAAAGTGAAAAGACAGGTGTTATTGTCCTGATTTCCGTGCTGATTCCGGTCATTGCATTTGTTGCCGTATTGCTGTTGAAATTACCGTTATACTGGTTGCTTTTTATTTTGCCTGTACCTGTAACAACTATTCCTGCCAACATTTATGGTAAAATAATGATGCGTAAAATTCGTCGTGCACCTATTAAATGCAATGAATGCGATGGAACTATGCACCTGCTAACCGAAAAACAAGAAGATGCATATCTGAAACTTGCACAACAGTTCGAAGAACAGTTACATGCAGTAGATTATGATGTTTTTGTTTGCGAAAGTTGTAAAAATGAAGCAATTTTCACGCTCGACAAGCCAAGCATTTACAGTGATTGTCCAAAATGCGGAACTAAAGCTTTTATTCTGAAAGACAAACACACTATTGTTGCTCCAACGTATATCAGTGGAGGAACCGAACGTACAACCTACCATTGTAAATTCTGCGGATACGAAGAACATCACAATGATAATATTCCCCGACTTCAGCGCAACACCGACGCAATAGTAGGTGGAGCTGTGGCTGGTAGTATCTTCAGTAGCGGACGCGGAGGTTTCGGTGGTGGTGGCGGAGGTGGATTCAGCGGAGGTGGTTTTGGTGGTGGAATGTCGGGTGGCGGTGGTGCTACAAGTGGATGGTGATAATTATTTAGGATTTCATGTTTAATGTTTCGGGTTCAGTAATTTACATTTTACATTTTACATTATTTTTTCGTTTTCGGGTTCATTAGAAAATATTTTTAATTCAAAAATAACAATTCAAATAAAAGACAATTATGAAAAAAAATTCAATTATGCTTCTTGGTGTAGGAGCTGTTTTATTGATTTCTATATTATGGGGTGTTTCGATGTACAATGGTTTGGTAAATAAAGACGAAGCTGTAAAAGCCGAATGGTCAAATGTAGAAAACCAATATCAACGTCGCGCCGATTTAATTCCTAACCTTGTAGCTACTGTTAAAGGTTATGCCGCACACGAAAGCGAAACGCTTGAAGGTGTTGTAGCTGCACGCGCAAAAGCAACACAGGTTACTGTTGATGCAGATAATCTGACTCCTGAGAAATTACAGAAATTTCAGGCAGTTCAGGGCGAATTAACTTCAGCATTGGGAAGACTTATGATGATTACTGAAAACTATCCTGATTTGAAAGCTAACGAGAACTTCAGAGACTTACAGGTTCAATTGGAAGGCACTGAAAACAGAATCTCAACTGCCCGTACCGGCTTTATCAACCTTTCAAAAGAATTTAACCAGTCAATTCGTAAATTTCCGGCAAATATAATTGCTTCAATCGGTGGATTTGAAAAGAAAGCATATTTCGAAGCAGAAGAAGGAAGTGAAAAAGCCCCTGAGGTAAAATTTTAAATTGATTATTACAAACTTTTCCAAAGTTTAAAACTTCAAATTTCAAACTTTCAAATCTTCAAACTTTTTGTTATTATGTCAAAAACAGAACAATACGTTCCAAATCCTGAAAGATATAAACAATCGGTCGGATATAATTACTGCGGAAAGAGCGGGTTGCAGCTTCCTAAAATATCACTTGGTTTGTGGCATAACTTCGGTGATGTAGATGATAAAGAAGAAGCTTTGAAAATGTTGAAACATGCATTCGACAATGGCATCACGCATTTCGATTTAGCCAATAATTACGGAACTCCCTTTGGTAGCGCTGAGAAAAACTTTGGTAAAATACTGAAAGAACATTTCTCATCGTACCGCGACGAGTTGGTAATAAGTACTAAAGCCGGTCACGAAATGTGGGCCGGTCCTTATGGTGATGGAGGTTCGCGTAAATATTTGATTGCAAGTCTGGAGCAAAGTCTGAAACGCATGAAGTTGGACTATGTTGATATTTTCTACTCGCACCGTTACGATCCAAAAACTCCAATTGAAGAAACAATGGGCGCTTTATCGGACATGGTTAAACAGGGAAAAACTTTGTATGTTGGCATTTCAAAATATCCCGAAGACAAAGCACGCGAAGCCTATCGTATTTTGAAAGAAAACGGAACTCCCTGCCTTATTTATCAGGGACGTTACAGCATTTTTGCCCGCGAAATTGAGCACGAAGTTTTACCGCTTGCCAAAGAAAATGGAGTTGGATTTATCGGTTTTTCACCACTTTCACAGGGATTACTTAGCGACAAATACTTACAGGGAATACCGGAAAACTCCCGTGCGGCACATAGTTATGGTTTTCTGCAAGCTAATCAGATAACCCCCGAAGTAGTAAATAAAATTACTAAACTTAATGAGATTGCTGCTCAACGTGGACAAACGCTTGCGCAAATGGCTTTAGCCTGGTGTTTTCACAAAAGTGAAGTTAACTCGGTGATTGTTGGCACAAGTTCTGTAAAACAGCTTCAGGATAATATTAATGCTCTGAAAAACCTTAGTTTTACTGCTGAAGAATTATGGAGAATAGGTGAATTAGGTTGAAAGTTTGAGGGTTGACGTTTCGCGTTTCGTGTTTCGCGTTTCGTGTTTTTGATTAATTAATTTTCCTATTTTCTCAATTTCTTAATTTCTTATTTTCCTAATTTCCTAATTTCTTAATTTCTATTCATCATTACAATAGTAAACAGGTTCTTCTTGAATGAAAATTTTAAAAAATATATTTTTCATTTTATTTTTTTCGACAACTTTCTCAGGTTGTTATGATAATGTAACATCCTCAATACCTGATTATCCTGTTCGATTACAATTAAACCTGACTACCACCTACCCTACTTTCAAGAATTCTGTCAATCAATATCTTCTTTTTGAACAAAGAAGATTTGAAACTGATTTTATTGGTTACGGGGGAATTTTGGTTTACACCGGATTTGATGGAGAATATTATGCGTTTGATATGGCTTGTCCGTACGAAGCAAAAAATACTATCAAAGTTTATCCCAATGATATTGGACAAGCGGTGTGCAAAGAATGTGGTTCGGTTTACGACATTGGCTATGGAATCGGGAATCCATCATCAGGGCCGGCAAAAGAAGTACTGAAACGTTATAAAACATCTCTTTCGGGTGATGTACTTTACATTTCGCGATAAAAAAATTAAAGGCTGACAAAATTTATTATGTCAGCCTTTAATTTTATTTAATTTCTAATTAACTCAATTTCAAATTTTCTTATCCGCAGTTTACAATCTGGCTTTAATCGCTTTTGTTTCAGCTTCATACCCTGGTTTGTCGAGCAATGCAAACATATTTTTCTTATAAGCTTCCACTCCGGGTTGGTCGAACGGATTTACGCCAAGTACATATCCACTTATACCACAAGCTTTTTCGAAGAAATAAAGTAACTCGCCTAAATAATATTCATTTAATTGAGGTAATTCAATTTTCAGATTCGGAACACCACCATCGATATGTGCAATCATGGTACCGAGTTCGGCCATTTTATTTACTTCATCAACGTGTTTTCCTGCCAAAAAATTCAAACCATCAAGATTTGCTGCATCGTGTGGGAAGATTTTGGTATTATCAGGTTTATTGACTGATATCACGGTTTCGAAAATAGTACGTTCACCTTCCTGAATCCATTGTCCCATCGAATGTAAATCGGTGGTAAAATCAACTGCAGCAGGGAAAATACCCAAATTATCTTTACCTTCACTTTCGCCGTAAAGTTGTTTCCACCATTCGCCGATATAATGCAATTTTGGATGAAAGTTCACAAGAATTTCAGTTTTCTTACCATTTTTGTATAGTTCATTCCGAACCGCAGCATACTGAGCAGCAGGATTTTCTTCGTAGGCTGTTTGAGTTCCGCAAAGATTTTCCATATAAACTGCTCCTGCAACTAATTGACGAATGTCGAAACCGGCAACAGCTACAGGCAACAAACCTACAGGTGAAAGCACAGAATAGCGACCGCCAATATTGTCTTCAATTACATAAGTTTTGTAACCTTCCTGTACAGCAAGAGTGCGCAAAGCTCCACGCGCTTTGTCGGTAATTGCAACAATCAGTTGTTTGGAAGCTTCCTTACCCTGTTGCTCTTCCAATTGTGTTTTTAGCAAGCGGAAAGCCAAAGCAGGCTCGGTTGTTGTTCCCGATTTTGAAATAGAGATAATACCGAACTTTTTATTTTTCAACAATTCCTGAAGTTCAAATAAATAGTCTTCACCGATATTTTGTCCTGCATAAACCACTACAGGTGATTTGCGTTCAGTCTGTAACCAGTCGAAACTGTTAGAGAGAGCATCAATCACAGCTTTTGCGCCAAGATAACTCCCGCCTATTCCAATTACGACAACAACTTCGCAATTATCGCGTAGAATTTTTGCAGTATTTTCAACATCTGCTAAATGAGCTTCGTCAATTGAAGTTGGCAAGTTCAACCAACCAAGAAAATCGCTTCCTTTTCCGGTTCCATTGTGTAAAGAAGCATTTGCTGCTGCTACTTGTTCTTTATAACCAGCTACAGCCTGTTCAGATATAAATCCAAATGCTTTGTCAATAGAAAGTTTAATGTGTTGCATAATATATAAGTTTGTAAAGTTTATAAAGTTTGAAAGTTCGTAAAGTTTTTAAAGTTTATAAAGTTTGAAAGTTTGTAAAGTTTGTAAAGTTTGTAAAGTTTGTAAAGTTTGTAAAGTTTGTA